>JBEIOQ010000111.1:0-7741 GCA_040377495.1 Halobacteriovoraceae bacterium
ACACCTGGGTTACGTGGATCATCTTCAGGAATGTTTTCGATAACTTTACCAGCGATGTCTGAACCAACGTCAGCTGCTTTTGTATAAATACCACCACCGATACGAGCGAAAAGCGCGATAGATGAAGCACCTACTGCAAAGGCATGCATAATAGGTGAAAGGTGAGCATCGTTTTTGAAACAAGTGTAAAGAAGTCCAAGACCAATAAGTCCCAGAGCTGCAACTGAAAGTCCCATGACCGCTCCACCATCGATCGCTGTCAGAAGAGCGTTGGCACGAATACCAGTTCTCGCTGCTTCAGTGGTACGAACGTTAGCGTAAGTGGCAGCCTTCATTCCGACAAAGCCGGCAAGAAGGGAAAGAGCACATCCACCAAGGAAAGCTGCACCAGCAACCCATCCTAAGAAGATTCCAACCGCGATGAAAACAACCACGCCATAGATAGCGAGTGTTACATACTGACGAGCAAGATAGGCCATAGCACCTTCGCGGATATAACCAGCGATACGGTTCATGGTATCGTTACCCGACGGAAGATTTACTACGCGAATGTAGAAATACACAGCAATCAAAAGTCCAATTACCCCGATGATTACAGGGGAATTGAGCCACATAGACCAATTTTCAGGCATCATCATCAACTCCAAATTATGATAGTTAGTTCGTCTTAAACATAAATAAATGAACCCATTTTTTACTAAGAAACGTCTAATAAGTAAATGAAACTCTTAGGGAAATTGGGAATTTTCCCAAAGCTAAAAAAGCCACTTTCGCTATGCAAAACACTATGATACATACTCCTCGATCTTAGAATATCAAGGAGATATCCATGAAAAAACTTATTCTTAGTCTAATGACCCTAACTTCACTCTCATCAATCGCAGCTATTGATGGCATTTATGAAATGCAAGCGGCTGAAGGTTTCTCTGCTGATACTTGTGTGGCCAATTTAATTGGAATGCATTCTGGTGCAAAAAATTTGAGGTTAATGGAACGTCATGGGGAAGTGGTTTTTCACTTCAACCGTAATGAAATTCGTCCAATTGATGGAAGAGAGTTAGGAAAAAATCCTTACGCTTGTGAAGAGTATACTTGTAAAGTGTTTACCAAAGTTAAAGCAGAAGATTCAGCGGCAGAAAAATTTGTGAAGAAACATAAAATTCGCAAAGCTGGTATTTTAATGAAGTATGAAACAACTTTAGAGAGAACAGATGCGACGACTTTAAAACTGACCATTGCTTCGAAAGGGGCTTTAGGTGGGAAAGTTCAAACGAAGACTTGTTTACTGAAAATTAAATAATCAAAAAATAAAAATAAAGAAAACGCCCGCATTTGCGGGCGTTTTTTATTAGTTCTGAATTAATCGATAGAAAACATCAAAATTAGTACAACCACTTCTACCTGGATTAAATGGATCAGTTAAGCAAATACTGACAGGAGTAGGTGACTCAGTGAAAGTATAACGAACTTGTTGCATGAAACCTAAATTCATAAATGGTGTTACAGTTTCTCCATTAATCGTCCATTGCGAAAGATAGGATACTCCTCCTGAAAAAACTGAAATAATCACAGCACTTGTTCCTTCTTCAGCGGTGACATTTGCTGCCGCGATGAGTGTTCCAGTGTATGTTTGCGGTCCAGTGTAAAAGAAAAGGCCTAGATTAATCGTTTTATTAACGACAATGGTTCCCCCACCAACTTTAGTCATAGTAAGTTTGACATCATAGCTGCCTGAATTAGAGAAACTACGGGAGTAAGTTGCACCTGATCCTGTGACTCCATCAGAAAATTCCCAAGTATAACTTGTAACATTCGCACCATCCACGGAAGCAGCAAAGAAAACATCTAATTCATTAATAAAGTAGCTGAAGTCACCACTTGCCCTGTTGACCGTGACGGTTTCATAGGCAGTGGTCGATTTTCCGTTGTTATCTGTTATGGTTAAGCTTACCTGATAAGTGTCAGGTGTCGTGTAAGTATAGGATGGATTTTTCTCAGTCGATGTTACGCCATTTCCGAAGTCCCAAAGGTAACTTTGGATTTCACCATCATCGCTAGAAAGGTCGCTATTAAAACTAGCTGTCATTTCAGAGCTTGTTGCAGAAATAATAACGTCAGGTGGATTATTAATTACAACAACTGTTTTGGTGAATTCACCAAAAGATCCGCTTTTATCAAATACTTTAAGTTTTACTTCAAATGAACCTTCAATATTGAAGGTAATGAAGATTTTCGTTTGAGCTGGAGTAAAAGTACCGACACGGAAGTTGTTCACATACCATTCATAACGGTCAATATCATCCGCTCCATCTGGATCAGTGGTACCACTTGCATCGAAATCATGAATCATCGGATTTCCTAAGACTCGAGGAAATGGGGGATTGGCCGGCTTGGGAAGACGGACACTTTCAGTGAAAGTAGCGACTGGAGGATTTCCGCAGTTGGATTCAAGGAGTTCAGCTGCTTCTCGAATACCTCCTAGAGTTCCATAATAAGTATCGGTCGAGTTTTCTCGAACATCACTTAAGTTGAGATATGTTTTTATAAAATTGTGTCCGAGATCATTGCTGTTAGGTTCTACAAATACAGACTCACCAATATTAGGGATTGCAGGGAACATTGCAAATCGAAGAACATATTCGTCTTTTTCATAATTTCTATAAGTTTCCCTATTAATAGCTCCTAAATTACCTAAAAGAGTTCCTATATGAACTGCACTTATGATTTTGTAGGCTTTAGTAACATCATTGACATTAGGGAAAGGATACGGTGTTGGATAAACTGTCCCCGTAAGAGTTGGATAATTTGTGTTAAATAAGAATTCATTTGCTTGCTTAAGATAATGTCCCGATTCTCCATGCGTAACAAGAATAACTTTTCTTTGACTTAACTGATACCCTAGACCTAATTCAGTAAACATTGCTAAGCGGATTTCTCTAATGAAATTAAGCAAATCAGTTCTAGCGGGTGCAGCGATAGAAGTTTCATTAAAAGTATTTAGTTCGGTAGTAAGGTCGGAAAAAGCTTCTGCGAGTTTGAGAGCATCATCTACTAGGCCAGGCAATTTGATAATATTAAAGAAGTTCAATATAAAGCGAGTACCTAAATCATTCCTCTGGATAACTTCTTTTTGAATAAGCTTTCTGCGAACAGTATCTGTCTCTTTTTGGATTTCAGCTTGTATTAAAGCATTTTCCCTTTCTATTTTCGCAGCCATTAGCACTGGTGAGGCTAATTCTTGTGCTGTTGGCGGAGGCCGTAAATAAGAAAAACGATCTAAGAAAATATAACTAAATTTTACTTCTTCCTCTGAATCAATTTGAGCATAGTCGGTTAGCGCTTCAGAAATTTTTTCAGCGCTTTGTGATACTTTAAGTTCATCGTTCAAGTCATAACCGTTTGTAAAAAATACAGTTGTGCCATTTATTGAGCATTTAGGTGAAGCAAAAACGGTGGAAGTTAAGCTTGTGAAAAGCAGTAAAATTATAAAAAGCTTTACTAATAATTGCATAGAGCTTCCTTCGATTTATCCTGGGGAATAGAGCCACCTGTTCCACTTGCGTGAGTATTTGCCAGACGATAAGCAACCAAGCGTTCATTTGTATTGAGCATATTTTGTTGCAATTCATCTTGAAGAGCATGCGATTTATCAAGGTTTTCTAGTCCTCGTCCAAATTGTGCACTAATGCAGTAGGAAGCGGAAATAAAAGAGTCTAAAGCTACAACTGAATTCGTAGGATTAGTATGATTCAGAATTACGGTTTGAAGTAATCTCCCTGAATTTTTCAATGCTTGTTTCATGTCAATTGAGTACGAGCTACTATTGATCCACCTTTGCGTTCGGTCTGGTAGGCCATCGTTGTCTGAATCGATTCCAGCTAAAGTTAAAGCATCTTTCTTTGGATCTGGTGCTGGAACTTGCATCGTTTCATCAATGATGAAGGCGGCGAAATCTTTTAACACGTGTTTTTTCTTTTGGTGGCTGTCATGTTCTTTTTTTGTTTTTTTATCGACGATCTTAAGAAAAAATTGATATTGGCCAGGTGGCAATTTTGAGACATCGGCTGAAGCAACATAATCATTTCCTTGCTTAGTGAGATTCAAGTTATCGTGTTTATCTGATTTATCAAAAATATGAGTACTATTTTTAATCTTGTATTTTGCTTTATCGATTTCAAAACCAGAAGGTACAGTAACTAAAAATTTAGCCTTATCCTCTTTTACGGGACTATTCATAGGAGAGACTTCAATCAAGGGAGAGCTTGTTTGCTGAGTCTTGTCTTTAGCAAAGATTTGAACTGTTAAAAGCAATGAAAACGAAATAGTCAGGAACTTCAAGAGGAACTCCTTTTTAAGAGATAAAATTTATATTGGAATATCGGGTTATGAAGGATGGGGCTTGAGGTTAATTTTCCTTAAATTGAGAATAGAGCATAAACAAAAAAGGCCCTAAAAAGGGCCTTTTTATATCAGGCAAAGAACGACATTGGGCAATTAGTTCGTTCAATCCCCGACGATTTCAACTGTTATTTTACTTTATAATCGCTCCCGCAAGATCTTTTCTCTGAAGGACTACTTCACCTTGTTGAATGGCGCTTACGTTACCTAAAACTGCTTCAGCGTTTGGTTTTAAGATTACTTTCAAATTCGCTGCAGGGATCACTTCATTTCTGATGGTTACGAAGCTGTCTACTTTATTCAGAGCAATTCTTCCGCCCACACCAGTGACTTCACCGAAAGCGACAAATTTACTCTCGGCATATAGTGATTCCAGGGTCTCTTCACTTAGGATTTCTAATTCGCTTGCGTTTACACCGACGCTAACTAAGATCACTAGTAGTAATAAGAAATTCTTCATCATTGTAACCCCCCGAGGTTCTCATTTAAGGTCATGGTATCTTGAAGTGAGACACTAAAATAAGGGATCTTGCCCTGATATTGAGTGTCGCACATGATGTCGTAGATCGCTTTGATCGCATCCAACTGAATGGACTTGATCTTCTTAATTCCCTCTTCATTCATTGATTCTGAAAGAGAGTAGAATAAAGTTTTTCCTTCATGCGCCAGCTCTGGCTTAAAGAAACGAATCATTTCCGGTAAAAAATTCTTCGCTACTTGAACATCCACCGAGAAGCTTTTGTTGAGCGCATGGAAATTTCCATCTACTCGCTTCTCGACGACATTCTTTTCGGTTAACTCTAGAAGTTTGTTCTTCCCCGTTGCTCCCAAAATCTTTTCGATTTCGCCTAGAGAAATACCATTACTATTCGCTGCTAATTTATAGATAAGGTACATATCCTTATCGATAAACAATTTATTCAAATCAAAGTGCATCTCAATTTCTTCACGATCAAAAATAAATTGATCAAAAGATTTTCTCAGATAGTTTCCAATCTCTCCCTCTGTTTTTTGCAGAAGAACAGCTATGCGCTTTTCTTTCTTGATGAAGCTCACTAATTGTAAAACGATATTAGGAGCAGGGGCCTGCTTGTTTTTGTCACTCATGATTCTTCTGAGTGTGGCCTCTGAAACTCCGGAACGTTTGGCAATAGCGTTGAGCGAAAGCGATGGATGCTTCTCCAGATGCGAATCAATCAAAGAACGTAGGTCACTATTTAAATCCAAAAGTTTTTCCTTCTTTTTTACCTAACTTTTCCAGTGTAGGACAAAAGGGAAACGATTGGGAATGCACATAAGTTTTACAAAATATCTCCTGATTTTTGGGATATTTTGGGCGCACTTTGGCCCCAGCTGGAGCCAATTTGCGACTGATGACTAAAGAGATCTCACTAGTTTTACCGTCATCTTTCCTACCATATCAGTAGAATCAATCATCATGAGTCCGCTTAAGTTGCTGTTAAGGTTAGGATTGAGTCCATGGACCCCAATAATGTTCTTAAACCCCATAAAAACTTGGTTGATGTAGACTTGCTGCCCATTCACTGCCTTGATCCTTGGAGTTGAAGTGAAGCGAACACGACGTACATTACTAATGATTAAGTCTTGATCCAAATCATTCGCTGGAGCAGAAAAGACATCATTCTCAACCAAGGTATGAGTGTGTGATTGTCCTCCAGTGTGCCCACCGTGAGGATTCACCGCAACTTGAAACATCAATGATTTGAAGAAAGCTGCTAATTGACGATCTAAATATAAGTGACCGCGATAATCGTAAGAAACTTCCATTTCGTGATTGCGAGTTCGACCAGGTAGATTCAAATTGAAACTGATCACACACATTTTCATTTCAACTAAAGGTGAAGTTGCAAAGCTTGGAGGTAAAATTCCAAGCTTTACCGCTTCTTGATTATCGTTCGCGACTGATGTCTTGGGAAGGCCTGCCGAGAACTCATCAAACAATATAGTGAAACTTTTTTGATCTGGCGCCATGACGATTGTTGCTTTACCTTGCTGGCAACCATTTCCTCGTGCCATCACGCCTTCAAATAAACTTTGAGCGAAGCTTGAAGTGCTCGCTACTAATAATGATACTAAAAATAATTTTTTCATAATTTATTTCTCCCTAATTCAAATTATTTGAAAAAAAATTCTTTGCCTAGTTCCAAACACCATCGATTTGTCTTTAATTCGTCAGCTGACGAACTTAAAAAGATTGCTTCGTCATGTGACGAATTATCACAAAAGTGCACTGTTTTGATCTTTTCAATGTTTTGGTGATGAGGGAAATTAAATTCAACGGTGCTAACTCACAAACACGGGAGAGTCGAATGAGTTTAAAAAAATTATTAAGTGTATCTTTAGTTGCTTTATCTGCATTAGCCAATGTTGCTCACGCTGATGACATTAGTTTAGGTGTTGCTGGTTATGGTGGTAATGGTTGTCCAGCTGGTTCTGCCTCAGTCACTTTGAGCCCGGATGCAAAATCGTTAAGTATTTTATTTGATTCTTATGTTGTAGAAGCAGGTAAAAGCGTTAAAAAAACCATTGATCGTAAATCATGTAACCTGGCCATTCCGATTCATATCCCCCATGGGATTTCAGTCTCCATTATCGATGTTGATTACCGTGGATTTGTTTCGCTACCTAACTATGCAGCATCAGCTCAGTTAACAGCTGAGTACTTCTTTGCAGGCATGAGAGGGCCAAAATACCAAAGAAATTTCTTTGGTCCTTCAGATACAGATTATACCTTTCAAAACACTTTGGGAGTCGGGGCCCAAATTTGGTCACCTTGCGGTGCTGATACTAACATTCGTGTAAACACAAGTATGCTAGTGAAGAATACCGGTGCTGGCGATGCTCTTGCCAGTGTGGATTCCATCGATATGCAAGCCGGATTGGTGTACCATCTTGCATGGAGATACTGCCAATAATAAACTTTGGCCAATATCTTAATGTAAACAAAGAGGCAGGAATTTCCTGCCTCTTTTGTTTTCTTACTTTCAAAATCATCTCTTGCTATAATAAATGAGATGAAAAACCTCTCATTCTTTGTCCTTTTTTTCTTCGTCTTTTCTTGCTCCCACACTAAGGTGGCCATGAGGGAAGTGGCGTCCACAGCCCGTTGCGGTTTAGATCTTTCCAAAAAAGAATGGACTTCAGGTTATAGAAAAGATTTCTGGTCTGACGATGAGTGGGAACTCAATGTATTAAATCTCACCAGTCTTTACGGTATGGATAAATGGAAAGAACTTGGTTACACCGAGACGATTAAATATGATGGCCATAAATACAAAATGAAAGGTTTTGCTGAAACACTTTCATGGAAGGGCCAAGCAGT
>JBEIOQ010000089.1:0-10315 GCA_040377495.1 Halobacteriovoraceae bacterium
AGCATGAGCAAGTTTTTTAAAACCCTTTTTATAAAATTCATCAATTGGTTCGGGAGAAGACATGGTTTTTTGTAACAGATTATGATTTTTAAATTCAATTTCTACTCGGGATTGATCGAGCATACGAGGTGTTTCACCCAGAATACTAGCCGCTGTTCCCAGTTTGGCATTCAAGGAAAGAATGTTCACTGAAGTCAAGGTTAACGGCGACTGTAAATGATGTTTCGTATCACGTGCATAACTTTCATGGGCCGAAAGAAGATTGAGCATGTCATCGTGCCTAAAGGTCGTCTTAGAATATTTTTTCACTCGCTTTTGCATGACGATATTACGTTCACGATTAAAGCGGTCCAGACCATAAGGAATAACCTCTTGGTTATGTTGATCCTCTTTTATAGGCTGGTTATTGAAATAAAGAAATGGCACCTCTTTTAAATCATATTCTTCTTTGTCTAAACGGTCCCCACAAACATCCATGGCAACCACTTTGCCTTCTTTAGTGGAAAGATAAAGCCCCCAATAAGTCATACTAGGATATTGCTTTAAAAGTTTAACCATCGATTTGACGGAATCACATTCCGTCATTAATTTGTGAACGATAAAGTGAATAGGGTGACCTTCAGGATTAAAGTAATCGCTGTATTTTTGGTGAAGCGCTAGACTTAAACCATGTTCGTTCATGCAGGTTAGGCTGGCAAAAGGATTTCCTACCACTCCAAAACTTTGCGTATTAAATTGATTCTTTAATTTGTAGTTTATGATGCGTTCGTGTTTTTCCCATAATTTCACCATCGGAAAATCTAAAATACGGCCATGATAGATGGAGTCTGATTTAGCGTCGTAGCGGAAAAGACTGGAACAGCCTAATAAAAATTTCTGTAAATTGGGCGCAAACTTCGTCACCGCATTCATGAGTTCTGGAATCATTAATTCAAAACTAACTTCCTTAGGAGAAACTTTCAGGCCTTCAGCATAAGCGGAAACCTGAGCGTGATAGTCAGGGATGTCTTTGAAGCTTCTGCCTAAATAGTACTCATGAAAGGTTTGGAAAGCTGAAGTCGTGAAGACATTACTGTCTTTGAGGAGCAGCCTAAAGTATTTTTTGATCTCTGGATAGGCTTCTGCATCTTTCAACCCCAATTGATAAAAGTTTTCCAGCGGATCGCCGATAAGTGTGATGCTGGGAATTTGTGGGTTTGAGCTCATGAGTGTCCCAAAATTACATGGAGAGATAAGATGGATTCTATCACAAGCTCAGAACTTTTGACTAATCAAACTTTCAATTTGCTGCTCTTAAGTTTAGCCGTTTTTCGCATCTATCTGGAAGTGGTTGGTTTTCAATTTAAGAAGCTACCTTTGACTTCCCGCTTACAGCCAGAGCAGGCGCAAAAGTTCCACAAAATGGGCTTTTATTTCAGCCTCGGCTATTTTATTTTGTTTGCTCCCACATATCTAATTTAAGCTTCGTAGTAGTGCACCAGATGATGATGACGAAGAAGGAAATCCAGACGGATATCCGGTTTTTTGTTGATATCTTTACAACGAATATGAATACGAATTTTCGGACTGACAAAATTCTTCTGATTTTTTAATGTTTCTAACTGATAAAACTTACTTAAAAAACGTGAAACCTGTTTGGTGTTGAGTTTAAACGATTCACTTTTGTTGAGCTTGTTCCATACATTCCAAGGATCAATTTTATCCGAGAGGATGGAAGCAATGGTAAGGTAAACCAGAGTATCTGATTCAAAACCATCACCCACTAAAATTAATTCCTCTGGCACACCTGTCATCAAAATAATATTTACGATGTGATTAAGTTTATAAAAAACCTGAGATTTAATATCACGTGAAGTGAGATCTTCTTCGAAGAGAGAAAAAAGTTTACGGTAATCTTTGAGAAAAATTCCTGCAGTATAAATATTGTTGCTATATAACCAGTCTCGAATTGCGTTCTCATAAAAATGGGGAGAAGCGGTAACGATAAAGGGCTGATAATCATTCCCTATATATTCTTTAAAGAGTTCAATCGAGGGCCCAATGGATGGAAAATAATGTAAAGGTTTATGCAGAGAATGGAATACTTCTTTTAGTGTGTGATAACGAGTATCAACTAATGTTTTATCAAAATCTGAAATGATAATTTTTTTGGGGGTTGAGATTTTTAATGGAATATAACCGCCCAGGTGATAATCAATTCCTGGCGAGGTTTTGACTTCGTAAACTTCTAAATAAGAAATTTTAATCTGATTAATGGAGCGGATAAATTTGATATCGAAGTTTCCTAATGAATCTGATTCATAATCTTTTCGAAAGACTACGCTGCGTTCAGCATCATAACCAATAATTCGCATGACGAATTCCTGGCTACCCAGTAGACCTAAGGACTCTAGTGGAGCAGTGGGAGAAAATTTGGTGATGTCTTTATCGATTAAAAGAGCCAAGGCGCGCGACTCTTTCATAGAGAGTGATGCTCTCACATGAATATGTGAGTCAGACTCAATGGCCATAAAATGCACGATATAAGGTCTTTTCATTAGCTAGATTTCCTCTATAATTAATTATCGCCAAAATTTGGCTTTAGCATAGAGAGTGAACAAGTATGCCTACGTTATCGATCGAACTTATAGGTGAAGTAAATTTATATTTAGGCTTAGCGCTAAAAATTGTTGCGGCCATCATGATGGGAGCTGTAATTGGTATTGACCGTGAGAGAAAATTAAAATCTGCGGGGATTAAAACCATGGTTCTCATCTGTCTTGGTTCGACACTTTTTACCGCGATTTCTTTATTAGGTGGGTCTTCAGAGCTAGGCATTCGTGGTGATTCACTCCGTATTCCAGCGCAAATTGTCAGCGGGATTGGTTTTTTGGGTGCGGGCGCCATCTTCCAGAGTAAAGGGAACATTATTGGTCTTACTACAGCGGCTTTAATCTGGTTTACGGCGGCGATTGGTGTGACAATTGGGATTGGTTATCCTTTCACTGCTTTAGGCTTCACGCTTTGTGCCTTTGGCGTGTTACGAATTATTGACCCAATTTATCGACTTTTCGATTTGAATATCTACTTCCACCTTGAAGTTCTAGGAAGGGGAGCTTTGATTAATCGTTTAGAAGAAATCATTGATAAAAAGGCGTTATTAAAAATCACTGAAGAAGTGATTGATAAAAGAAATGATATGCGTCTTTTACAAGTCTACGTTAAGACCAATCCTAAGCGTTTAAAGTCTATGTTATCTGACATTCATGAAGTGATTCAGGTGAAAGAAGTGCATTATCAGATTTTAAAAGAGAAGCCGAATTTTGAAGAGGCTACGAGCTAGAGCTTAGCAATTTTATAAATCACTTCTCCATTCTCATAAGTTTTTTCAATCTTCTTTGGATTAATGATTTGTTCTACTTGTAGTTCTTTTACCATCGATTCAGAGCGTTTGGTTTTATTGATGGAACCATCTTCAGCTTTGACTTCTTTTTCAGACATACGGCTTAAAGAGAGCTTAAGATTACGATCTTTTCCTGTTAGGTTAACTAATGCTGCTTCATGAGGGGCGACTGGGACTTTGACTAAGTAATGATCTTGTTTTTCAATTACCGACGTTTTCACCACGTTACCTTGATAGAAAACATCCTTACTTTTCTCTGTGATCACTGCTTTTTGCTTAGATTCATGCAAATTCATTTTGGCAATATTGTGGTCAACCTGATCTTGCAAAGTTTTCAAATTTTCATTTTGGCCAGCGAGAATCGTTTGATATTTCGTTTCAAAGTCTTTGCGGGTTTGTTCTGTCGTTAACTGGTGTTGTTTTTCAGTGGTTTGTTCTTCGGCCATATGGCGAATATCTGTCCCCGCCATTTTGGTGAGATGAGTATTTTCTTTTGTCACTGTTTCATGCTTGTGACGACTAGCTTGGTTTTGAAGAGCATGGTGGTTTTGCACATCTTGATTGAACTTTTGTTCCTGGAAATCTTTATGATCGCGGTTAATGGTACTGCTATATTCACGTCTTAATGTATTCGCTTCTCGATTTAATTTTTGACGAGTCAGCACTTCTTGAGATCGTGCATGATCATTGATGTCTTGCATTTCTTTATTGAATTTTTCATTTAACAGTTGAGATTCTTCAGTGTGTTTTCCTTGAAGGTTTTGCATGCGAGATTCGTGGAGTAGGCGGCGCTCAGTTTCGCGATCCACGCGAGAATTATTTAATTGGTTTACTTGGGTATTTAGGATCTCTTGTGTTTCATTCAAGGAGTTTTTAAGGTCGCCAAGTTTTGTTTCTTTGCTTTCTAATTCAGCAGCTAGTTGCAGTTGATTTTGATTTTTAATTTCTATCATGCGCGAATCGGCCTGGGCCTTCGCTTCTTTTTCAGAAAGAACATATTTTTGCTCAATCGCTCTGAGTTCGTTGGTACGTTTTTCCACCATTTTTCTTTGATTGGCGGCCAATTCAGTGTTCGATTGTCCTAAGTCTTTAATGGAACTCATTGCACTTGCTCCTTAACCTTTTCGTAAGGTGAGGCGCAGTAATCTTGATTCATGCCAGTGTATCCTGGACAGATCCAGGTTCTCATTAAATCCACTTTTATATTAAGAGAACCCGCCTTATAAGAGCGGTAACTAATAGGATCGAGGGTTGAAATGGCCAGGTAAGCATTTTGATCTTGAGCTTTAAGCGCAGTATTTTTGACGAGGTATTGAAATACCCTATACTCAGCTAGTGCCTGAGTTGTTGTTCCTAAAATAAGGAGCAAGCAGAGCTTCGTCATTGATGAGTATCCTCTAGTGGAGGGTTTCCACCTTATCCATGGAACGCATTTCTACTAAATACAGAAATGACTTCACAAACTTGATGCGTTCTTCACGATTAAGTTTTTCCAAATATGTTTTTTTACGCTCAATATTTTTGTGTTTATGTAGTTCACTGAAAACGTTATAAACGTACTCTTTAGTCGAAGGCAGAGAACTGGTTCTGAGTTGAGTTTTCGGTGAATGAACTGACTCGTGAATCCATTCTTGAAAGAACAAGGGATAGTGGCCCATTCTTCCTAATTCGATAAAACGTAACATTGTGATTTCTTCTTCAGTTCTAGATTTTTTGAGCATGAAAAGGCCCCTCCGTACATTGTGTTCATCATAACGAATCTTGGCGATGGAAGGTAGATGGGCGAGGTTTGCCCTAATTAATCCTGACTAATTTATTTCCTTACGGAGATGAGGCAAAATCTGCCCAATTCTGTGGCGCCGCTCGCGAATGCCCCACGGATATGATCTAATAAAGGTAGGGTGATTAAAAACAACAATAAGGGTATGTTATGAAAAAATCCTGTCTATGCTTAGTTCCTGCTTTAATGATGTTTAGTTTCAGTACTTTCGCACTAGTTGATTACACGCCTGATGATGAATCAGTTAATGTACCAACTAATAAATCAGTGAAAAAAATTACTCGTGGTTCTGGCGGTAGTGCCAAAAATAGAGCAACACAAATTGAATTTTCCACTCGTTATGAAGCGATCAAAGTGAATACCAATAACGGAGCCAAGAATGGTGGGGTAGATTTAGTCAAAGGAAACCTTTTGGTGGAAACGCCTTATAGTGTTTTTGTGGGTGGATCTTATTGGCAGGCCAGTACTTCTGATATGTATGCTACACAAAGTAGCCAAACAGGAAATCCAGAGGCCATTTTAGGTTTCAACTGGTTTAGAACAGGAACAGACGTAGATTTAGCAAAGGTGGATATTTATGGCGGTTATTCTTTTAAAGCTAGCAATTCTCTTTTTGGTTCATCTCGCAATGACCAAATATTTGGACTCCACACGACTAAGCGATTAAGCATGTTCGCTTTTGGTTTAGGGGGAGAGTATAGAAAGACTGGAAACCCTTCTAATGCAGACGAAATTGTTATTGGTGATGTTACCAAAATTGAAGCTTCAGTCGGATGGGTAGCGACACAAGATATCCGTTTCAGTCTGGAAGCCAGCATGATAAAAATTAAATCAGGTAATGCATCCCGTGAAAAAGCGTTGAAAAATAATGCTGACTTTTCAACCTTATCTCCAAAAATGCACTTAGGAATTACTCCTTCCGTTGAGTTAGAGTTTGGAGCAACTTTCCGTACTCGTAAAACAACCGTAGATGAGGGCCAGGATCTAATGCAGGCAAAACTGCTGAACTATAATGGTGCCTACGGGAACTCTATGTTTGCAGGTCTAAATATTTCGATGTAGGAAAATGTGAAAAACCCTCGACGCATCTACTTTTGTCATCATTGTAAAAAGATCACGACTAATGTGGAATCAGTTCTCATCGTCGAAGATTTTGCCATGAAGAGTTTTTGCTCAGATTCCTGTATTGTACAATTTCACGCTCCACTCATTACTCATTACGAAAAAGAAGAAAAAGAAATTCGAAAGAAACACAACTTAACTCGTGAGTCATGTTTCATTTTCAAAGAAAATCCCCATTATATTCAAAAGACACTGGAGAACCCGGTCGAGGCTTGGGAAGACATTAATGAACTAGGGGAAAAACTCTATGTTCTTTTTGCTCGCCACGAAGATAAGGATTTTCCATTTACTATGATTGTGGTGACCTATCTTTATCAAAAAGTACCTTCTTTTGTTTTTTTTCAAACCGCTACGAATTCTGAAATTATTATGAATGAATATCGTCGTGGAACAAAAATTGAAGATTTGAAAGGTTTTTTACAGAAAGACCCAGGTGAAGCAGGGGAAGAGGAAACGAAGAGTGGAAATGAAGTGCAAGTCGAACTTCCTCAAGATGAAGTCGAAAGCTTAGAACGAAAAAAATCAGCGTTACTAGCAGAACTTTTAACCAGAAGAACAGATGCCGATATCCCTTTTGAAAACTTTTATTTGTATGATCCTTATATCCCTTCGACCATTGAAACCCCAGATGAAATCTTCTCTTATGAAGATGATGAAGGGGAGGAATTATTTGTTTATTTAAAAGGTCACAGTCAAGCGGGAGTCTCTTTTTATTTTATTGTGATCTGTACAAAATTAGA
The DNA here is from genome assembly GCA_040377495.1 of Halobacteriovoraceae bacterium. GTDB lineage: Bacteria > Bdellovibrionota > Bacteriovoracia > Bacteriovoracales > Bacteriovoracaceae > JBEIOQ01. The sequence continues at coordinate 7,025 of JBEIOQ010000089.1, forward strand.
GATGAATCAAAAAGAAAACTCCCATGAAGAAGTCCTCTTCCCCATTCTTTCTTTCCCAACATTAGACGGTAAATTGACGAAACTCTACTGCATTGGTGAGAAAATTTCTGGCAATCTGAAGAATTAAATAACAAATTAATGGATAATCTCCAAGTAAACAACTGAAGCACAGTCTTTGTTTAAATTAAACAATCATAGAAGGCGTTAGAAAAAAGTCTGGTAAGACAGCTCTCAAATAAATTCAATTTCTTAATAAACTAAGATTCGAGCTGGACTTAGAGATTATTCATTAATTTCTTACTTCAACTTAACGTCAAGATAGTTACCCTGACTTACAAAGTAAGAGCATACTGAATCGCGGAAAGATGCTGCAGCCGATGAACACATGCTAGGGTTGGCGGGACAGTTGTTCGCGATGAAGTTAGGAATAGCGTCCATACAAGCGAAGTAATCATTTAAGCGCGCTTGTTTCATGATCATCACACCATTAATAATGGCCTGAGAATATCCAGGTCGATTTTTTACCAGAGTTCCATCTAAAACTTGGTTTGCAGAATGAGTCGAACACTGAGCTTGACCTACATAAATAGAACTACCATCAGTTGATTTGTATGTTGGAACAAAACAAGTGGCGTTAGTTAGGTCTGTATTGGCGAATTTAACTTTAATTTTTGTTTCATCTTGAGTGCTTTGGCAAATCGCCAATGAGAAAGCTGCTACTGTTTTAAAACTGCTTAAGTTACATGACTCATAACCAGCGCCTAAATTTGAGCTGCCGGACGAACCTGAAGTTGTATCCGTTGTTGTTCCTGTGCCTGAAGACGAAAAGTTATTTCCTGAAGCTGGAGCTGAAGAAGCCGACATATTGGCCAAAGTTCGTGAGCGTGCACGACCGCCACTAGGAGCATCACAGCTCGCTAAGCTAAAAAGGGTGGCAAGAACTAACGATACTTTAAAAAATTGGCCCATAAAAACTCCATGGGGGTGGACTAAATCTATCAGGCTTATCGGTAAAACTTGGAAAAAATTAAGTAAAGTTTGTAGAGATGTGAACTTTCCTTATAGTGGCATCAAAAAAAGCCGATAAGTAGTTAGAATGATAAAAAAGATACTGATTGTGACAATCATCCTGATACTGGCAGCAGGGGGCTTTCTTGGCTTCTATGCCTACAATTACCCCAAAAGAATGTATCAAAGCTGGATCCGCGGGGAAGAATTTAACGAATGGTTTTTTATTCCCAATTACGGACCAAGGGCCTTTGCTAATCAAACGAGATTTGTTGAAAGAAATATTTATCGCAAAGATGCTGATTCGGTTTGGAAAAGCTTTCATGTGATGGATGTACGCTTGAGCTTACCTTTCCGCCATCCGCTTTATACTGTCGTTCCAATCGCGAAGCAGGTAGGGGGTAAGGAAGATCGTCCTCAGCTTGGTTTTGATATTTTTTATCGAGGAACCAAAAAGCTTGCCAGCATTGTCATTCTCTCTAAAAGTAATTTTAAATTACTAGATCATAAGCAGAAGATTTTCAAAATCCCCTTTTTCAAACAACACATCGATTCCGTTAACATCAAAGATAAATGGCGAGATATTTTCCTGATGAAATTTCAAGATATGGAAATGAGCGTAAAGCAGATGGTTTATCAGCTTTATATTTTAGATCAAAGGATGAGTTTTCTGCCTTCAGGAACGAAAACCTTTGGTTACATTACCGATGTCGATGGGGCAGTGGTGGAATATACTTCCAAAGATAAAGATTTTAAAACAGAGATTATGATGATCCAACGAGGAGGAATTATTCATTCCTTTCTTTTGAGCACTCGTTTAGAGGAGCCCGAAGCAAAAATGATTCGAGCGCGTTTAATTCGTGAATTGAGAATAGAACCAGACTCCGAAAATGTGTCACGCAGTATTTACGAAGAATTTAAATCTCTACCTTATGCTCAGCAAATCACGAGTGATGGGATGTTATATTTATTTTCGGCATGGTCTCACACCACCAATGATAAAGAATTCTTTCGCGTGATGATTCAATTTTTAGAACGAGGTAAGGATAATTACGTTTTTCTCGAACCACTTTATACCTATGCTTACGAGCGTTTTGGAACCTCATTTTCACGCTACGACTATCGTCTCAAAGAAAAGGCTGAAGAAGAGTTTAAACGTAAACTCCTTGAAGAAGAGAAAAGGGCCCGTTTAGAACTGGAAAATAAGAAAGTTGAAGATATAAATCTCAATGACTTAAGCGAGCAAGAAAGAATCGATTACCTGCTTAAAAAGGCCAAAGAAAAGAAAACTAATTCAGCTGATGACAAAGTCATCATCGTAGACTAAAACTTATCCAGAATTTTCACCCATTTAGGAGTTAATATGAGCGCACGCGTCATTGGTTTTCACTATGAGCTAAAAGACAAAGCTGGAACTGTTCTAGATTCATCTTTAGGCCAGGATCCTTTCTTCTTTTTAGAAGGTCAACACCAAATCATTCCAGGGCTTGAAACAGAATTAAAAAAATTAAATAAAGGCGATAAAAAAATCATCGAAGTTAAAGCTCAAGATGCTTACGGTGAAATTCGTGAAGATTTATTAGTAAAAGTAACAAAAGATCAGTTTCCTGCTGGAAAAAATATCCAAGTTGGGGATCGTTTCCAAGTGAACAATCATCCTGAAAACCCAGTTTTCGAAATTATCAAAATCGAAGGTAACGATGTTACTATCGATGGAAATCATCCACTTGCTGGGAAAGACCTATTCTTCAATGTTGAATTAATCGATATGAGAGCAGCAACTGCGGAAGAAATCGCACATGGGCATGCGCACGGACCAGGCGGACATCACCACCACTAATTTTTACTGAAAAGCTGTCATTTACATCGTCAGATAACAAAGCAAGCCCCAAGTCACATACTCTATGTATGCTCCTTAGGGGCTTCTTTATTATCTTCCTTGTAACTAACAACTTTTGAGTAAAAAATTATTTTTGAAATATTTCAGATAGATAAGATGTGATTTGCTGTTTTAATTTCTGTGACTCAGTTTCCTTCAACTCTAACTTCTGTTCATCCATATAAATCCCACGATTGATTTCGACTTGAAGTGCATTCACCATCGGAAGTGTTTTGGTGAACTGAGTAACATATCCACCGAAGTAGGGATCGTTCACCGCCACAGAGTGATTCATAGAAAAAAGTTTCACGGCATGATCGAGGTAAGACTTCTCACATGAGGTTCCTTTCACATCGCTGATGCAAAAATTTTTTCTTTCCAGGCTTTGGTTAGGATTTTTTTTC
>JBEIOQ010000059.1:0-14621 GCA_040377495.1 Halobacteriovoraceae bacterium
ATTAATTGGTGGTGAACCTGGGATTGGTAAATCGACTCTTTTAATGGAAATTAGTGGCAAAATTTCTCAATATCACCCTAATGAAAAAGTTCTTTATGTGAGCGGAGAGGAATCTGAAGGTCAAGTGGCCAGTCGTTCAAAGCGCCTTGGTATCGATGCTCAGAATTTTTACATTTTTAATGAAACAAACTGGCAGACTATTTTAGAACAAATTAAAACACTGAAACCGAAATTTTTCGTTCTAGACTCTATTCAAACCACTATTTCTCATGAAGTGCAATCAGCTCCCGGAACGATTTCGCAAATTCGTGAAGTGACTTATGAAATTATGAATTACGCAAAATCAACAGGGACCACTTGTTTTATTATTGGTCACGTGACGAAAGAAGGCTCCATTGCTGGACCAAAAATCTTAGAGCATATGGTAGATACGGTCATTTATTTTGAAGGTGATCAATTTGGCCAGTACCGAATATTGCGCGCAATGAAGAATCGTTTTGGAAATACCAACGAAGTCGGAATTTTTGAAATGCAAGAGGCGGGACTGGCAGAAGTAAAAAATCCTTCTCAGTATTTTTTAGATAGTTCAGTTAAAGGAGCATACGGTAGAAGTTTAACTTGTATTGTAGAAGGAACGCGTTCACTCTTTATTGAGATTCAAGCTCTCGTGGTGGATAACAAATATGGAAATGGTCGTCGTACTACCCAAGGTGTAGATTCGAATCGCCTAGCTATGTTGGTTGCGGTGATGGAAAAATATTTTGGAATCCCTCTAGGTTTTTGTGATATCTATCTAAATGTTGTGGGGGGAATGAAGCTTTCTAATCGTGAATCAGACCTTTCAATGATTGCTTCTATTTTAAGCTCTCATCGTTCTAAGCCAATTCCTGAAGACACGGTCTTTATTGGTGAAGTTGGATTAACGGGAGAGGTAAGAAGTGTTCCAATGATTGAAATGCGGATTAAAGAAATGGCGCAAATGAATTATAAAAAACTGGTTACCTCTGCTAAAATTGCCAAAGAAATGAAGGGGAAATATCCGATAGAAATTTTGGGTGTAACTCGGGCTGACCAAATTACTGACCTATTTTAAATAAAATTTAAAGATAAAGCGCCTTAAAGTTTTTTTGCCATTTTGAAGTTTTATTTTCATAAAATTTTGTCCAGTCAGTGTTCGGATTAAAGATTTTTTCGACACTGACTTTATCTTTCACTTTTTCCAGGTCAAAAGTTCCTAACCCTACTGCTGCACCAAGAGCGGCACCATAGCCTGTTGTTTCAACTACCATCGGTCTTTCAACTGCAGTATTTAGAATAGTTGCTTGCATTTTCATCAGAAGATTATTTTTACAAGCACCACCATCAACTCTTAGGGTGGTAATTTTTTTTCCACTATCCTTTTCAAAAGCGCTTATAAGTTCGTAGATGGAAAAAGCGATACCTTCAAGACAGGCGTAGGAAAGATGCTCTTCTTTCGTGTCCCTTGTCATCCCTATTATAGCTGCTTTGGCTTCTGGTTTCCAGTAAGGTGAACCTATACCAGAGAAATACGGGTAAAATAAAATATGTTCGACATGACCTAGGTCGGTGATTTTTTTTGCCAACTCTTCTACTTCTGATGAAGAATGGAAAAGTTTTAAATTATCACGCAGCCACTGAACTGCGGCCCCACAAATATAGGAGCTTCCTTCAAAAGCATATGTCGCTTTGCCTTTGTAGCTATAAGCGACAGTTGTCAGTAAACCATTATTAGAAAATTTTATTTCATTGCCAATATTCAGCAGGAGAAAGGCGCCAGTTCCGTAGGTACATTTCATTCCTCCATCAGAGAAAACTCCCTGGCCAAACAGGGCCGATTGCTGATCACCTAATAGACAGGTGATAGGGATATCATCAGCAATGAAGCCTAGGTCTTTCGTCACTCCAAAGTGTCCAAATGAATCTTGAATCTTGGGTAAAGTATTTTTAGGAATTTTAAAATAACTTAAAAGTTCAAGATCCCAATCACAATTTTTCAAATTCATCAGTAGTGTGCGAGAAGCGTTGGATGTTTCTGTGGCATGGACCGCGCCATTCGTTAATTTATAGAGGAGAAATGTGTCAATAGTACCGAAGCATAGGTCATTATTTTTTGCAGCGTCTTGAACCTTGGAGTTATTATCCAACATCCAAGCCATTTTTGTTCCCGAGAAATACGGATCCAGGGTAAGACCTGTTTTTCCCTGGATCATTTTTTCATCTTGTTTGTGAGCTTGGCACCATTCAGAAGTTCGGCGATCTTGCCAAACAATTGCGTTACAAAGTGGTTCACCCTTTTTATTAAAGGCACAGGTCGTTTCTCTTTGATTTGTAATGCCGATACAAATGATATCTTTAGGACCAACGTTATGTTTTTTTAGAAGTTTCTCTGTGGTGTTTTTAATTGAGGTCCAGATATCGTGAAGGTTATGTTCTACCCATGATGGTTTGGGATAAATCTGAGGATACTCTTCTTTCATGCTATCAATAAACTGGAAAGTATTGGCATCAATTAATATAGCTTGGGAACCCGTTGTCCCCTGATCCAGGGCCAGAATAAATTTTTTCATAATCGTCCTTAAAATATTAATCTAAGCTTGCGGTACTTCTAGAAAAGTTGGAGCCGTGATCGTTGACAACAATATTCACTAGTCTTTCCCATCTCTTGGCCAGATTTCCATTTACTATTTTCATGTAGCCAAAAGAAAGAAAAATCACCATGAGCATAAGCAGAATAAACTCAATCAGGGTTTGACCCGATTGACCCAATGTTTCTCTTCTGTTTTCAGAGGGGAAAATTTTCACTCGCTTATAAAAAGGTTTGATCATAGATATAATTTAGCTTAAGGTTGGATTTTCCACACTATGAAGAAATTTTTACCAATTTTAGTTCTAATTCTCGCTTTTACCGGCTTTCTAGCTGTTCAAGTGACTATGGATCAGGTGCAAACCAGTGCAAATCAGTCAACTACTATTAAAGATAAGAACGTCCGTTATGAAAATTTACTAAAAACACTTAAAGTTAAGGCCATTGATAAGAAGGAATATGATTTTTCCCAAACTTCTAAACCGATTATTATTTTTAACTTCTGGGCATCATGGTGTTCTCCTTGTTTAAAAGAACTTCCTTCTCTTATGAAATTGGCTGCTGATTTTTCAGAAGATGTACAAGTTATAACAGTTAATACGGATGAAGATGATCAATTAAAAATGATCGATAAGATTAAAAAGAAATTTAAATTAGAGCTTCCTGTCATTGCTGAAAATTCGAATAAAATTTCAGATGATTTTTTGGTTGCAGTCATCCCTTTTACTGTGATTTATATCAATGGTTCTGTGTATAAAACACATCAAGGATATTTTGATTTCGGGGATCCTGGCTTATCTCAACATTTCAAATCCGTGCTTAAAAAATAAATCTTCATTCCATGTATACAGAATGTCTTCTAATTTTTTCGCTTTAAAGAGTGAAAATTTACTTTTCATTCCTGGTTGTATTGAACCTTGATCAAATATATTAAGAGCATGAGAAGCATTAAGCGTAAGGGCAGCCATTAGTTCCGCACGGTTCATCTTATAAGTAGGTGCTACAAACTGAGCAATTTTAAATACGTGATCATAGTGACATGAACCAGGATTAAAATCTGAGGCAATCGCCACTTTAACACCAGCATCTAGCATTTTCCTAGCGTTGGCCTGAGGTTTTCCTAGAAAAAATCCAGTGCCAGGTAAAAGCATAGCGACAGTAGGAGTTTTGGCCAGAGTTTCTATGCCAGTATCATTAATCATTAATAAATGATCACAGGAGAGCGCATGGAATTTGGCAGCCAAAGCAGCTCCGTTATTATCATTTAATTCATCGGCATGCATTTTACAGGATATTTTGAGTTCCTTGGCCTTCTTAAAAAGTAATTCAGTATCTTCATCGGTAAAATAATTTTTCTCGTGAAAAATATCTACTGCATCAATTATCTTTTCTGGGGCCAGTTTTTCAAGAAGTGGTATAACCACACTTTTCATGTACTCCGCAGTAGTCGAAAACTCTTTCGGTTTCGCATGGGCTGCCATAAAAGTATTTTTAATAGTAATTTTATTTTCCCATTCTAACTTACAAGCATGAATAACTCTGGTCATGTTTTCTTCTGAGTTAAGAGAAAGTCCATAACCACTTTTAATTTCAACCGTGGATACGCCATAGGAATAAAGTTTTGCCAATCTTTGATTGGTCAATTTCTTTAACTCTTCAAAACTTTGATTGCGGGTTTGAGTCATGGTGTAAACAATTCCTCCTCCGGCCTTGGCAATTTCTTCGTATGTCGCACCATTGAGTCTCATAGAATATTCATGAGCACGATTTCCAGAAAAAACTAAATGGGTGTGGGCATCAACCCAAGAGGGTAGAATGGTATAGTTTTGACAGTCAAATTTTTCTAATTTCTCATACTGAGCGGGCAACTCACTGGCTTTACCGCACCAAAGAATTTGATCAGAATTGGCCACAATTGAAGCATCATTAATAATACTTAAATCACTTTCCAATAACTTTCGCCCATCTTTTTGATGAGCATCTTTCAGAGTAACAAGTTCGCTTATGTGATGAAATACTTTCATTTAATGCATTGATGGAAATTTAATATTAGTTTTCTTCGCTGCCATTATGGCTTCATTGTAGCCGGCATCTACGTGACGAATAATTCCCATTCCCGGATCTGAATTTAAAACGCGAGTTAAGCGTTCATCCATATCTTTTGTTCCATCCGCCACAATCACCATTCCAGCATGTTGTGAATAACCAATCCCTACTCCGCCACCATGGTGAAAAGAAGTCCAAGAAGCGCCATTCATAGTGTTGATTAAAATATTGAGTAATGGCCAATCTGAAACAGCATCAGAACCATCTTTCATACTTTCGGTTTCACGGTTAGGAGAAGCTACGGATCCACAATCCAGATGATCGCGCCCTATGACGATAGGAGCTTTAACTTTTTTCTCACGCACCAGCTGATTGAATAACAACCCCGCAAGTTGTCGTTCACCATATTTTAGCCAGCAAATTCTTGCTGGAAGCCCTTGAAACTTAACCATATGTGATGCTTTATCAATCCAATTGTGGAGAGATTTATTTTCAGGGAAAAGTTTTTTTATTGCTTCATCCGTAACACGAATATCTTCAGGGTCCCCAGAGAGGGCCACCCAACGAAATGGTCCTGAACCTTCACAAAAAAGAGGTCTAATATAAGCGGGAACAAATCCTGGAAAGTCATAAGCGTTTTTAACTCCCACTTTTTTTGCACCTTCACGCAGATTGTTTCCGTAATCAAAAACATGGGCGCCACGCTTCTGGAATTCCAACATGGCCGTGACATGCTCACCCATTGTGAGATTGCTTAGTTCTGTATATTTTTTAGGATCCGCAATTCTAAGTTTAAGTGCTTCCTCTAGCGACATTTTATTCGGCACATAACCATTAAGTGGATCATGTGCCGAAGTTTGATCTGTCACTAGATCTGCCTTGATATTTTTCTTTAAAAGTGTATTAAGGAAATCAGGAGCGTTGGCCACGACAGCAATAGAAATGGCTTCTTTCTTTGCCTGAGCATTAAGTGCTAGTTCAATAGCTTCATCGATATTTTTAGCTAATACATCAACGTATTTCGTTTTTAGTCTCTTTTCGATGCGAGTTGGATCAATATCAGCTCCAAGGAAAACTCCTCCTGCCATTTTAACTGCCAAAGGTTGGGCTCCACCCATGCCACCAATACCCGCAGTTACTACCAACCTACCAGCCAGGTCAGAACCTTCACCATAATGTTTTTTAGCTGCGGCCATAAATGTTTCATAAGTTCCTTGAAGGATTCCTTGTGTCCCAATATAAATCCATGAGCCAGCCGTCATCTGCCCGTACATCATGAGTCCCTGATCCTTTAATTGATTGAAGTATTCCCAATTTCCCCAATGAGGAACAAGATTGGAGTTAGCAATGAGTACGCGTGGTCCATGTTCATGACTGGGAATTACTGCTACGGGTTTTCCTGATTGAATAAGAAGTGTTTCATTATTTTCTAAATTTTTAAGAGCAGAAATAATATCTTCAAGAGCTTGATGGTTACGAGCAGCTTGACCATTTCCCCCATAGACAATTAATTCTTCGCGATCTTCTGCTACCTCAGGATGAAGATTGTTAAGTAAACAACGAAGAGCGGCTTCTTGATGCCATCCTTTACAAGTAAGTTTGTCTCCCAAAGGTGGAAGAGGAATATTTTTTTTCATAACAACTCCAAATTAAGCGAGTGGCCCCATTTGTTCTTCAACACAATCAATAATTTCATTTAAGTGAATAAGTTTTTTGAGGGCCTCAATATCTTTATAAAAAATGCGGTCATCACCGATCGGTGCTACATGTTTTCTAACTAAACCATAAACAGCCTCCAATGGTTTAGAAGATTTTAATGGTTTTAAAAATTCAAGTGCCTGTGTATTGCAAAGAAGCTCTACACTTAAACAATATTTTAGATTTTCTAAAACTTCATGTAATTTTCTTCCTGAGGTTACACCCATGCTTACATGATCTTCTTTGTCAGTTGAAGTAGGTATCGAATCAATTGAGGCCGGGTGGCAAAGATATTTGTTTTCAGAGGCTAGGGCAGCGACAGTAACATGAGCAATCATTAATCCTGAATTAAGTCCTGAGTTTTTAGTTAAGAAAGCAGGTAGATCAGAAAATGCAGGATTCATCATTTTCTCTACTCGACGCTCACTGATGTTGGCAAATTCAGCCAAACCCATAGCTAGATAATCCATACAGAGAGCAATGGCCTCACCATGAAAATTTCCACCAGAAACTACTTCATCTTTTTCAACAAAAATTAGTGGGTTATCAGTGACGGCATTAATTTCAGTGGTAATGACTTCTTCTGCGTGACGAACAGTTTGTCGAGCAGCTCCGTGCACTTGAGGTATACATCTAAGAGAGTATGGATCCTGAACTTTAGTGCATTCGTGATGAGATTCTAAAATTTCAGAGTTGTATAAGAGTTTTAGCATGTTTTGCGCTACTGCAACTTGGCCAACATGAGGCTTTAATTGAGAGATGCCCGAATGAAAAGCTTTGGCCGTTCCCCTTACTGCCTCTAATGTAAGCGCACTGACTACATCTGCAGTTTTAATTAAATTATTCGCTTCATATAAAGCAAGGCTACCTAAGGCAGCCATTACTGCAGTACCATTAATTAGTGCCAAACCATCTTTCGGGCCTAATACGATGGGCGATTTTTTAAGTTCATTGATAACAAAGTTGGAGGCTAGAATTTTTCCCTGATACTCCACTTCGCCTTCTCCAATTAAGCAAAGAGCAATATGCGACAAGGGAGCGAGGTCACCAGAAGCACCGACGCTTCCTTTTTCTGGAACGATAGGAGTGACACCAAAATTTAAAAAATCTAATAACAAATCGACGATGGCAGGATTAACTCCGGAATAACCAGAGATTAAGCAATTCGCTCTTAACACCATAATGGCGCGAGTAATTTCTCTGGAAAAAGCACGGCCTACACCAGTGCAATGGGAACGAATTAAATTCACTTGAAGTTGCGCTAGATCTTTCTCTTCAATGTGTTTACTAGAAAGAGCTCCAAAGCCCGTGTTAATACCGTAGACAGGTTTGCCTTTTTTCACAATAGAGAATACGTAATCACGTGAAGCTTGCATTTTCTTTTTGGCATCAGGGCAAACAACCACTTGATATTCACCCTTTAGATCATGGGCAATATTATAAATTTGTGAGATGGTTAGATTCTGACCATTTAATGTTATTTTTTTCATTTTCGGATCGCTTCTACTCTTTTCAAATAATCTTGGGGTTTAGCTCCAAAGATATAAGAACCGGCCACGAGATTTGTTGCCCCAGCTTTTATTAGTGGTTTATGATTTAAGTGACTAACTCCACCATCTACTTGGATGTGAAAATCAGCTTTTAATTCTTTCTTTTTTTTAGCAAGTTGCTGGACCTTATCCAGACTTCCTTCAATAAATTTCTGTCCACCGAATCCTGGATTTACTGACATAATTAAAACTAAGTCAATTTCTTCCAAAATATAATCAGGAATCAAATCAATTGAAGTGCTTGGATTTAAACTGATACCTACACTTGGGTAGTGTTCTTTAATTTTTTGAATTAAACGGTCGTGATGATGAGTTGTTTCCCAATGAAAAGTAAAATTATGAATCCCGATATCCTTAAACCAGTCAATATGGTCCATTGGATTGGTTACCATAAAGTGAGCATCTAATTTATGCTTGGTAATTTGAGAAAGGTTTTTAACCACCGCAGGGCCAAAAGTTAGGTTCGGAACAAAGTGGCCGTCCATAATATCGAGGTGAAACCAAAGCTCTTTGCTTTTTTCAAAGCTTTTAATCTCTTCTTCAAGTTTTAAGAAATTCGCGGATAATAAACTAGGAGCAATGATCATAAGATCCTCAATATGAAATTATGGGTTAATGATTATTTTTTCTCGGTAGCCTTTTAGTAGATCAATATCACTGGTTTTATTTTTCCCTTCCAGTTGCACCGTGAGTAAACGAACACTAGAATCTTTACAGCCGATTAGTAATGATCCGAAGTCGGTATTAACTTCACCTGGATTAAGTTTTTTTGAGTTTTTTTCTATGCAAAAAACTTTAAGACGCTTACTTCCTAGAAAACAGTAAGTTCCCGGCCACGGATCCATCGCTCTTAATTGGTTATGTAATTCAGAAAATGTTTTATCTTTAAAGTTCATGAGCCCATCTTCTTTTTTCAAAGTAGGGGCGAAGCTGACATGAGCTTCGTTTTGTGGTTCAAACTTAATTTGATTTTGCATCAACTTATCTAAAAAATCATAACAAGCCAGTGCCGCTTGAAATTTTAAACGAGTATAGAGTAAACCGCCGGTTTCTTCCGGTAGAATTCTTACCGGGTGGGAGTGAGCTAGATCACCAGCATCCATTTTTTTGACCATCTTTTGAATGGAAACACCTGTACTTGTATCACCATGAAGTAGAGCGTATTGGATTGGAGCAGCACCACGATATTTCGGCAAAAGTGATGTGTGAATATTAAAACATCCAAGTTTAGGCAGATTTAAAATTCTATTTCCTAAGAATTGAGCAAAGGCCAGAACGATGATAAGGTCTGCACCTTTTTCCTCAAACTGCGCCAAGACCTCTTCAGATTTATTTATATTCTCTGTTTGAAAAAGAGGAATTTTATTTTCTTTAGTGAAAAGGGCCACCGGAGGTGATTGAAGTTCTTGTCCTCGCCCAGCTGGGCGATCTGGCATGGTAACCACACCAATTAGTTCTATGTGTGGATGATGAAAAAGCATTTCCAGCGTTGGTACCGCAAAGTCCGGTGTACCAAAATAAATGGTTTTTAACTTTTTCATTAAATGGCCTTGTTATTTTTTTTATTTTTAGTCAGTTTCTTTTTAAAGAAATTCTTTTTAAAAGGTGAAAGTTTTTCGATAAAGACGATGCCATCAAGGTGATCATTTTCATGCTGAAGACAAATCGCAAGAAGGCCGTCTGCCTCTAATGATTTTTTTTCACCACTGATCGTTTGATAATCGATTACGATTTTTTCATAACGCTTAACTTCTTCGTATACACCAGGCACAGATAAACAACCTTCTTCATAAGTTGTTTCTCCAATTTTTTCCTTAATCACTGGATTGATAAAAATCATTGGTTGAAATCCAGATAATTTATAATCCTCCGAACCATCATCATTTTCTATAACATCACGTTTGTACTTTACGTCCAGTACAAATAAGCGAATGCTTTTTCCCACTTGAGGTGCAGCTAAACCAATACCCGGAGCATGGTACATAGTGAAAAGCATGTCGATACAGAGCTTCTCAAGTTCTGAATTAAACTCAGTAACAGGTAAAGCGACTTTCGTCAGGACAGGATCTGGATAAGTATGGATATCTAGATTCTTCCCCTCTAATTGGTAGTTTTGACACAGCTTATCATTGCTCATGTTTTTATCTTAGCATAAGAGGCTTTAAATGGGATCTAGAGTTTGCGGTTTTTTATGAAAATCAACTGACAATAAATGAGACTTAAAACTGGAATAGCAAATACCCCAACTGTTACCGGAACATGACCATTCGTTCCTAGTGAAACGGACGCGGAATAAACAACAAAATAAAGTATAGTAAAAACCAGTGTAAAAATGACGTTTTTTCCAAATGAACTATTGCGTCTATTAGGTTCAAAGACCGCTGAAGCAGGAAATAATCCAAAAACCAAACAAATCAGACTCATGGAAAATATTTCAAAAAACATTACTTCATAGGCCTTAATATTAATTCCCGAATTTCGTATATGTGAAAGGAAGTTATTAAGACCTACGACACCTAAAGTTTCGATATCTGACTCAATTTGATCGAAGTCAGAAGCTTCTTCCGTTAGTGTAATAATCTTTTCTGTGAAAGGAGCCCCTTGAGGATAATTTAAAGTATCCAACTTAAAGAGTTCAAAGCCATTAATCATTTTCCATTGATGATTACCAATATAAGAAACGATAGGTGCACGATAAACCTCAGAGCCAAGATAATTAGGTTCAAAGCGATAGAGAGTCATATTAATAAGTTCTGATGTTTTCTTATTAAAGGCAGAAAATGAGACGTAATAATCTTTACTCTTATACCAGATAAGTCCAGTCGCTAGAGATGATGTTTTTAAACCCTTTTCTCTATTTTCTTTAAATTTTCCCTTCAAGGACTCCGGCATCATGTTCAATCGTACGATTTTCGACCTTGGAATAATTTCGCCTAATAAATAAAATTGGCTGGCAGCTGCCGCCAAAGAACAAGCAAAAATAATATTGATAATAGTTTGTCCGGAAAAGCCTGAGGCTAAAATCGCAATTAACTCGCTATGGCTTTTTAATTTATTTAAAGAAAATAGTGTGCCCATTAAACAGGCGATGGGCAACGTCTTAGAAATATATCCAGGAATAGAAAATACATAATTGAAAAGAACTTCAGTGGCGGCAACATTACTACGCAAAAATCCTGAAATTAAGTCTGATACAGAAATAATTACAAATAAAGCAATCAAAGCTGAGAGAAAAGCTTTAAGCCATTCCTTAATAATAAAACGACGAAGAATCATATCTTACATTATACGGGGGAGTAAAAATTTTGCCAATGAACTAAGCAGAGGACGCACTAGAATTTTATTGAAAAAGTGAGCTAGTCGGGGATGACTATCCAGATAGGCCACTAAACGTGGAGAAAAACGATAATAAGCGTCTACAAACCACTGCCCAGCTTTGAATTTCACTAGCTTCAGTTTAAGATGACGGTATTTTTCCGTAGTGGGATGATCAAAGCCAAATGCCATACTCGCAACATAACACATTTTAGATGTGATATATATTCGCTTATAAGTCTCTTGAAAACTTTCAACGTTTTTACATTTACCTTTTCGAATAAAACGTCGCAAACTCTCAGCATTCACCACTTGAAAGGGATAATTGAGAGAAAATTCTACGTATTTATTTAAGGCGTGTAATAATTCATTTTTTAATTGTGGAGTAAGGTCATAGACCTTAGCCAGGTCCCAGTAAATTTGACTAATAAGAAAAATTTCTGAACCTTGAGTTTTTGTATCGAAAAATGAGGGCGAAAGTTGCTCTACTCTAACATTATTAATATCAGCCAAAAGTTTTAAGTAAAGATTGTAATATTTAATCGCATTTTTAAAGTCATTATTACGGTAAGCCTCTTGCCCATTTTTTGCCAACGTAATACGTGTTTGATACTGTTTTTGCAGATGAGCTATCTGTGCAGGGTTTCGTTTCTCTTCCATATGTTACCTTCTCGGAACATACAGCAAAATGATAAATTATAATAAACTGTAAGGATCGATATCTATCTTGACTGAAACACTAGGTGTTTTAACTTCATGCTTAAAGTAGTTATGAATAAGATCATGTAGTTGTTTTGTTTGTGAACTTTTAAGTAACAAGCACCAGCTAAACTGATTAGCTCGTTTTTCAATGTTGGTCGGTCTCGGATCACTAACAACAACTGATTCAAAATGTTGGTTTTTAAGATTATTCATTAATGTATATACCTCAATCGCTTTGTTCATTACTCTATCTTGAAAGCGCGAGTGAAAATAAACAATGGCCATTTTTGAATAAGGAGGGCAAAAACATGCTTGTCTAATTTTTAATTCGTCTTCATAAAAGGAATTAAAGTTATGACTTTGTATATGAGTGAAAATTGGGTGAGTGGGATTTAAGGTTTGAATTATAACTTCACTTTTTTCACCAAAACGGCCTGCTCTTCCAGAAACTTGGGTTAAAAGTTGATAAACTTTTTCATTGGAACGAAAGTCAGCAAAATTCAACTGTGAGTCAACGCCCAAGATTAAAACCATATTTACTTTTTTAAAGTTATGGCCCTTGGAAAGCATTTGGGTCCCCACAAATAAATCGATTTCACCACGGTGAAAGCGTTCTAATTTAGCTTCTAGTTGTTCCAAGGTTTTTATCTCATCTCGGTCAAAACGTTCAATTTTTTTATTGGGAAAAATTGTTTCTAAAATCTCATGAACCCTTTCAGTCCCATATCCCTTTTGTTCTAGAGTGAGGCAATTACATTTAGGACAAGAATGAGGAAATGGAATTTTAAATTCACAATGGCCACAATCCAGCAGAGATTTTTTCTTAAAATATTTTAGAGGAACAGAACAATTTGGGCAGTAAAATTGATGCCCACAACTGCGACATTGAACATAATTGGCAAAGCCTAATCGATTGACGAAAACAATAACTTGTTCATTTTTAGCAAATGCTCGTTGAATCTTATCAATAGATTCAGAAACCAAGGGCCACGTGGGATTTATAAATTTTATTTTATCTCTGGCTTCAATCGATCGTTCGTCTACTAAAGTAATTTGGGGTAATTCAGAGGATGAAGCACGCATTTTAAGAGTATAGTAATAGTGATCAGGGTGTTTATTGGTAAAAAGTGAGTAGTTTTCAAGCGAAGGTGTCGCCGATCCCATTACCACCGGGATCTGAGCGAGATGAGCTTTTTTAATTGCTACATCACGTCCGTTATATGGGCAGCGATCATCTTGTTTGAATGAGTTATCATGTTCTTCATCCACAATCAGTAACCCTAGTTTATGAACTGGCAAAAAAATTGAAGACCGCACACCCAAAATAACTTTAGGTTCATCATTTTTCAATAAATGATGGTAAAGGTTATAGCGCTCCGAATTTGTGAGAGAACTGTGATAAAGAAAAATTGGGCAGTTCAAATGTTCGCAAAAGAGCTGGTAAAACTGGGGAGTTAAATTAATTTCAGGAATTAAGAAAACTACTGATTTCCCTTGGAGCAGTATATCTTGAATTAGTTTTATATAAATGGATGTCTTTCCACTTCCAGTAATTCCATGAATATAGTGTTTACTAAATCCCTTTTTTAAAAAGCCTTGAATAGTCGAATAAATTTCATTTTGATTTTGATTCAAATCATAAGCAAGAGGAATACTTTTACCTATGAGAGGTTTAAATTCCCTTGGCCTTTTCATTAAAGTAGGAAGGGAGTCAAATATGACCTGACCTAAACTATACTGATAATAACGGGCAATCCAATCATAAAGTTTTAGTGCATCTTCTTGCAAAAAAATTTCTTCACTTAGTTTTTGTTCAATTTCTTTAATGATTAAGTTCGAGTCTTGGGGCTTACTGGTTTTGCCTAAAATCACTCCCTCTGACTTACGTTTACCCAAGGGAACTTGAACTAAGTCTCCCAACTTATATTCAATGGAGGAGGCATAAGTGAGCTCACTTTCAAGGAGGGGAAAGTTAACTGCAACTTTATAATAGATCATTGTAGAAAGAGAGGTTTTTGAGCCAAAACATCCTTAGCATTTTTTTTCGCCAGCAAACTTAAGTTGGTACTTCTTTTTTCAAATTCAGTATACGATTCGTTGGCGTATTTGTAGCTAAGAGTTTGAAGGCGGTAAACTTCATTATCAATATTGATTGTAATAAACTTTGGAAAATTATTTAATCCGTTCACCGCAATATACTCTTCTAGCAGCATATGAATATGATGTTTTCCATTAATTTCAATCTCAACCAGTCTATGCTCAGAATTGGTAAAGTGAGCAACAAAATTTGGATAGTTGAGTTGAATAAAATTACTTCTATTCTTTCTTATAAGTCTAGTATTTTCTGGCGAAATTAAGAATAAACTTGAGTCACTAAGTTCATTCACTTTCTTTCTTTCTTCATATGTAGAAGGCTTTAATGGATTTTCTTTTGTATTTGGATTTTTTAAGTACGTTTTGTACGACTCCATTAACTTGGTTTTATCTTTGTTATAAAGCTCGCTATTATTTTTTAAAGGGATGCCAATCTTTTTTAGATAACTCATCATTGGCCATGATTGATTAAAAAGAATATTCAATGTCACAGCATTAAGCGTATCTTTTTCTGTGTTTTTTCCCAAAAAATCCATTAAGTTTGCGGTACTAAAAACATTCTGTAATTGATTGTTTCCCATATCAGCGCCGTTAAAAATAAGTTGCGTAAA
>JBEIOQ010000062.1:0-14249 GCA_040377495.1 Halobacteriovoraceae bacterium
CCTGGCATTTATATGATGAAAGCAGGTAGTGGGGAATTAGTTGAACTACTCAAAAAGAGTAAAGTGCAAACGGATTTTACTTATTTGAGTAAAGATGATTCTTACTTTCTTTATTCGGCCAACGATCAAGATCCAGCTGTGTACACTCATTATCGCTATGATTTAAAAACAGGAAAAAGCACCGAAATTTTTAATGAAAAAGGCATTTGGCGTTTGTCAGATGTATGGAAGGATGAAGATTATATCATCATGTCCAAAATCACCAGTAATACTAGTGCGGAACATTATCGCTATCATTTTTCCACAAAAAAAATGGAGCCCATCATTGGCCAAAATGAATTACTTGATTGTGAAATTAGATTTGGAACTAAACCTGATGAATATATTGTTTTAACCAACAAACTTTCCGATTTCAAACGCCTTTACCACTTTAAAAAGGGAAAACTGAATCCGATTGGAAAAGCTCTTAATTACGATGTAGAAAATTTTAACGTTGATTTTAATCGCTCTCGTTTAATTTATACCATTGATGAAGATGGATATTCCAGAACCTATGCGCTAAACTTGAAAAACTTTAAAGCAATTAAACTTCCAAGTTTTCCTGCCTCAGCAGAACACGTTTTCTTTGGCCGTACCACTCGCAATAGCCGTTACACCACTTTTGGAGTGAGTCTCTATAATGAGCCTAGACAGAGTTTCGTTTATGACTGGAACACTGGAAAACTTACTCGTTGGACCAAAGCCTCCGTACCGGAAATTTCCACACAAAATTTTATAAAATCGAAACTGGATTACTTCACCGCCAAAGATGGCACTAAGATTCCTTATTTCGTGCGCATTCCAAAAGCTTGTGAAAATAAAGCTTGTCCTGTGATTGTGGATTTTCACGGTGGCCCAGAAGGAAAATCTTTCCCTGGTTTTAATCCAAGAATTGAAATCTATTTAAACCATGGATTCATTTATGCTGAACCTAATGTGCGAGGTAGTGCTGGCTACGGAAAAAAATGGCTCGACATAGATAATGGACCTAAAAGATTACAGGTGATTTCCGATATTGAAGACGCAGGAATTGAACTCAAGAAAAAATACAATGCGCCTAAAATCGGCATCACTGGAGGTTCTTACGGTGGCTACTCTACTCTTTACGGTATGACTCGTTTTGCAGGAACCTATGATGCCGGAGTTGCTATGGTAGGAATGAGTAACCTAACCACATTTTTGCTGAACACGGCACCTTACCGCCGTCCTTTGCGTATAACCGAATACGGTGATCCAGAAAAAGATGCTGATGCACTTAAAGAACTATCTCCTGTCACGCATATGCAGAAACTAAAATCTCCCTTGATGATTATTCAAGGGGTGAATGATCCCCGTGTACCTGCGGGTGAAGCGATCCAATTCAAAAAATTTGCTGACAATAAGAGTATTCCAGTGGAACTCATCCTTTTTGGTGATGAAGGACATGGAACCGCCAAAAGAAGCAATCAGGCGGTTGAATTGGCTAAATCCCTAGAATTCTTTGAGAAATACTTGAAATAAGATGAGTAGATTTTTCAGGCACCATTGTCTTTAGATCCGAATTTTTCTATAGAGGATGTTATGAAAATAACATCCTCTAAATTCACAATCCTTATTGTTCTTCTTTTCTTTTTTACCACAAGTGTGTGGGCCCAGCGAACACTGAAAGAAGAATTCGTCGATACATATGTTAGTGGCTATCAAGAAGGACAGTGTGGAAAGAATATTTTAAATCTCATTGGTCGTGGACTCGATCAAGATCTTGATCTTAAAAATGCGAAGATCGTAGAAATCGTCAATAAAGGATTTAGTATGTTCGGCATGGTGAATGCTGAGTACGCTCGTAGTGATCGTCGCGACAGAATGCCAGATGAAAGAAACTGGTATCATCATGTGATTTTGGAAAAGGATGGAATGATCTACGATTATGACTTTGGCATGAGTCCTTCAGTTCAACCAGTAAAAGCGTATTTTGAGAAAATGTTTTTCATCGAAAAAACAACTGCTCAAGGTGCCAGCCCTGGACATTATATTGGTCGCGAAGAAAAACTAAAAACATATCAAATCACTATACGCCCTGCTGTTACCACCTATGAAGCGAGCATTAATCGCCAACCTTATCCGGCTGCGAAAGAAATGAAATTGGGTGACTATCTTAAGTAGTGATCTCTTATTTCCATCCAGATTTCGTAGTACTTCCATTCGGGGGCGCGACAATCTTCTTCTATGTGGTCAGGACGAAGTTTTAAGTCGCCGGTGGAGAGCAAGATCTCTCTTACATCAGGATTTTGCTCGAATTTGGCCATCATCGCTTCACGAATGAGTTGGTAGTGTTCGCTCTTGACGGTACTACAATAAGTTATTTTTTTACCTTCAAAACTGACCCAATCAATATTTTTTTCCTGCATGACTTTTTCCGCCTCATCACCGGCGGACTTCGCTTCCAGTGCCACCATCATGGAAACTTGTTCACGTGTATGCGGCAGCTTCCATTCATAACGAGGATCTTTTCCTGACTCAAAATGTTCGTCAGGATATTTCATCGCCTGCCAAAAGCCTTCGACGCTAGCATATTTTATTCCTCGAAAAATAAAAGAGGTGGCTGCAAAGTTAGACAAGATTCCTAATTCATTTCGTTTGGATAAAATGACTTCACCTGGTTTAGCAGCTTGCGGTGGAATTTCCCACCATTGATTTTTTTCTTTAGGCAGTGGTTTCCACCAATGATCAGGATATTGAATTGATTTATTGGAAATTGAACTACAGCCAACTAAACTAAGAATGATCAACCATTTAAACATAATAATCCTCTCTACCAATCATAGCATAGAGAGGAGGAAAGGCGACTCATTTAGTCTATAGACTAGGATAATCGGCGTACCCAGTTCTTCCTTCTGCATAAATGGTTTGAAAGTTTGTTTCATTTAAAGGAGCATCCTCGAGAAATCTCTTAGGCAGATCTGGATTGGATATAAATGGAATACCAAAGGAAACTGCATCGGCCGCACCTTCTTCAAGCGCTTTTTCCGCGGACTCTTTAGTGAATTTTTCGTTTGCAATAAAAACTCCACCAAAAGCTTTTTTCATGGCCGGAGCTAAACTGTCAGCCGCCTGGTGTTCACGCGCAAAAATAAAAGCGATTTTTCTTTTACCTAATTCTTTTGCCACGTAAGTAAATGTCTCAAATGGGTTTTCATCAAACATATCATGAGAGTCACGACGAGGAGCTAAATGTACACCAACTCTTCCTGCTCCCCAAACACTAATCGCAGCATCAGTTACTTCTAATAATAAACGAGCACGGTTTTCTAGCGATCCACCATATTCATCAGTTCTTTTATTCGTTCCTGTTTGTAAAAATTGATCTAAAAGATACCCATTCGCACCGTGAATTTCCACCCCATCAAAGCCAGCCAGTTTCGCATTCTCAGCTCCACGTTTATATTGCTTTACGATTTCTTTGATTTCGAGAGTCTCCAGTGCTCTCGGAGTGACATAAGCTTTTTCTGGACGCACTAAACTGACATGCCCTTTTGGTTGGATCGCCGAAGGTGCCACAGGTAGAGCTCCATTCAAAAACATAGGATCAGAAATACGTCCCACATGCCAAAGTTGCATAAAAATTTTTCCGCCTTTCTCATGCACGGCCTTGGTAACTTTTTTCCAACCTTCCACTTGCTCTTGTGACCAAATTCCTGGCGTTTTTGCATAACCAACACCCATGGGATCAACCGAAGTGGCTTCCGATATAATGAGTCCCGCCGTCGCTCTCTGCGCATAATATTCCGCCATCAGATCGTTGGGGATACGAACTTCCCCTGCTCGAGCGCGTGTTAAAGGGGCCATAATAATTCTATTAGGAAGTGTAAGATCACCAATTTTTAAAGATTGAAACAAAACAGTCATAAGATTCCTCTTAGGTTATGGAGGAGATGGATGGACTTTCACCACCGTCTACAGCGTTGCAGGCTGTCCCCTAGGATAGCTCGGGTACATCTCCAAAAACTTGACACATAAATGTGTCTATTGCGGATACATTATAATATAAATCGCTTAAATGCAACTATAAAAAATACATTTATTTTCCACCTCACTAAATTTTATGGTATACTGCCTCTATGGTAGATACAAGATTTTCAGTTTCCGTCCATATAATGGTATCTTTGGCCTATCATCAGGATGAACTGGTGAACTCAGATTTTTTGGCCAAAATGCTGAAAACCAATGCGACCTTTGTGCGTAAAATAGTTTCAAGATTAGTGGATGCAAAGTTAATTGAAAGTTACAGAGGAAAAAATGGTGGCATCAAATTAGGTAAGCCAGCCGCTGATATTACCTTAAAAGAAATCTACTGTGCTATGATGGATGAAAAATGCTTACTCGCCACTCACAAAAAAGCTCCCAGTAAATCCTGCGCGGTCAGTTGCTCGATGGAAGATATTCTAGGCAATATTGTTGACGGGATTGAAAGTTCCACTAAAAACTATCTGGCAAAAATCACCATCCACGATCTACTTAAGAAGATTTAATCCCCAGAGATTTTCCCCATACGTTCCAAATTTCCCTAGGCAAAGTCTATCATAACTTAGCAGAATCCTACACTTAGGTCTCCCTTTCAATTGGCATCCAAATAGCAAATTAGCGACTCGGGCCCTCTCATTTACTACTCAGGAAGGATTATGCAACATTTAGAAAACGCCACAGACCTCATCGTTTTTTCAGAACATGAATTTGGAAGCAAAGTTGTTCGCACGACTGAATTGATGATTCGTTTTGGTCCACGCCGCAGAATTTATTTTTTCTCTCAACCGATTATGGAATCAGAAGAAACAACTCCACACTATATCAAAAGCAGCAACAAGGGTGTTATTGTCATTCAACCTTATCTGCCAAAAAATATATCAATCTTTGCGCAACATGATTTTTTAGTTCATCTTTTGAAATTTCTTATGAAAGAAGAAAATATTCACCGCTACACTATTTGGGCTGACACACCAAAGGCAATTACTTATGTTCGTTATCTAACACCAGAAATTATTGTGTATGATTGTGTGGAAGATTATACTCAAACAGCCTATTCCGAAATGGAAGACGAATTAGGAGAATATGCCGATGTCGTTCTCACTTCTGGTAAAACTCAACATTTCAAACCTACTAACGTTCTTCCCTTTGCTCTCAAAGCCTATAAAGGCAATGTTCAAAACGGATAAAGCCCAACACGTTTTAGTGTTGAGCTTCATCCAGCGGTATTATTAAATCCCGTCTTGATCTTTTTTCTCTGTCTCAAATTCTTTTGGCTCTCCTTTTTGGGGAGCTTGAGATTGACCTTTTTCAGGTTGAGCAGAATAATTTTTCTCTTTTGGAGTGGCAATCTCTTGATGTTGAGGTTGAACTTGCTTTGGTTGTTGGCCTGGTTGAACTTTAGGTTGCTGACCTGGCTGGGCCTGAGGAACTTGTGTTTGTCCTGATTCTTGTGCTTGATTTTCTTGTCCCATGAAAACTCCTTAGTTGACGAAAGCTCTATTGCTTTCAGTAAACAGTAACTTTAAGATTGCAAAGGTATGGCCATGTTGTAATCGCTAATAACAGATTTGGTGTAAGTGATTTGTCCTCTTTTACCTCATCAAATTTAAAATGCCCCTTTGACAGAGACATTTATTTAAAGAGCTTTTTCTTTACTAACGCCATAAATGCTATTACTGCCAATTCCTGTGCGAGAATTAGAATTAAGGTCTCTTGAGCTTTTACTCCCAGATATCCCTGCCCCGTTCGCATTAGGCTTTTTCATTTCGTCGCTTGAGTCCGTATTGATCGCTCCGTATTTTCGCCAAAGCAGATAGCCGACAACAGGAACAGCTGTAGCTAAACCAATTGTTAATAATTTCATAAATCCTCCTGGATATTTGATTTAATCACTTTGATAGTTAAGTGATGCTTTTTAAATTGCAAAACGAAGGCCACGTTCAAGCTATAGGAATTCGTGAGTACTCGCTTTTTATCTGAGGCAATTAGCCTCATGAAAAATTTTAGTCGACTACTTCACTTAACCACCATTGCCTACTTTTTCCCTAAAACAACATTCTGTGTTAGCATCAATCATTACGGAAAAATTTATGATAAAAAAAATGAAGTTCAATTTTATTTTTTGTATGCTTTGCAGCTGCCTGCTGGTGGCCTGTAATAGTGAAACACCTACTGCTGGTGGAGCACCTGTTATTATAACTGATCAACTACCTATCGTAACTCCGACTGCGACTGCGACCCCAACAGCTACACCAACTCCAACCCCTACTCCGACTGCGACTGCGACCCCAACAGCTACACCAACTCCAACCCCTACTCCTACTGCAACAGTGACGATCACTCCAACTCCTTCACCGACAGGAACACCGCAAATCATAACGATCGTTCCTACGGTTTCGAATGAAGTTCTAGCCAATCCATTTAAAGGGTATGTTTACTATTTAGATGGAGCTCCTAGTAGTACCACCGTTCCCCTCACACTTGTTTATGACGACGTAACTTGGAGACAATTAGAACCGACTAAAGGAAACTTCAATTGGGCCGGTTTTGAAAATGGCTGGAGTACACAAGTTGCCTTGGGAAGAAAAATTGGTTTTCGTTTTAAAATGGCGGACCCATGGATCAGTCCCGCCAACGGAGTTCCAGATTGGCTCATCAACGCTGGCGTTCCGATGCGAGCTTATTCCATCGATGGTGGAAGTGGAAATGCACCGGACTGGGACAATGAAACTCTACTCACAGAACATACACGAGTTTTACAAGCATTAGGCGCACGTTACAACAATGACCCACGCATCGCCTTTGTGGACGTTGGTTCATACGGAATTTGGGGAGAATGGCATGTTTATCAAAATGAACTTCTGGCAGCCACTGACGTTTCCAAACAAAGAATGCTGAACGACTATATAAATAACTTCCCTAATAAAAAATTAGTCATCGCTTTTGATGATACTTTCGCGACGACTTATATGACTAACCGTGGTCACGGTATTCGTAATGATTGTTTGGGAACACAAGCCTCGAACGATTGGTACTTGGAATTTTTAAATGATATTTCTTCCACTCTCAATGCAAACTTATATAAAACAGGCGTGGTGACAGGAGAATTTTGCGGTGGGGAATCAGGTGCGCTGGCTGGACTGCGCGATCGCTTCACCCTTAATCACAATTTTATCAAACAAACGCACTGGTCACATATCGGTCCTGCTGGCGGAACATTGGCGAATATGACGAACTCGACTTTGAAGGCCAACAGTGAAACCCTTCACAAAAGTTTAGGTTATCACTTTGTCATGACAGAAGTTAAACATGAAAGAGCTCTCCATCCTGGGAATACGTTGAATCTTTCCTTTAAGATCAATAACGAAGGTGTCGCACCGTTTTATTATCCATGGCCAATTGAAATTAGTTTAAAAAATCCAAGTGGGACGATTGTTAGTTCAAAAACTCTGAGTTCAAGTCCTTGGGACATTCGCAACTGGTTGCCAGGTTTAACGACACTCACGACAACTCTAACTCTATCCAACTCACTCCCTCTGCAAAAATATCAAGTGGGATTTGCGATCCTAGATCCCAGTACCAATCTACCTGCGGTCCGTTTAGGTAACACTGGTAGAGATAGTCAGGGACGTTATTTTTTCTCTGAATTAATGCTTGAATAAATATGATAACCCGAGCTCTTGTTTTTGAAGATATGATGGTCTAAAATCACTTTCATGAAGGCCATATCCATTTTAAAACCGATTGAATTTTCTCTGGAAACCAAGGGGGAAGCTTGGGCCCAAGGCACAAAGCTAGAAGGCATCTTGGTGCTAAAAAACCAAGAAAAAATAGCGGTACCTTTGAGTGATTTTAAGCTGGGTTTGGGTCTGGCAGACATCAAAAAAGTCCATGCTAAAACCGCTGGTTGTTTTAAACTTTTCGACCAAATAGACTTGCCAAAAACCACCCTTGAAGCTGGTGAAGTTCTGCAAGTTCCCTATACTTTTCACTTAGATCCTAATCTTCCCGTCACAGATAAGAAGTCTAGCTTTTACCTGCTTTATGGAAAAATGGACTCTCCTTTTCATCTCGCACTGATGATTACCCCTCAACCACTTTTTCTAGAGTTGATCAAATTAGTCGACACGTTCTTTCGTTTTAAATTGAAAGAACAAAAAGGTACAAACAAAGGCGTGGATTTCATATTTCTTCCACCTACATCGCGCGAGTTTGCCACCGTCGAAAACATGACTCTATCATGTGTATTGAAAGAGCAGGATCTCGTGCTTGACTTTACTTTCAATCTCAAAAAGATCGATATGGCGAGTATTGCTGCTGGAGCTAGTTCTAATAAAGTGATTAAAGAAACAAAAACGATTTCACGCACACTTGCGCCTAAAGACTATCTCATGGGAAAAACACATTTGGATCAAGACAAACTACTTAAAATGTTTGAAGTGATTTTTACAGAAATTAAACCTAAGCATTTCTAATAAAAAAAAGCCCCTCTTCAGAGGGGCTTTTTAAACTCTATTGAGCAGATAAACCGGAACCTTTCGCTTTACTTTTTTCTTTCTTACGATCTTGTCTTTCTTTGATCGATAACTTTACTTTCTTCTTGTCCTTTTCTTTGTTCTTCGTTTCACCACGGGCCATAGAAGTCTCCTCTTTTACATTTAAATCACCTTTAAAGATTCTAACACTCCCAGAGAATAACCACGAGCTTTATATTGGAATGCCATATTCTCTCTAAAAACACGCAGTATTTATGACTGAATGAGACTTGACTAATCGCAGAATCATAAAGAGAATTGTGTTTTGCGACCTTAGGATTATTCATGGATCAAATGATATTCCACGCCTTATTCGAACATTCCTCTTTAGGAATTATCATCTCTAATGACTCCGGAACCATTGAGAAAAGTAACCCCTATGCTTCTAAAATTTTTGGCTATAACCCTGATGAATTGATCGGCCAAAAAGTAGAAGTTCTTATTCCTCGCCATTTACGCGAAAAACACGTGGGTTATAGAGAACAATATATCAAGCATCCCCAGCCACGCGCCATGGGAAGTTCTCTGAATTTACTGGCAGAAAAAAAAGATGGCACTCAATTTCCAGTTGAAGTAAGCCTTTCCTTTTTTAAGGCCGGAAATAATCTCAAAATTGTTAGCTTCATCAATGATGTAACAGAAAGAAAACGTGCAGAAGATAATTTAAAAAAACTCACCGAAGCGCTAGAGCAAAAAATAAGTGAAAGAACAAAAGAACTTTCAGATGCCTTACTTGAGCTAAGCCACACCAATGAAGGCCTTAATCAGGAAATGGAACAAAGAAAATTAGTTGAAACAAAAATTTTAAGTATGCTGGAAAATGAAAAGGAATTGAATGTCCTTAAATCACGGTTCGTTTCCATGGCATCGCATGAATTTCGGACGCCCTTAAGCGGAATTCTTACTTCTGTTTCTCTTATCGACCGTTATAAGCACGAGGGTGACATAGCTAAAAGAGATAAACATATTCTCACGATTAAAAAATCGGTAAGAAATTTAACTTCAATTTTAAATGACTTTTTATCTTTGGATAAATTAGAACAAGGAAAAGTTGTATCCAACTCTACCCAATTTGATCTTTCGCTTTTAATTAATGAATTGGTGGAAGAATTAAAAGAATCCAATGAGAGCAAGCATCAAATTGAAGTTCAACATATTAAGTCTAATCTCTCTGTCTATCAGGATAAGGAGATGCTGAGAAATGTTCTCATTAATCTTTTATCAAATGCCATTAAATATACACCAGAGCAAGGCCTGATACTTATTCGTACATCATTACAGGCCAATTCCGTCGAAATTGAAATTCAGGATAACGGTATTGGGATTCCAGAAGAGGACCAAAAACATTTATTTGATCGTTTTTTTCGCGCTCACAACGCGACAACGATCAAAGGAACTGGACTAGGACTCAACATTGTAAAACGTTACCTGGATTTAATGGGTGGTAATATTTCCTTTAGTAGCGTGGAAGCCAAAGGAACGACTTTTAAAATCACTTTACCTAAGGAGAAAATCAATGAAAAAGATTCTGATCATTGAAGATGATCAAACTATGCGTGAAAATACAGCAGAAATATTAGAGTTGGCCCAGTATCAAGTGGCCACTGCTCCTAATGGTAAAAAAGGCACTATGCTGGCAAAAGAATTCAAACCAGACCTCATCGTCTGTGACATTATGATGCCTGAATTAGACGGCTATGGTGTGCTCCATATTCTTTCTAAAGATCCAACAACTGCTTCTATCCCTTTCATTTTCCTCACTGCTAAGGCTGAAAAAAGTGAAATTAGAAAGGGGATGGAATTAGGAGCTGATGATTACCTCACTAAACCTTTTGAAGATACAGAGCTGATGAACGCAATTGAAGCTCGTCTTAAAAAAAATGATATCTTAAGAAAAGAATTTTCCCGTGATATTAACGGGCTTAACCAGTTTTTTGCCGAAGCAGGCGAAGTTAGCGATTTAGCTGCTCTCTCTAAAAACAGGGCCCTTGCTAAATATAAAAAGAAAGAAATCATCTTTCATACGGGAGACACTCCTCATTACGTTTTCTTTCTATCCAAAGGGAGAATTAAAACTTATAAGACCCACGATGATGGGAAAGAATTGATCACCAATTTATACAATGCCGGGGATTTCTTTGGGCATGTTTCTCTTTTTGAAGAAAAAGTTTACACTGATTCCGCCTTAGTCATGGAAGAAAGTGAGATCTGTAAAATTCCTAAAGAAGATTTCCTTGCTCTCGTACACAAAAACCGACATATAGCATCTCAATTCATCAAAATGCTTTCCAATCAAGTGGAAGAACAGGAAAAGCAATTATTACGTCTGGCCTACGATACAGTCCGTAAAAGAACCGCCGAGGCCTTATTACAGATCCTAAAACATTCCACCAATAAGTCCAAACCAGGTGCTATTTCAGTGACCAGAGAGGATCTAGCGAGTATGGCCGGGACCGCAACCGAAACGGTTATACGCTGCCTAGGTGAATTTAAAGAGGACGGCTTTATTGAGGTAAACGGGAGAGAAATTGTCATTATTAATCAAATTGGACTAAAAAACGTCCAATAAGGTAAAAAACTGACATTCGTCAGTATTTAGATAGACTACTATCATCCTCATTTAAAGGGTCTTAACGTACCCTTTCCCTATGAAGAAGATATTAATCGCCACCGCCTTTTCCCCTGATACTCAATTGACCTTGGACTATGTCTTGGATCTTGTCCAGGACATGAAGGCACCCTGCAAAATTGTTCTACTCAATACTTATATCGTTCACCAAACTGATCCGACACAGGTTATATCCCTCAATGATGAACTAAAGAAAAAATCTAAGCAGTTCCTGCTAGATACGATTGATGAAATAAAACTAAAAAATCCAGAAATCTGTATTGAAGTGATGTCGCATATGGGGTCATTGAAAAATGTTATTTTACAAGTTATTCAACAAGAAAAATTTGACCTAGTCGCTATTAGCAAAGAAGGTGGGAAGCAAGTTGAGAGTATCACCGCCCTTTTTAAAGACATTAAATGTCCATTGCTTATAACTAGTCCTATTGCTTAAAAAATAGCATTATCTAAAAAACTGGAATAATACTCTCCATATCAAGATCACTTACCTCTTGCCCAGTTATTCCAACTTCAGGGATTGCAGGAAAAGCGATTCCGTAACGATCGAGAACACCTTTTAAATTCAACATTGCACTAACCCAGTTTTGTTTCTTGGTTTCATAATCAGGAATACCGAAACCAGCTTTTCTTGCAACGTCCTCAATCTTTCTTTGAGTATCAATAAAGTCAGAAGGTAAATCCCAAAAATCGAGTGGTGGTTCAAATAAAACAGCTGATAAAAATAGATAGCCCGCTCGGATTTGTTTTGTAATGAGTTCTTTATCTTCATGAAAAAGTTTAGGATAGTCTCTTTCCATTAAGTTTAAACAAATGGAAATATGACGGCCTTCGTCTCTACCAATCTGCTTGAACGCCTCTTTGAACACTGGCTCAGTACACCCAATGGACATTTGATGAAAAATCGTGGCTGCCGCCATCTCTCCCATAAGAAAAGAACTAAAAAGAACTGCCATTGAATACTTTGGAACTGCTTTTTTATAGCCATCCCAATAGCGGCTTCCATTATAGTAAAGCCAATGAGTATTTTTCTGAGCTCTAAGACCAAGTTCCGTTTTAGGTGTGTATGTCAGTGGGTCAGGATGCTCTAACAATTTTTTGATAGCAAGCCCACACATCTGCTCATGATTTTGCTCGTCTTTAGTAACTGAAAAAAAGCATCTTCTGACTGCATCCTCTTCATGCTCTTCATACGTCTTGATCATGGCCTGAGCGAAGACTGGAGGTGCAGAGGCATCAAAAACAGAAAGTAGTGTCCACCAATAGGC
This sequence comes from Halobacteriovoraceae bacterium, assembly GCA_040377495.1. Lineage (GTDB taxonomy): Bacteria > Bdellovibrionota > Bacteriovoracia > Bacteriovoracales > Bacteriovoracaceae > JBEIOQ01. Next base: position 12,471 of record JBEIOQ010000062.1, read on the forward strand.
AATACACTCTCTTTCTTCCCAACTATACTTTGATGGATCAAAATTTTGCCAAGGTAGTTTTTGTGGGTCCCAAGCATCTCTCTTTGAATTCTCCCAAATTCTCTCCATTTTTTCAGTCCCTTCATGCCACGATAAAGGGTAGATATTTGGTTGTGCAATCTTAGGAGGAAACTCAGTTAAATGAGCAATCTTTTCTCTTTTCATATGAACTCCGATTATGTTCATCATGAATCAGAATGCTCAGCCTGACGCTGATCTATATCAGCTTTTGCGCAAAATGGGCCAGACCACTTACGACAGAATGGTAGATATTGTATTCCGTTAGCTTTTCTTTCCCAAATGTTTGGGAAAGTCGTTGCTGGATCAAAGGGAACTGTGAGGTTCCTCCTGTCAGACACACTTGGTCTACATCACTGATGGTGAGGCCTGACTGATTAAAAACATCCATCATACACACCATGATGTCATCCACTGTAGGCGTAACACTTTCCTGATAAAGCAGTTTAGTTACCTCTTGTTCTATATCAATGCCTGGATAAGTATAACGAAACATTTCTTTTTCTGACTTCCCTAATTTGACTTTCGTTTTTTCGATTTCATGAAAAACAGGAAAGCCTAACTGAGACTCAACTAAAGTAAAAAGTTGTTGCATATACTTTTCATCTTTATCGTTTAACGAAAATTTTTTTATATGCTGAAGAAATTCCCAAATCTCTCGCTCACGTAAATGTGTGATATGAGCAGGAGAACATATTTTCTTTATTAATTGCCGGGGAAAAGTAAGAATATTGGTACTCCCTGGAAACTGATACTCAAACTTAGAACCAAAGTGAGGAGCAATAAAATCCCTCATCATCATTCCATCTAAAACATCACCGGCAAGAAAGACTCCAGACAGACCCAAAATATTTTCCTGTGTATATGGACCTGACTTCATCTTCATCAGGGTAAAATCGGATGTACCACCACCAAAGTCAGCGATGAGCACAATTTTTTCTTCATTTGACTGACTTTTATAATCAAGACCCGCAGCTACTGGTTCGGGGCAAAAAATAATTTCTTTATAACCTGCAATCTCGCAGGCCTTGCGCATACGATCTTCCGCTAGTTGGTCTTCTTCTTTATTTAGAGAATAAAGAGCAGGTCTTCCCATGACAACTCGAGAGCACTCCACACCACTTTCTAAGTTCGCTCGTTTTCTCATTTCCCCCAAAATCACCGCTACTAATTGAGAGATGTTCAGATTACGAGTAAAAATGCTGGTTCCTTGATAACTTGGCTCAGGCAGAAATTTTTTGATTGAACGAAAGAAACGCCCTTCTCCATCATGGTTAATGTACTCATCAATCGCCTGTTGACCAAAAAACCATTGGTTATTTTCAGGTGTATAAAGCAGAGAACGAAGAACAGGGCCGTTCTCCAAAGAAATAGGTTTGATTTCTCCCGTATCAGAAACAAAATTTAAGAGGGAGTTAGAAGTCCCAAAATCAATGGCATGAATGGTCATCTCGATATTTTAACTTAACTCTTAAAATAAGCGAAGTTCATCGTTAAAATAGCCGAGCGTCATAGTCAATATTTCTGTTTTACAAATTTTATTTCACACTCTTGACATTTTTTTACCTAAAATTATTTTAATAACGCGGGCGAAATTAACCCATGAAAATCAAGGAGGGGTATTCATGAAAATTTTAAGGACCGATAATTCAAATTCTGAATTATTTAAAAACTACCAGGGCCATTCAAACCTAAGATCATTGAAGAAAAAAAACAAAACCG
>JBEIOQ010000034.1:0-20719 GCA_040377495.1 Halobacteriovoraceae bacterium
AAATTTCAAGAAACCAATTTGATGCAATTATTCAGAGGGAGATTGATCGTGCAAGGTAAATATATTTTGATAGGAGTTTTCGCAGCTTTTTTAGGAAATAATATTTTGGCCGACAGTGACTATACTTTGGTTCATCCTAAAGGACTTAGCAATGCTTGGTTTGATTTTGTGAAAAATAAACGTGCTAATAAGGCGTATGGATCTTTGTATACAAAGGTTGGGATAAAGCCAACAAGTGTAGATAATTTTAGTTCGGTAAAAGGATGTCTTGAGCAAAGTAAATTTAATAATTGTGACTTATGGATGTGTGTTTATTGGGCAAAAAATAATTACTCATCTTTAAATATATCAATGATGAATGAAATATTTGATAAAGATTGTACTGACCTTCAGGTAAGAGGTCTATTTAAAGAAAAAAGGGATCATTTAGTCAGAGGAAGAGAGAAATGTTTAGAAGAATACCAGCGTAATCGAAGAATTGGAACATTGTCATATAGCTGTGAAGGACTTTTGGATTCGAAATGATAGTAATTGGTTTAGAGCGAAGGATATAAAGTGTAAACAAGTAATCTGCTGAGAGGGCAACGCACCCTTGGTTGAGAAAAGTTCCTAGAGGTTCCAGGCTGTCTTCACAATGCCAGTAAGCAGCGCTTAAGTAAAAGTGTGTTGGCTGGCCTCTCGTTGCTAGTGAAACCGAGCTATTCTATAACAGGCAATCAAATAACAAGGGCCCAATTCGATGAAATTATCCAGAGAGAAATTGAACGTCTTAATTAAAATAACATTTAACTTCACATTATGTTTTTTAATTTCAAATGTTTCTTTTGGAACCAGTATTAATGCAAAACCGGCCTTACCCAAGGGATTGAGTGAGGCGTGGTACGATTTTGTTAATGTAAGAAAATCCAAAATGAAATACAGTTCTATTTATGAGTCTGCAAAGATTAAATCGACACCTTTTGAAAAAGAGTTAACTGCGGAAGTGTGTGAAGAGCAAAAGAAGTTTAATCATTGTGATCTTTGGTGGTGCCTTGCATGGATAAAAGAGAATCATTCAAAAAAAACTAATAAAATTATTGAAGCAGCGCTACAGAGGAGATGTGATGACCTTCAAATTAGAAATGAGTTAAAAACGAGGGTGGATAGTTTGAGTGCAGGACGTAACCTATGTTTGAGTGAGTATAACCGAAGTCGAAGAATTGGAGTCATCGGTTACACTTGTGAAGGCTTACTTGATTAGATTTCCTTTTCTGGCTCTAATTTTATCGATGGTTTTCAACAGTTATGGTCATGCTACGATAGTAGAATGGAGTCCACCTAGAGGACTATCAGACGCATGGTATGATTTTGAAAAAATAAGAGAGATACAAAAACTGTATAATCATCTTTATTTTATTTCTAGAATTTCTCCAACGACACTAGAGAGTCTCCATTATATTGAAAGATGTGGAGAACAGGAAAAATTCGACAGCTGTGATTTAAAATGGTGTGTAGCTTATTCAAGAAGAACTGGCTCGAAACGAGAGTTTGAAATTGCAGAAAAGGCATTAAATGAACATTGTTTTTATCCACAAATAAATTATGAATTTGAAAAACAATTTGACTTAATAAAGAAGCACAATGATCGGTAAACTGTTGTTATGCCCTATCGACGTAAGCTAGAGAAAAAATGCATTGGTTATTAATCCTTCAAAATCAATCTTTTAGTATCATCGACGTCATGGTCGCACTTGCTACAAGTTTTCCTTCAGGATTTACTACTTTCGCTTCCATGGTAATTAAAGATTTTGTTTTAGAAAGTACGCTCGCCTTAATTTTCACTTCACCGTCTTTGTCTGTAAAAGGGCGATGAAACTTGATGTTGTAATCTAAACTGACGCAAGGATTTTGAGCCGTTAAATAGGAGAGTGGTCCAAACACATCGTCTACTGCACCCGCGAGTAATCCACCTTGATAGTAACCCACTGGATTTCTAAATTCATTCTGGAAAGGAACTTTGGCGGTTAAACTTAAACCCGCTTCATAATCAATATATTCATTTTTCAATGTCAGCATGGAAGGAGGAGGGAGAGTAATACTACTGCCTTTGGGTCCCATTTCTCCTTTGGATTTTAAGATCATGGCAAAAAATTCTTGTTGTGTGATTGCAGTCATCGTCTATCCTTTTCGTTTTTAAGCAGTGTTTTCAGCCAGTAGTCACTCATGTCTTTAAGCAATTTGTCGTTTCCACTGAGGCGTGAGAGTTGCAGGACTCCCTGGGTCTGCGACAAGATAAGATCGGCCACCAATTCTGGTGAGTGATCAAGGAAAAAGACTTTTTCTTTTTTTCCGACTGATAGTATTTTGTGTAGCCAATCTTTTTGTGTTTGATGAAACGCTTTTAGCGCCTTTTGCATGGCTTTAGGTAAAGTATGGTAATCCACACAAAGTGCTCCGATCGGGCAAATTTTTGAATCGTTATTTTGATAAAGATAAAGGAAGAGTTTGAAGTAACTTTTAAGTTTCGCTGCTGTTGGATAATCCTGGCGGGATTTTGCCCATTCTTCAAAAGCATCTTTATAGCCCTCAATTAAGGCCACACCCATCTCTTCTTTGGATTTGAAATGATAATAAAGACTAGGCTTTTGAATTTTTAAATCATTAGCGATGTCTTGAAAACTAAAACCATTAAAACCTACCGTTTGTAGGTAGTGCTGGCCTAGTTTAAGAATCTCTTGTGCTGTCCCACTCATATATGGTATTCTACCTACCAGTAGGTAGGTAGTCAAGTCGGAACTACCATAAGGAGATAAGTGTATGAAACTAAGTAGAGATGTTTATGTGGTTGGGGGCAAACGCACTCCTTTTGTGAAATCCATGACCAGTTATAAGGATATTTCCACTCAAGATCTCATGATTATGAGTTTAAATGCGCTGGTGGAAAAATTTAAATTAGAGGGAAAACTGATAGGGGATGTGGGCTTAGGCGCCATCATGAATCGAAGTAGTGGTTGGAACCTGGCGCGCGAAAGTGTGCTAGGAACGAAACTCGATCCCAGAACCCCTGCTTATAATGTGGCCCGAGCTTGTGGCACGAGTTTAGAGGCAGCGAACCAGATTGCACTAAAAATCTCTGCTGGTCAGATTGAAGTGGGAATCGCTGGTGGAGTCGATACCAATTCAGATCTTCCTGTCGAAATCAGTCGTGGGACTTCGCTTAAACTTTTAGGACTGGCCCAAGCTAAAAGTGTAGGGGATAAACTTAAAGCGATCACTCAATTTAAGCCCAGTGATATTAAACTGGTTTTTCCTGCTGTGGTTGAACCTCGCACCGGAAAATCCATGGGGCAACATACAGAACTCATGGTGCAGGAATTTAAACTAACTCAGAAAGAACAGGACGAATTCGCGGTGAAAAGTCATCATAAAGCGGCCAAAGCTTATCAAGAAGGTTTTTATGATGAGTTTTTAGTTCCCACCAATGGAATTAAAAAAGATGCTTTCACTCGTGGCGATACTACAGTGGAAAAGATGAGCAAACTTAAACCAGCGTTTGATTTTTCTGGCAAGGGAACTCTGACCGCAGGTAATAGTACGCCACTAACCGATGGATCGGCCGCTGTCTTATTAAGCTCCAAAGAATACGCGGAGAAAAATAATTTACCCATGCTCGCTAAATTTGTGGATGCGGAAGCCACGGCGGTAGATTTTGTAAAAGGCGATGGATTACTTATGGCCCCCACTCAAGCGGTGGCCAATCTTTTAAAAAGAAATAATCTGAACTTTGATGATTTTGACTTTATCGAAATTCATGAAGCCTTTGCAGGACAAGTGCTTTGTACACTTAAAGCTTGGGAGTCAGAAGACTACTGTAAAACCAAACTCGGTTTAGAGAAAGCTTTAGGTTCTATTAAAGAAGAGCGTTTAAATATCAAAGGATCTAGTCTGGCCGTCGGTCACCCCTTTGCTGCCACTGGAGCTCGTATCATTGCTCAGTTAGCAAAGTTATTGTCGGGAAAGAAAAAATCTCGTGGACTCATTTCTATCTGTACCGCCGGAGGAATGGGAGTGGCGGCGATTATGGAAAGCGTGGACTAATTAATATTTTAGGAACTTATATTTTCGGAACTAAGGTTTCGTCTTTAAAGAATTTACCAAAGTACTTTTGTTCGTTGGTGTTCATAATGACGAAACCATCTTCACCAGACTCAAGATCGAGTTGGTAATCGATGGTGCCTTGATAGAAATAAAAGGCGGTGAAAGCATCCATGATCACTGAAAAATGCTGAGACTTTTCTTTGATCCAAATCTTAATTTCCACATCCTCTTCACTTTTATCAGTAAAGCCAACATTATAATTAAAACCTGAGCAACCCTTTCCACTAATTTGGACGCGAAACCATTGACCTTCCACAGTATAGTCATTGTTTTGAATGAGCTTGATTTGCTCTAAGGCCCGTGGTGTCAGATTTAGATCAAACTCTGACAAGGGTCTCAGTTGCTCTTTTATGGTCTTTGTTTTGTTGTCCATGAGGGCCATCTTACGTTAAAATGCTCCCATTGGCAAAAGAAAGGACCCCCTATGAAAGTTAAGTATTTAGTTGAAGTTTTAGAGCCCCGAACCAATATGGTGAAGGTGACCATGACCATTCCTGTGTCATCCATCAAAAACCTAAGCCTGTTTCTTCCTTCGTGGAGTCCTGGGTCGTACTTAATGCGTGAATATTCCCGTCACGTGCGTAGTTTTCGAGCAGTCAGCTCCAATGGAGAAACTCTCTTTCATGCGCAAACAGCGAAAGGGGTGTGGGAGATTGATTTTTCTAGGTCTGATTTAAAACAAAAAGATGTAAAAGAAATTTCCGTTCATTACGAAGTTTATTGTCATGAATTAACGGTGAGAACTTCTCATGTGGATGAAACTCATGCGTTTTTGCATGGGCCAACTTATTTAATGGGGATAGTGGATCAGAAATTACCCAACCCAGAATTGACTCTGCGTTTTAGTTCACTTTGGTCGAAAGTGACGACAGGATTAAAAGATATTTCTCCTGGCCGAGATGTATTCGTTTATACCGCCAGCGATTATGATGTGCTGATTGATACTCCGATTGAAATTGGTTGTCATGACACTGATGGTTTTATGGTGAATAACATTCCTCATGAATTGGCCTTTTATGGAACGGCCTATCCTCATAAGAATAACTTAAAATCAGATATCAAAAAAATTGTTGAGCATGTTTCCCAAACCATGGGTGATATACCTTATGAAAAATATGTTTTTATCACACACTTTGTACCGAAGTTCTTTGGTGGATTGGAACACTTAAATTCCACAGCTCTTCATTTTGATGGAAGAAAATTAGGTAACCGTAAGGATTATATCAATTGGATGGCCTTGGTGGCCCACGAGTATTTTCATACTTGGAATGTAAAGCGCATACGTCCCCAAGAACTTGGCCCGTTCGATTATCTCAATGAAGGCTATACTAAGATGTTATGGCTAGCAGAAGGTCTGACTAGCTTTATGGATGATCTTTTCATCCTGAGAAGTCATCTTTGCTCACTGGAAGAATATTTAGAGATCATAAAAGGAAACTTTGATGTTTATTACGGTACCCCTGGGAAAAAGTTTCATTCTTTGGAGGATAGCTCTTACAATGCCTGGATTAAACTTTACCGCCCAGATGAAAATTCTAAAAATTCATCGATTAGTTATTATCTAAAAGGTGGATTGGTATTTGCGGTACTTAATGTAATGTTGCAAGAAAGAGGGAAGGGAATCAACGACCTGTTAAATCTCCTCTGGAAATCGTATAAAGACCGCCCTGAAAAGGGACTTTCCACAGAAGAAGTTTTTTCTATGGTGAAAACTTTAGGCGGACAAACAACACTGGATGTTTTTGAAGACATGGTGACCACCACGAAAGATATAGATTTTGATCTTTATTTCCAAAAAATTGGTCTACGCTTCAAGTGGGATGAACCTAAAACTCCTTTTCTTGGAGCAGAGTTTGACTACAAAGAAGAGCGTGTGTTTGTCAAAACCGTACTCTTAGATTCGCCAGCTTATAAAGGTGGTCTGAATGCAGGAGATGAAATTCTTTCCATGAATGGTCTTCGTTTGTTAAAAGCAGATATGGGAGAGTTTGGAAAGTTAGTTCAATCGAATATTAACTATGAATTTTTAGTCTCACGTTTAGACAAAATCACGCCGTTAACGATTCTTATCGAAGAAGCCCCAAGGTCTTTAAAGGAAATTCAAATTACAGACCGAGAAAAAGCGTTGAAGGCGTTGGGAGTAGTTTAGCGTTAGTCGTTTTTTTCGCCCAAATGGAAATGATGGAGAAAGTGATGGACTAGAGGGCTGAGAAAAATAGCGAAAGAAGTTAGGAATGTTACACCTGAATAAATCGCATAGAATGAAGCAAACCATTTTCCTGCATCGGTGCGGATGGGATCAACGGGTCCCATGCCACTTAAAATCATAGACGCATTCACGAGTGAATCAAGCCAAGTTAATTCCCCCCAAACATGATAACCAAAAACACCCAGTAATAGTGAACCGCTGAGAATAAAACTAGCGATCAAGCTACTTTTGGCCCACTTCGAAAGGTAGTGCTTAGATGTCAGTGTGTGGCGAGTTTTTCCCATAATTATTTTTCCAACTTTACGTCAGCAAAGCATGAACTCTCATCTTTTTTGATACCATCTTGGGCATGTAGATCACGTTTGGTAAAACCCACTGTAATGTGACCGAAAAAATTTTTATAAGGTTTAAAGGCCCCCGGCATACCACGATTTGAAATAAATTCTTCTGTAATTTTTGCGCGGATTTTTTCTAAAGCTTCAGATTTAATGACAAGAAAGTAAGTTTCATCTTTACCCACAACACCACGACCTAGACACTGTATTGTGAAAGGTGACTCTTGAATTTTTAAGTTTTGGGCGATGCGATTGATTTGATCCATCGTCAGAAATTTGCTTAAAACCTGGTCGAATTCCACAGGTGTTACGACAGTTATATGGGCTTCTTCTCTGTTGATTAATTTTTTCCCGAGTTTTGTTTGTAATTCTTCAAATAGAACTTTCACTGCTTTGTAATTCAAATTCATCGCCAGGTAGTTAGTCATGGCTTGGCTGCCTGTATGAGGAATAAAATCCAAACCTTTCGTATTATAGATTTCTTCTGATAGATGTAGGGTTAGTTTTTTATCTGCTTTTTTGTTAGCAAAGCTTTCAACACTTAGAATGAGACAGATTACCAGTAAAATTTTTTTCATTGTGTACCTATTATATTAATTGGGTCTTGCCGATGATTAAGCTGGCCCCAAATTGATCTGTGTAATCTAATTGTAGATGTCCTAAAGGTTTTTGCAAGTTTTGATGATGACCAAAATCTTGCTGTTTAATCCATAGATCTTTCAAAACTAAACTCGAAGTGAAAAGAGCAGAGCTGGCCTTAAAGGCAGCTTCTTTTAAACACCAAATTTCTAGTGGGGTATAATTTCCTGTATCTTCAGGACGGGCAAAATAATCACTGGCCCGATCTTTCATCTCTCGGTCCGCCCATTCCAAATCCAGTCCGATAGGTGAGTTTCTTTGAACCAGATAGGCACCAGCTACACCCAGGCCCTCTTTGTTCAGGGTATGGGAAAGGCTAAAATAAAATTCCTTGAGGTGAGGTAATTGACTATGACTCATCGAAGCTAAGTCCTGCCAGTCCACTTTTTGTCCAACTTTTTGAAAGGCTTTAAGAAGGGCAAAACGGGCGGAAAGAGAGCTTCTCATACGCTCTAAATGCATTTGTTGATAGTGAGGGAAAATACTCAGTCCTTCTCTCAATTCAGAGGAGTTTTCGGGGAGAAAAGGGAGTAAAACTAAGGCTTGGCAATCTGTCATTTTTTTGCAATATATTAAAGAGTAATCCTAACTTTTTTGGGAGAATCCATGACTCCATTTAATGCTGATCTGATCGTCGTCAAAATTCTCTTTTTTGTCTTCGCCGTGACCTTACTTTGTATGACTCACGTCCAGGGTATTTAAAAGACTCTTTCATTTCGTTGTCGCCCTGTCAAAAAATTATCACTTTTTTGCGCTCTGTTATGGTGTCATTCACCCAACATTTTTCTATCTAAATATAGACGATAATCCTATAATTTTTGCATCGTAAACATCAAGGAGAGATTCGTATGACACCACGTTTTGCCGCTCGAGAAAAAGCAACCTCGCGAAAAATTCGTCAATGTCCTGTTCCCATGAGTTCACAAGGGTTACCGCAAAAGATTAGTCAGTACTATGGAGAAAATGTTTTCAATGTAGGAATGATCAAAGGTTTATCTAATACTCAGAAAGAAGAAATTTCTGAAGTTGTGAATTTCAATAAGCCATTAACCAAAGAAATTGCTGAAGTTATTGCAAACGCAGTTACAGAATGGGCATTGGAAAAAGGTGTTACTCACTTCTGCCACTGGTTTCAACCATTAACGGGAGCGACAGCTGAAAAACACGATTCATTTTTAAATTTATCTGATAACCGTCCAGTGGAAAAACTATCTGCCTCAGCTCTGATGCAAGGGGAGCCAGATGCTTCATCTTTTCCAAACGGAGGAACACGCTCTACTTTTGAAGCACGTGGATATACTTCATGGGATATGAGTAGTCCTATGTTCATTATGGAAGGAGTGAATGGAAAAACGCTTTGTATTCCAACCGCCTTTGTTTCTTACCATGGTGAAGCTCTGGATATTAAAACTCCACTTCTACGCTCGATCTCATCTCTCTCGACTCAAGCGAAGAAATTCATGGAGCTGACTGGATCAAAAAATATAAAACATGTTCACGCTACATGTGGTGCTGAACAAGAATATTTCTTAATTGATAAAGCCTATTACAACCTTCGCCCTGACTTGGTAATGTCTACTAGAACTGTCCTTGGTAGCTTAACTAGCCGTAATCAACAGTTAGAAGATCACTATTTTGGAACCATCCCAGAAAGAGTTCTGGCTTTCATGCAAGAACTCGAAATTGAACTTTACCGCATTGGAATTCCTGCTAAAACTCGTCACAACGAAGTAGCTCCTGGACAATTCGAATTAGCGCCTATTTTTAAAGAATCAAATATTGCTGCTGACCAAAATCAATTGATCATGGCAACGATGAAGAGTGTCGCAGAAAAGCACGATCTAGTGGTTCTTCTTCACGAAAAACCATTCGCTGGAATCAACGGAACAGGGAAACACTTGAACTGGTCGATGGCCTGTGATCAAGGATCAAACCTGCTTGAACCAGGAAAGAACCCTCATGAAAACTACCGCTTCTTAGCTGTAGTCGCAGTTATTATGGAAGCAGTTTATCGTCACGCGAATGTTCTACGTGCTTCGATTGCAAGTCATGGTAACGATCACCGTCTTGGTGCGAATGAAGCTCCTCCAAGCATTATCTCCGTTTTCCTCGGTTCAACTTTAACTAAGATTATGGAAGCAGTTGCGACTGGAAAAACTTATGAGCACAATGCTCAAGCTTTTTTAGACATGGGCGCCAACCAACTGGCTTATTTATTAAAAGATAACACCGACAGAAATCGTACTTCACCTTTTGCTTTCACTGGAAACAAATTTGAATTCCGTGCTTGCGGTGGTTCAGCTGCCATTGGCTTCCCACTTTCAGTTCTGAATGCTTGTGTGACAGACATTTTGCGTGAAACCAATGAATTTATGGAAAAAGAATTGTTAGCAGGTAAAACTGTGGACGCTGCTTTAATCGAAGTGATTAAGAAGTGGTATGCAAGTTCATCTAAAATCATTTTCAATGGCGATGGTTACGGTGAAGCATGGGTAAAAGAGGCTGCGACTCGCGGTCTTGGAAACTTCCGTACTACGCCTGAGGCCCTCGCTGCATTAAAAGATGAAAAACAGACTGCTTTCTTAATGAGCACAGGCGTTTACAAAGGAGCAGAAATTAAAACTCGTTATAACGTTCAACTTGAGCGTTATATTAAGCACAGAGATATTGAGTTCAACACTATGATTACGATGGTTGAACAAAGTGTTATGCCAGCAGTTTTCAGCTATAAAGCAGAATTGGTTGATCTGATGAAGAAGCAAAAAGAATTAGGCTTGGATTCACACATTGAAATGGATGTGTACAAGAACCTTGATACGATTGCTTCACAAATGCATTCAAACATTGCCAGTCTTAAAAAAGAAATGAAAGGCCTTCACCACGGTGATGAAGAGAAAGCAGCGTTAACTATCGCGCAAACACTAATGCCTCTTTCGGTACAAATTGCAGGACTATCCAACAAGGTGGAAGAGATAATTCCAGACCATTTGTGGACATTGCCTAAGTACTACGACATGTTGTTTTTACGTTAATTAATGCATTCGAAACTGATCTCAATTATTGTATCGACCTATAACCAGCCCGATGTTCTCGAGCTGGTTATCAGGTCCTTCCAACAACAAAAACTCCAAAACTTTGAACTCTTGATTGCTGATGATGGCTCTAAAGATGACACGCGAGAAATGATTGCTCGTTATCAGAAAATGGTTCCATTTCCTTTGATTCATGTATGGCATGAAGATATTGGTTACCGTAAAACCATTATTCATAATGAGGCCATTCGTCGCTCTCAAGGCGAGCTGCTGATTTTCATCGATGGTGATTGTGTGGTGGCACCGGAATTTGTCGCGGATCACTTTGCGCTCTATGAAGTGCATAAAACGGAAGATTACCTTTTTATGGGAAGAAGAGTGGAAGTGGGGCCGAAGCTCACTTCAACACTCACCAAAGAGAATATTAGTTCAGTCTTAAGGCCATGGTCAGTACCTTTGATTTTATCCGGACTTAAGAAAGATACAGAAAATGTATTAAGAATGTTTTCCATCAAAAATGAAATTCTGCGTTTTCTATTAAAAGCAGATAAGGTGCCCGATCTTCTAGGCTCAAATTTTTCAATCCCTAAAAAACTGATGGAGAAGGTAAATGGTTTTAACGAAGAATTAAAGTTTTACTGGGGCGAAGACGCCGATCTTTTCCTTCGCTGTCGTAACCGTAAAGTGAACATCATTGGTAAAAAATACTATGCGGTTGAATATCACTTGTTTCATCCCCGCCGTGCTCCTCAGCCGGACGCGGAAGCCAACTATAGAGAACGTCTGAATGACTGGACTTATATCACTGCGAAGAAAGGCCTGGCTTAGCTTTAAGGAAAAATTTCTTTAAAAATCTTCTGCACTTGAATTGGTTCCTTAAACTGGTCCATGTGCATGAATAATGTTGTCAGATAAAGACCGAGATAGAGAAAGTCGGTTTTTAACTTCACTTTGTTTTCCATAAAAAATTCAAAAATTTTAGCAAATGATTCCTGAAAATGATTCAGGCGGAATTGTTGTGCCTTAATATCTGAACCAAAATTATCTTTAAATAAGCTGATGAGTGTTTGTTTTGCTTCTCCATTAAGCCCCTGAGTAAGACCAAGATCTCCTAAGCTCTGCTCAAAGAGTACTTTGTCTTCGGAATAAAACCCTTGATAGAGGCGAATAAGAGCAGACTTAAAATCAGGTTCAAAACGGTAGACTAAAGGAGAAGGTTTCCATCCGGTTATCCCATTTTGATGAGAAAAGTGATGAGGTCGCATATCTAAAAAAAGAGGGCCTGGAGTTTTTAATTGAGCAAAGTACAATTTCAGCAGATCTTGGCCAGTAACTGCGCCTTCTGTTCCTTCAAGTTTTGTAACTAAATTCATATTTGAAGGTAGAATTTGTTCTAATTGATACAACCATTCTGGTTCAGTACTGCCTTCTTTCATATGATGGAGCACAAATTTTGATTTACTCAATAGTTCAGAGAAATTAACCGTAGTAAAAGCGATTGTTGGAATATTGCCTAAGATTTCGAGGAGCATTTTAGGAAGGAAAGGTAATTTAACCATTGGAGATCTCTGGCAAGAGGACTAAAATAATATTATTAAGAGTTTAGCAAACAAAGTTATGAATGACAAAAGACAAAAAATTGTAATTGCAGGTGCCAGCGGATTTGTTGGGAAAAACCTGATCCAATATCTATTGGATACAACGAACCATGATCTGGTTGGTCTGAGTCGATTTCCGCAACAAAGCCAGCATCCGCGCTTAAGCTTTCTTACTTGCGACCTTTTTTCGTTATTAGAAGTAGAGGAATGTTTAAAAGGAGCTGATGCTGCTTATTATCTAGTCCATTCGATGCTTCCATCTGCCAATCTGGATCAGGGACATTTTTATGATAATGATCTTTTGTTGGCCGACAATTTCTCCCGAGCCGCTAGAAAAGCTAATTTAAAGCAAGTGATCTATCTGGGGGGAATTGTTCCTCCTATGCAAAAACTCTCTTGGCACTTAAAGAGTCGCTTGGAAGTGGAGCAAGTTTTAAGTCAAAATACTTTTGCTCTAACCGCACTTAGAGCAGGACTTATTGTTGGAACGAATGGTTCCTCTTTTCTTATTATGCAGAATCTAGTTAAACGATTACCTCTAATGCTCTGTCCATTATGGACGCAAAATCAAATGACACCGATTGATGTTAAGGATATCGTAAAAATTCTTACAGAAACGCTCTTAAATGAAAAATATTTCAATCAAATTTATGATGTCAAAGGAATGCAACCAATAACTTATCTCGATATGATGAGAACTTTGGCAAGATCTTTAGGGCTTAGACGATATTTTTTGTCTGTTCCTGTGAGTTTTATCACTTTTTCGAAGTTATGGGTTCGTTTAATAACTGGGGCAAAAAAAGAATTGGTTTACCCATTATTGGATTCGGTTCGTTATTCCATGGTTACTGATGCAAAGAAAGAATTTAAGCTGCATTTTATCCCTATGACACTAGAACAAAGTTTTAAAGAAGCACAAATCCTAACGGAGAAGCGTTTAACGAAAACTTTCGTCAAAAAAGAAAATCCTTATGTTCGCTCTGTGCAACGTCTCATTTTACCCAAAGGAATGAATGCACAAGACGTTGCTTTAGAATATATGAAATGGTTACCTAAATTTATGTTTCCTATTTTTTTCGTCTCCACTAAAAATGATCTCGTTACCTTTGCCATGCTTCATCCGAAAATTCATTTGCTTTATTTACAATACTCGAAAGAGAGAAGCACGCCTGACCGCTCTTTATTTTATGTTACGGGTGGATTACTTGCAAAACCAAGTCCTAAGGCCCGTTTAGAATTTAGAGAAACACTTAATCAGAAATATATTATTACCGGCATTCATGATTTTGTTCCCACACTGCCTTGGCCCATTTACCGTTGTACTCAAGCTTTAGTTCATCTTTGGGTCACATATTCCTTTGGTAAGCATCTGGTTAGATTAAAAGAGAGAAGCGCATGAAAATAGCGATTGTAGGTGCCACAGGATTTGTGGGGAGACATCTTTCTTCCACACTTTTATTTCAAGGTCATACGGTGAAGGCTTTAGCTCGCCGTCCAGAGAAAATGGGTCTTTCATCCGACCACTTACAACTTATTACTTGTGATCTTACCAAAAAAGAAACCTTACAAGGTCACTTTAAAGACGTGGACGTAATTTATTATCTCGCCCATGGACTGGATCAAAGTGGAAATTTCGATGAGATAGAAAAACTTCAGGTGCAAAATTTTACGGGAGAATTAAAACCTCATCATCGCGTGATTTATCTTTCGGGATTGGGAGAACAAAACCTTTCGGTCCATCTCTCCAGCCGACAAGCAGTAGGAGAGATACTTCGTTCGTCGAAAGCTAAAGTCGTTGAGTTCCGAGCTTCCATAGTCATAGGAGAAGGCTCTTCATCCTTTGAAATGATCCGCGCCATTGTGGAACGATTCCCTATTATTTTAGATGCTAAGTTTTCCCACGCTTTATGTCAGCCAATTGCTTTGAAAAATCTGTTGGAGTATTTGGTCCAAGCGAGCACCCTCGCTCTCGAGACAAATCGCATTGTCAACATTGGTGGACAAGATCAAGTTCGTTATCTGGATTTACTTTTAACCTACGCTAAACTTCGTAAACTTGCTCGGCCTGTTCTGAAGATCGAAGATTTCCCTAAAGTGTTGGTGAATCAGATTATGAAAGTTTTTTTACCCGATTATTATGATGTTGGTAGCAAGCTACTTTCCAGTATTGAAATTGAAACGATAGTAAAAGATGAAACGGCGAAGGATTTCTCTGTACAGTTGATCGGTGTGGAAGAAGCGATGAAAGAGGCGATGAAGTCCGATCCACTTTTTTCCACCATTTCGGTGCAAGAGATGTGGGAGTATGGCAAGAAAGAAGGACTGTTTGATCTTTATCCTCCTCAAAGTTTACAAGACGAATGGCTTTTCTTTTTACCGGTGAAGAAAAATCTTCTGGAAAAGGTTATTTCACCTAAGAATGCCTTTAAATTGATGGGGGTTAAACACCAGCTGACTTTACTACATCTAGAGCTGAATGAAGTGCCTCGAGGGACAGAGATTAAATTAATCGTTCTCTATCAGGCCCGAGGCTTTATTGATGCCAATAGCTTTATCTTTTTAAAGAAACTCAAATCTACTTTTTTAGATAAGTATAAGAGTTTAAGCACTTTTCATAAAAATCAGTAAGGTCCACACCTTCACGTGGTCTTAATTTTCCACGCTGAATTTGTTTTTCAATTGATTTCTTCACTGTTTGTGCCATCGCTTGTGGAGAGTATTGTAGCGTGGATAATACTTCTTGCGCTGTATTCCCGTGGATGAATTCTTCAATATAAAAATCTTCTGGATCGTCATCGTCACAGAAAATATGAACTTCGTTTAAACGACCAAAGAGATTATGCATATCACCCATAATATCTTGATAGGCCCCTGTTAAAAATAATCCTACTAGATATTGCTCGTTCTCTCTAAGGGCATGCAGAGGGAGCGTGTTGACATGCTTGTTTCCACCTAAGAAACAGTCGATTTTACCATCCGAATCACAGGTAATATCAGCAATCGTCCCTAATTGTGTTGGTTCTTCATTTAAGCGGCGAATAGGGATTACAGGAAGAACTTGTCCAATCCCCCATGTATCTGGAGCAGATTGGAAAATAGAAATGTTACAAAGATATTGTTCCGCCATTTGCGACTGAAGTTTTTCTAATTCTTCTGGAAGGTCTTCCGAGTTACGAGTTAAAAGAGCGATTTGTTTGCAGATTTGCCAGAATATCGTTTCGATTTTCGCTCTTTCTTCCAGGTCTAAAATCCCTAGTTTAAAAGCAGAAGTACATTCGTCTTTTTTAGAGAGTGCGTCGTTATAGATTTCTTGCACGTTTTTCAATTTAAGATCAGTTAGAAGATCGCGCATATTCTCAACTAGAATATGCTCACCAATGGATTTTTCAGTTGAAAATTCTTCGTTACCTTTTTCTACTGTTCCGAATACTGGGAAAACCACACAGGAGTGGTGTGCAGTGACGGCACGGCCAGTTTCTGAAACGATATGTGGGTGTTCAACATCTTCTAAATCACAAATTTGTTTCAAGATATACACTACATCCCCAGCATAGTCTGAAAGATCATAGTTCATGGATGAGTGGTAATTTGATTTAGAACCGTCGTAGTCCACTCCAACACCGCCGCCGACATCGAAATACTCGATCGGAGCACCCATCTTACGAAGTTTTGCGTAAACGCGAGCTCCCTCAGTAATAGCATCTTTAATCGTTCTGATCTCCGGGATTTGAGAACCGATATGAAAATGGAATAATTTTAAGCAGTGAATTTTATCAATTTTCTTTAAGTATTTAACCGTGTTGATAATTTCTGGAATGGTGAGACCAAACTTAGCGTGGTCACCACCAGAGTTGGCCCACTTTCCGGCGCCTTTCGTCGATAGTTTGGCACGGATACCGATCATCGGTTCCACATCCATTTCCGCTGCAATTTTTAAAATCTCATCTAGCTCAGAATATTTTTCAATCACTACGATCATCTTACGACCAAGTTTAATTCCCATCATGGCCAATCGAAAAAATTCTGAATCTTTGTACCCATTACAGATAGTGAGTGAATGTGGGTTAGAGTTCATGGCAAGTACTGCAAGTAGCTCCGCTTTTGATCCTGCTTCCAGACCATAATTGTAGGGTGCACCAGCATCGATTACTTCATCTACCACTTCACGCATTTGGTTTACTTTTATGGGGTATACACCAAAATATGTTCCTTTAAACTTTGCTTCTTCAATTTGCGTTAGGAAAGTTTTATTTAAAGTCACGACTTGAGATCGTAGGATATCGTGAAAACGAATTACCGCTGGAAACTGGATGTTTTTTTCTTTCATGTCGTCTAAAACATCGGCAATATCGATGCAAGGACCGTCGGCTGTTTTGAGTGGAAGGACAGTTAGGTTTCCTTTTTCATTTACACCAAAATATCCATTACCCCAACGGCTAATGGAATAGAGTTCATCTGCATCTTCGATGGTCCATGATTTTTTTTCATTGGAAGAAGAGTTGAGATTTTTTTTACCTTCGTCAGAAGATTCAAAATTCATTTCCATGGCCTAATAGCTCCTAAAAGAAATTAAAAGAAAATTTGAGCGAATGTATAGAAGTGGGGGGCAAATGTCGAGAATGTTTGGGAAAATAGTGTAATTTTTTCCAAAAAAAAAGCCCTTCGGGGGAGAGACCGAAGGGCTTTTTATTAAAGCAGTGACTAGGGGAAAATCACTACTTATTGAATGTTTTATCTGTTCTATCGTGAATACTGTCTTGGGCGTAGATATCACCTGGGGCCTTACTTGTTTTCGCTCCTGTGCTCGAACAAGCGGTAAAGATGATTGAAAGGACAACTAAGCTCAAGATTTTTTTGATATTTTCCATAACAAACCTCCATGTTTGTTGTTTCGTTTTCCTGTTTTTAGATAATGCGATAACTGTGCCAACTCTTTTTTGGCTAAAAAGGGGGGAATCTGGTGTCAGGGAGGCATCTTAAGTGGTTCTATGGTGATGAAAAGACCCCGAAAACGGTTTACTCGGGGTCAGTTGGGATAAAATTCTTGATCTTATCGTAATAGTATCTCTGATCTTCAATACTTAGTGGCTTAATCGTCTGTGCATTTTTACGCTTGATCCCTTTGGACTTAATAATCTCATCCATGGCCCTCATTCTTTTAGTCATGAATTTTGCCACCACTACCAGCCACTGGGGAAACTGTTTTTTAAGATACTCAGGGGGGATTTGGATCAAGGTACTGTCTTCTACAGCGATAATATCGGCACTTCGTGGAAGACCATCAAAAAAGGACAATTCGCCGATAAATTCACCGGCTCCAATATAGGCGATGGGAGTAATCGCCGTTCCGCTACGTAAACTCACCATAAGATTACCTGCATATACATAAAAAAGGTCGTGATTGGTGTCACCTTCAATCGTCAGGACATCTCCTTTTTCTAAATGGCGGGTAAGGTTACTTAAATGTTCATCCATAAAACTTCCTAAATTTTGAGGGTTTGTTTCAACACTTCACCTAAACTTGTCATAGTTTGTTCATAATAAAGATTTTGCGGATAGAGTTCGTCGTAATAAAGCTCATTCTTGCCCCATTGGTCTTTCAGCATTTGAGCATAATCGAAGTAAAAAACTTCATTGCTTTCAGCGACTCGTTTGGCGATAACATTAAAAATTTCACTACCACGCCAGATCTCACAGTCGTAGGCCATCGAGAATTGAATATAATTAATCCCTTCTTTCGGTCGATTCATATTCTTTAGAGTAAGGCCCATCTCAAAATAAAGTGCTGCGTTGCCTGGATTCGTTTTAATTAATTGGTCTAACAGATTGTAGAGAGACTTATAATCTCCAACATTTTTAAGTTTATTTATGTTCTCGATTTCTTTTTTGTACTCTTCTGTGAGGCTGGATTCACAAACTTTACGAGGAGGAGCATCCAGATTGTAAGGAACAGAGACCACGATTAAAACTGAATCACGGGCCTTAATGTATTCCACGAATTCATGAAATTCTTGTTGATAGAGTTTATACGTGAGTTCCTGACGGCGAAAAAGTTCAGACGAACCATATTCGACGTTATTGTACATCGGAATATTTCCCAGCTCCGTGGGAGGGACTGCACGATAAATAAAGTGAGAAACAAGTGGGCTAAAAAGCAGGGCGGTTTGCACCGAACTTTTCGCATAGAGATTGAAGTTCGCGATAATTTTCTCTACATAATTGGTTTCAAATTTCTTTTCGTACATTTCCTCGGCACCACCATGATAGATAATGACCTTCGGAAATTTTTTGAGGCTTTTAAGCTTGCGCAAAGTACGATGCATGCCTTCGTGGTTGGCGGTTAGATTATCCACTTTGAGGGTGGTGGTTAGGCCCTTGGAAAGGGCTTCCTCTAACTGTGGAATGAATTGTCCTAATTTTTTCCCCATACGGTCGCCCATGAGAACGACATTACTCTCAACCTCAACTTCGGGAGGAGCTTCTTTAAAAACGTAAGGATAAGGAACCACTTGCTCTGGTACGGTCTTCATTTTGTACACCACAAAGCTGGAGAGGCTCAAAATGAGGAGGGCAAAGAGTGAAAGAATGATTTTCTTAATCATGATGCTCTGTTTAAAACTCTATAAAAGTTATAGTCCAATACTAGATTTTGCTCTATTTTACAGGGAGATTTTGATATGAGAAAGATCAAATATCGCTAAAGGACCCTTTAAAGGAGATTAGTCATGCAAACTGATCGTCGCTTCAAAGTTCCTGAGCTTCTTGCTCCTGCTGGTAATTTAGAAAAACTGAAAGTGGCCATCAGCTATGGTGCTAACGCAGTTTATCTCGGCGGACAAAAGTTTGGGCTCAGACAAGCTTCAGACAATTTTACTTACGAAGAACTACTTGAAGGAGTGGAGTTCGCTCACGCTCACAACGCTCAAGTGTATGTGGTGCTGAATAGTTTTCTGCACGATAAAGATATTGAGGAACTACCTGAGTTCGTACGTTATCTGGAACAAATCAAAGTCAACGCTGTGATCGTTTCAGATCTGGGTGTGATTGAAACCGTGAAAAAAGTCAGCACTCTTCCTATTCATCTTTCTACCCAGGCCAGTTGCCTTAATGTTGAATCCGCAAAACTGTGGAAGAACATGGGGGTTACTCGTGTGATCGTTGGGCGTGAGATGTCAGTAAAAGAAACTTCTGCCATTAAAAAAGCCACAGGACTAGAAGTGGAAATGTTCATCCACGGTTCCATGTGCATGGCCTATTCAGGAAATTGTGTGATTTCTAATTATACCCAAGGGCGTGATTCTAACCGTGGTGGTTGTGCGCACTCTTGTCGTTTCGAATATTCTTTTGAAATGGGCAATGAGGAAAAGAAAAATGCTTACTTCATGTCATCAAAAGATCTAGAAGGTGTACGCGTTCTTCCGGAATTTATCAGTGAAGATATCGACTCGATAAAAATTGAAGGACGAATGAAGTCCAACCTTTATGCGGGAACCGTTTCCAAAGTTTATGCCGAAGCACTTCGCTACTTTGAAGAACATGGAAATTTTTTATCTGATGATTTGGAAAATTGGGCGAATGAGTTAACCAAAATCACTCATCGTAGTTACACCGAAGCAAGTTTAAATACTCCGGCCGATGAATCGTCAATCTTCAATGAAAGAGAAACCGTTTCGGATCACGATTACGTGGTGGCGGGAAACATCGTCGAAGTGAGAGAAAATCAGTTCATGGTGATGGAAATTAAAAATGCTTTCAATCTCGGAGATACACTAGAGTTGCTTCCTTTTAGAGGAGCACCAGTGGTGTTTGAAGTGCTAGAGATGACGGACATGATGATGAATCCCATCGCCAGAACAAAACCATCGACTTTGATAAAACTGCAATACATTGCAGGGGCGAAGCAGTGGAACATTGTGAGAAGGAAGGTGAAAAAATGAAAATCGTCACCTATCTTGAAAAAAACTCTGATCTAAAAATATATCAAGCTGCAAACGTGAGCGAAGTGATCTTGGGAGTGAAAGATCTTTCTCGTTTTGGAAAACTAACGGTGGAGGAAGCTCATGCTTTGGCAAAAGAAGCGATCGCTTTGGGCATGAAACCGGTCCTTGAATGGGACGTACTCATGACCCAAAATGTATTTGCAGAAGCTATCACGGTTATGGAAAGTATCGATTTCAGTTTATTTTCTGAAGTGCGAACCCAAGATCCTGGAGCGACAGAGTGGATTAAAACGAATCGTCCGGAAACTAAAATTGCTTTAATGCTTGAAACGGGAAATCATAATTGGACCGGAATTGAAAAGTGGTGTGACTATTTAGGAGCGAGTTTATCTAAAGTGGTTTTATCCTTAGAACTTCCTTATGAAAAACTGACTGATTATGCCCAGAAGTTAAAACAAAAAAATATTAGACTCGAGTTCTTAGGCCTTGGCCGTATTCTCCTTTTTTATACGCCTAGAAGTTTACTGGCTCCTGTTGTTTTTGATCATGACGATGAGAAAAAACAAACCATGCGTTCGGATGTGACAGAGTATTTAGCCTCGAGTGAAGAAAGCCCTCACAAAGGATTTCCGGTTGTGGAAACCAAGCATGGAACCTTTATGTTTCATGTGAAGGATCATTGGTTGATGGAACATGTGGAAGAATTAAAGACCATGGGATTAGATGATCTCAGCATCGATTTGCGTTTTGGGACAGAAACGAACCTAATTCAAGATGTGAGCAATCTAGTCGCAAACTTCTCCAAAGAAAAGGCCCTAGAGCTTAAAGA
>JBEIOQ010000118.1:0-6641 GCA_040377495.1 Halobacteriovoraceae bacterium
CCAATCACGAAAATAGCGGTGACGGAAACAAAAAAACTTAAATCAAAGCGTTTTAATGGGCTTGAGATTTCGTCACTCATCTTCTTCCTCTACTCGTTTTGGTTTTGCTACCTTATCAGGAGCAAGACCCATTAATTCACGAACAGTACCTGCTTTTTCTGCTTCCATAATTTTAGCCTGCAGTTCAGGTTCATATTTTTGCATGAAGGCCGTCACCATTGCTTCCGCCACAGGACCTGCTGCTGAAGAACCATGACAACCGTGTTCAATAATTACGGCAATAGCAATTTTGGGATCGTGAGCAGGTGCAAAACCGACAAACCACCCGTGGTGACGATATTTGTATTCTTGATTTTCACATTTGTTATAAATCTTATCGGCCTTTGCTCCAACGACTTGAGAAGTCCCTGTCTTTCCTGCCATGAGAATTCCTTTCCCGCGACGAGAATAGGCCGTTCCACCTGGCTGGTTCACCACTTCAAATAAACCTCTTCTGACAATTCCAAAAGTTTTTGGACTAATTTTTACATCAGTCATGATTTCCGGCTTACTTTGATAAATTGGCTTATCTCCATTGTTAGGATAAATTTCTTTTACTAAATGTGGTCTAAAAATTCTTCCTGAGTTAGCAATCCCAGTATAGGCCACTGCGAGTTGTAGTGGTGAAGTGAGGACGTATGACTGTCCGATGGCACAAGATAAAGTCTCCCCTAACTGCCACTCCACTCCAAGTCGTTTTTTCTTCCACTCTTTAGTCGGAATTAATCCATTTACTTCACGTGGTAGAGCAATACCTGTCCTTTTTCCCAGACCTAGACCAAAAGAATATTTAGCGATGACATCGATATCCATTTTCATCGCAGTTTTCATGAAGAACATATTACAAGATTCACGGATCGCTTTATAAATGTTTACGGATCCGTGCCCTTCTTTTTTCCAACAGTGATAGTTACGAGAACCGAAGGCCATTTTCCCCGTACAAGAGATTTCTGTTCTCTCGTCAATCACACCTTCTTCCAGTGCAGAAATGGCTGTCATTAATTTAAATGTAGAACCGGGAGAATAATGTTCTTGAATAACACGGTCACGTAGTGGATGGTTTTCATCATTGGCTAGCTTCGCCCAATACTCAGGGGTTAAACCACGAGAGAATTGTGAAGGATCAAAACTTGGCTTACTGACCATCGCCAGAACTTCACCGGTTCTTACATCAATCGCGACAGCTCCACCAACTTGGGTTCCGATAGTGTTAAAAGCTGCCATTTGAATATCACGGTCAATAGTCAGTTTAATATTTTTACCTTGGATGGAAGGCTGATCTTCAATCCCCTGAAACATATTATCCGTGTTGATATAACGGCGTTTTCTTCCAAGAGCATCGACTTCTACGAATTCAGTTCCATTAATTCCACGAAGATCACGATCCAATTCTTGCTCTAATCCAAACTGGCCAATGAAATCACCAAGACGGTAATCAAAATTATCGCGTTTTCTGAAATTAGGAAGTTGTTGCTGATTAATTTCTGAAATGTAACCTAATAAGTGCGCTCCAGCTTCAATATCTTTATACTCTCGGCTGATAAAAGTATCGATAGAAACCCCAGGTAGATCGGCATTTTCTGTTTCAATTTTCGCTACTTCTTCCCACGTAAGATTTTTCTTGATGACGATTTCTTTATAGCTGGCCCCAAGATTTTTGGTCATGATTTTATCAATTGATGCCAAGGGCATGTTGAGAATTTGAGAAAGACGATCCAGCGTTCTTTTCTTATCAGTTAGAAATTGAGGCACCACCACCACGTCAAAACGTGGAGTATTATCCACCAGTAGTTTTCCATCACGGCTATACATTAGGCCACGTGGGGCTTTCACCACCTCACGACGAAGGCGGTTTTCCAGAGCGTACTTATGTAGTAACTCTCCTTTATAAATCTGCAAATACCACAAGCGGGCAAAGATCAAACCAAACGCAATCAGAATGATATTGGTAATGGCGTTGATTCGATTCCGGTGGGATTTGACCAGTTCCTCTTCACCAAACATTAAATGCTCACTCCTTCATCATCTCTTTCTCTCCAAACTCGACCGAGAATTTTGAAAAAGAGAGGGGCAAACAGGGACATCCCTAGCGTTTCCGGAATAATTCTTAGAACACGAGGCAGAATCAATGAAAAATCATTATTTTTTGCAGCAATCACTGTCGCAATAACCAGGAACCAAACAATTTGGAAAATAGCTGAAACAACAATGGTGGAAAGCATACTAGAAACTTGCATTAGGTCTTTAAGATAGTTAATTAAAATACAAACCACTAAAGCGGCAAATGTTGCCAAAGCCCAACCTTCGACCGAAAAGGCAGAATGGAAAAGTTGTAAGATCAAAAGCAACCAAGGAGTAAAACTAGAATTAAAACGAAAACTTAAAAAGATAATAATTAGTACGTTAAAAGGAAGAGTATAGTCCTTAAAACCAATCGCTGGCATAACAGCAGAAGAAAAAATTTCTAATAGGATTAGAAAAATAATCGTAACCATTAAACGAATAATAATTTCATTAAATGAGACTCTCATGGCTTCACCTTCACTGTTGGAGTTACATTTGGAGTAGATGTAGCGGTTGCCACTGCGGTCGGCTGCTCCACCGGCTTTGTCTTAGGCTTGACCGGTGCTGGGGTTGCAGTAGTCGTTACTGTCGCCGAAGGAGTTGCCATTGGTGTTACCGCCACTCCTGCTGGGAGGCTGGCTTGAGACGGTTGAATAGCATTCCCCATCGCCATCATTGGATCATCTGTTTTAATCAGAACAATAACTTCTTCCAATTTATTAAAATCTACGCTCGGAGTTACTTCGATGAGCTGAGTAATACCGTAAGTTTCTCTTTCCACTTTAATGATCGTACCAACACGAATTCCTTTTGGATAAATTTCACCTAAACCTGCTGTAATCACCAAATCACCTTTTATAATTGGTTCATTTCGGTTCACATATTTCATAGTGCAAGAGAAGTTAGAAAAACCCTGTACAATACCGTGAGATCGCGTACGCTCAACTATGGTATCCACTCGGTTGTTTTGATCTAGAATGGTAATAACATCTGAGTAATGGTCAGAGACTCGATAAACGTATCCCACCACTCCTTGATTAGTAACGACAGCTGACTTTAGCGTCACACCATCTTTATGTCCTTTATTGATACGAATAATATTGAACTCAGTGGAAGAATCCCAACCAACGACTTGGGCCAGAACCTTGTTACGAGGAATTTCCTGACCAAAAGCGAGTAAATCTTTTAAACGTTGATTTTCTAATTTCAACTCTTGTAGGTTAAAAATAGTGTTTTCCAAATCAGCGACTTTTTTTACCAAAAGTGCATTTTGTTTATTTGTATTAACAATAGATAAATAATTATTGAAAAGGTCGGATACTGATTCTTTAAACGAAGTTGTTCCACTCTGAATTGGGCCAATGGCTTCGATCATAAAAACTTGAAAGTAAGGAGTTGTATCCTCTTTGAAGTTTTTCTTGGAAATACCATAGATGGCCAACCCCATGACGATAATATAATTAATTATCTTGGTCCGTGACGCTGTTCCGAACATGTCTCTCACTAGCACTCCTGGCGTTCTACTAAGTTATGAAATGATACGGTAGTTTAACCCGATTTTTTGCTGTCTGCCAAATGACTTATATCCTTTACGAGAAGATTTTTTCACCCTAGAATTCCTATACATTTTTCATCTTTAAAAAGGGACAATATGAAGTTTCAATCGGGTGTTGCTAAATTTTTAGTCGCAGGTATTTTCGGAGTTATCATTTTAAGTTTCGCGCTTTCTAGCTTTAACAAAAATGACTTATTAGGCGGAATGGGTGGTAGCGGAAGTGATACTGTAGCAAAAGTCGATGGTACACCGATTAATTATCGTGAATACCAAATGGCCCTTACTCGTCAATTAGAGTTCTTCAGCCAGATGACTGGTGGAAACCCGCTTACAAGCCAGCAAATTGAGCAGTTTGGAATCAAAAACACTGTCCTTAGCACTCTCATCAATCAAAAATTAATGATTAACCTCGTGTCAAATATGGGATTGAACCCAAGCAAAGAGGAGATCGCAGCGGAAATCCAAAATCTGCCTTACTTCAAAAGCAATGGAATGTTCAGCGTCGACCTATATAAGAACCTTTTGAACCAAAATGCTTATACTCCAGCTCAATTTGAAAATATGATCGGGGATGATATCCGCAACAAGACTGCGTCGAAAATCTTCAACCTGACTTTTCTTTCTAAAAACTTCATTAACGATGTACTGAAATTGAAAAACTCAGTGATGAACGGCACAGCAGTAAAAGTAATTAAACAACAATTAAAGAAATTTATTCGTGTAGAACAAGCAGAAGCTGAAAAATACATGAATGATGCTGGGAATAAAACAAAACTTGAAGAAGCCTATCAACAAAATTTCTCGAAATATAATATTCCAGAGGAAATTAAGGCCAGCCACATTCTTCTTCGTCCAAAAGACAAAGAATCTGAGGCTGATTTCATGAAGCGCGTTAATGATGCTGCTAAAAATACCACCGCGAAGAACTTTAAGGATCAAGCCAACAAACTAACAGAAGATCCATCTGGTAAAGGCAAAGGTGGTGCTCTTGATTGGTTTAGCCGTGGACGAATGGTAAAAGAATTTGAAGATGTAGCTTTCAAACAGGCCATTGGCACTGTTTCAGCTCCGGTAAAAACTCAATTTGGTTATCACATCATCATGGTTGAGAGTAAAAAGGCTGGAAAAACCGTTGGGCTAGAGCTGGCGAAAGCAGAGCTTGCCCGTGATTTGGTTCAAGAATCTAAAACAAAAGAATTAGAAGATTTAACTAATACCATCGCAGCTGAAGTTAAAACAGCATTAGACAAAAACGATACAAAAGCTCTTGAGAGCTTAAAAGCAAAGTATTCACTGACACTTGAGCTAAATAAACCTTTCAACGTTTATGAAGGGAAAATTGGCGAGCTAAGCCTGATGACAGAGGAAGTAGGTGAAACTTATAAGAGTGCTAAAAATCCTACGACTCTAAGCTTTAAAGACGTAAGCGGAGTGACCTTGGTTCGTCTAACTGGTATGAAAGGCGAAACCGTCGTGGCAGATGAAAAACAATTTAAAGAAACGATGCAGGCAGAAGCAGTTAATTTCTCAGGAAAATTGCGCCAGGATGTGGTTAAAGAAATGAATAAAAATTCTAAGATTGTCACTTACCCAAGTTTGCTGTAATAAAGAGCAAAAAGTAACTTGTTAGGAGTGATGATCCATGGCCCAGAAATCTGCTAAATTCCCTGATAACGTCAATGGGAAGTTCTATGTTGATGATCAATGTATCGCTTGTGATGCTTGTGTTGTTGAAGCTCCCAAGTTTTTCATTATGAATGATAATGATGGACATGCCTATGTGATGAAGCAACCGACGACTCCAGAAGAAATCAAAGAGTGTGAAAATGCTCTGGCGGCTTGTCCGGTAGAGGCGATTGGGAACGACGGGGAATAATCCTTTTAAATTCAAATAGATAGTTCTATGTAAAAACCACCCACCAGGGTGGTTTTTTATTGGGGTTTAAGCTAAAACTCGGGCAGTATTAAACGTTGCTAACCGGAGTCCATATGAAAAAACTGTTAACCTTGGCCCTACTCACAAGCTCGCTGAGCAGTTTTGCCAGCACTATTAAGCACTATAACTGTGAAATCTTCATTCAAAAAGAAGGTCTGGATCAATTTCTCGCGCAAACTAAAATTGCTCGTGAAACAGTGGAAATGACTTTAAAAGACAAAGGCTTCACTGATGTACGTTTATATGCAGGACCTATCAGCAATTACTATACTCAGATCATTGGTAGCTTAATGACTCTAAGTATTCTAGAAAGTGTAGAAGGAAATAAAGGTTCAGCTCGTTATGATATTAATGAGCACATCCAAATTCTTGGAACTCAAGTGGGTGTAACTAAAATCGAAAGTATGAGTGTGACTGGAAAGAAAGCTCTCCTTCAAACGCCAAAGAGTTTCAAGAAACAACTAGGAAAAGAGATTTTAAAACAACTTCCAGAGTGTGAACTAGAATAGATCTTAATACTTTAATAGTGGTTGAAGTTGGATGCCAAGGCGGAAGACTTCACCACTCTCTTCACTCTCCATCAAATTCGCTAATTCATCCGCGAAACGTCTTAAATAAACCCGCGCTTGCGCTAAACGTTTACTATCACCTGGGAAAATAAGAAAGAAAAGGTCCTGCAATTCGTGAGGAAGAGTTTCAAACTTTAATTCTAGATCTTTAAGGTTCTTTTTATAATATTGGTTCAGAGCTGGTTGGATCGATTCGGAAAAGGGTAAACGCTTTTGAGTTCTCTCTAAAATTTTCTCATCATTTTTTGACAGAAAACCTAAAGCCTCTAAGTTTTCTAAAATTCTCTCTACTTCAATCTTCGTAACCCCTAGCCTGTTTGCCATCCATTCAGTGTCTGGAGTAAAACTTTTCACCTTAAACAGCGAAAGAACAGCAAAATGGATCCATGAACTAAGTTGATTTAACTCCGCTTCATCAACAATATCAGACTCATGGGCATAATCTTTTCCTGAAAGACTCGGTAA
Organism: Halobacteriovoraceae bacterium; assembly: GCA_040377495.1. GTDB lineage: Bacteria > Bdellovibrionota > Bacteriovoracia > Bacteriovoracales > Bacteriovoracaceae > JBEIOQ01. The sequence goes on from JBEIOQ010000118.1 coordinate 6,629, forward strand.
CGTTTTCAAGAGA
>JBEIOQ010000095.1:0-9587 GCA_040377495.1 Halobacteriovoraceae bacterium
CAGGAATTGAGTATAAAAACCGCTACCACTTGTGAGCCTGGTTTATGGACAAAAAAAACGAATCCTTATGCTATTCCAAGGTTTTTAGATTCAGAGTCTGTCAGTGATATTGAATTCGAAGCTGAACTATCTGGCTTTGCTGAGTTGATACGCAAAGCCACTAATATCTTTCGTTAATTTAGCATATCTTTCAAGAAAATTTGCGCCAGAGAGAAGTAAATCACAATTCCTGTGACGTCCACTAAGGTTGCAACAAAGGGGGCTGATGCTGTTGCAGGGTCAAGTTTGAGTTTTTTCAACACAAAAGGGAGCATTGATCCCACGAGTGTTCCCCAAAGGACGATTCCCACTAAACTTAAAGAAACGGTGAGAGCGACCATTATCTGATGGGCACCGTAAACTTCGTTCGGCCATAGAGCAATACGAAGATAACCAATGACTCCCAAGAAAATTCCTAGTACTAGTCCCTGACCAAGTTCACGCATAAAAACCCTCCACCAGTCACGAAGGCGAATTTCGCCTAGGGCCAGGGCACGGATAATCAATGTCGTCGCTTGAGAACCAGAATTTCCTCCGGAAGAAATCACCAGCGGGATGAACATAGCTAGGAAAACCGCTTTCTCAATGGATTTCTCATACACTGCCATCGCTGAAGCGGTGAACATTTCTGAGACAAATAGAACCATGAGCCAACCTGCACGCTTTCTAATCAGGTGGAAAAAATTTGAGTCTAAATAAGGATCTTCAAGGGGAGCGGTCCCCCCCATTTTTTGAATATCTTCGGTGGCTTCTTCTTGATAAACATCCACGATGTCATCCACAGTAACGATACCTTTCATGATACCGTTTTCATCCACCACGGGAACTGCAATCAAATTATGAATGGAGAATAGATTCGCGATCTCCTCTTGAGGTGTATCTTGTTCTACCTTTACCATATCGGATTGCATGATTTCAGAAATCTTTTTGGTTTGGGCCATGAGAAACAATTGGCGAAGTGAAACGACTCCCAGTAATTTTTGCTCCCGATCTAATACGTAACCATAATAAATCGTTTCCAGGTGGGCAGTCGCTTGCGCCTTTAAATATTTGATCGCTTCTTCTACCGTCATCTCGGGACGCAGACGAGCAAAGCGGGTATTCATGAGTCCCCCAGCTTCATCTTCCTTGTAGGCCATAAGAGCAATCACTTCTGAGCGAGTATTGTGATCAAGAAAATCTAAATTTGGAGTTCTCAAATCTTCTGATAATTCCTGAAGTAAATCCGCCACATCATCTGGATCCAAAAGGCGAATCCAAGTACGACGTTGGTACTCGGGAATCATCGTAGTATAAATTTCAGCTTGATAGGCAGAGCCTAAATTTAAAAAGACATCCTCAGCCTGCTCACGGTTGAGAGTTAAAAAATTCTCGCGACGTTGCTCTGAACTCTGGCTGGGCCAGGTATTGATTATATTTTCGAGTGAAAAGTCAGATTCTTGGATTTCAAAAGTACTCATAAAATTCCCCAGTTTAGTAGAAGCTTACCAAAGGGGAATTAACCGTCATTCCCCTACGTCAAAAGTTAGCGTTTTTGGAATGATAGTCGTCCATAAGAGTACTCCGTTTTAAGGTTTTTTTGGTTGTAAGGGATTTGGCCCTTTTTTACAAGTTGATTGTGTAAATAGTGCCCGATTTTGGGCAAAAAAAGCCGGTCAATGACCGGCTTTTAAAGCTATTTCTTAACAATTCGTTGTTTCCAGGCCTTGATATCTTCCGCTAGATAGTCGTACTTCATGTTGTCCAGAGTATAAGCCGCGAACTCATAGTCTTGTGAGTGGGTTAAACACTCTGTAGGACAAACAGTGGTACAAAGACCACAATAACAGCAAAGGGCGGTATCAATCGTGTACTGAGTAAGACGTAAACGCATAGGAGATCCGTCAGAAGCCTTCGGGATTTCTTCACCAGCATCACGTTTTTTAGAAGAAATATAGATACAATCAACAGGACAAGCTGCTGCACACTGAGTACATGCGATACAGTTATCTACATCATTAAAGAGTCGCATACGAGCTCTTTCAGGAAGAATTTCTTTCACTTCAGGGTATTCAATGGAAACTGGTTTTTCACCCCAAACATATTTGAAAGTAATCCACATTCCTTTGAAGGTTGTTCTCATCGCCACAACGATGTTGGCGAAATATTCTTTAAAGGACATGCTTTCTTCGTGAATTGGTGTCGTCTTCATTAGCGGTCAACCTCCCCCAAAACGATATCAATACTACCGACAGTAGCAACGAAGTCAGCAATCATCTGACCTGGAGCCACGTCTGGAAGCATCGATGTGTGGGTAAAACAAGATGATTTAACTTTTAATCGATATGGCGTTTTTCCACCATCAGAAATGATATGGTAACCAAGCTCACCACGAGGACATTCCGTTCTTAAATAGATCTCACCTTTTGGAAGTTTAATCACTTTAGGAACTTTTGCCATCACGATTCCATCTTGGATTCCATCTAAACACTGACGAATAATACGAATTGATTGAATCACTTCGTTCATTCTTACAATGTAACGGTTCCAGCAATCGCCTAGAACTCCGCGCTCTAGCGTTGCCGTACAAACATCAAACTCTAATTTATTATAAAGAGAGTAAGGTCTATTTTTACGAAGATCCCACTTTACACCAGCTCCGCGAAGAACTGGTCCAGTTGCTCCGTATTGGTAACACATTTCTTCATCCATGATCCCTACTTTAGCAGTACGGTTCACGAAGATTTCATTGTAGGAAACCAGTTGATTGTATTTTTTCGCTTCTTCTTCCATACGATTACAGAAATCAGCAATACGATCTAATTGGTCTTTATTGATGTCATTCCAAACACCACCAACCCAAATGTAGTTGTATAAAAGGCGGGCACCTGAAAGTTCTTCGAATAAACGAAGAATTTCTTCACGCATTTGGAAGGCGTATAAGAATGGAGAGAATGCTCCAAGATCAATCGCGTATGTTCCAAACGCCATCAAGTGAGAACCAATACGTTGAAGCTCAGCCACCATCACGCGGATATATTCCGCTCTTTCAGGCACTTCAATCTTCAACATTTTTTCGACAGCTTGAACATATCCCCACTCCATACTCATTGCCGCAAGGTAGTCCATACGATCAACGAAAGGAATGATTCCACGATAATCTAAATTCTCAGCGTGTTTTTCAAAACAACGGTGAAGGTAACCAAGATAGGGAGTTGCTTGGGCAACGATTTCCGAATCGGTTTTAATTTCGATACGAAGAACTCCGTGAGTCGCCGGATGCTGAGGACCCATATTTAACGTTAGAAGTTCTGATTTCAGTGCTTCTTCTTGTCCGTCATGATTGATTTTTACTAATCCTAATTCTTGCATAGGTGGCCTACTCTTGTGCTGGAGCTGCGCCAGAAGCTGCAGCTGCTGCTTTCTCGGCAGCTTTTTGTTTTGCATTGAATTCACGATCAGGAATATTCATCTTGTGTTCAGGGTTTACTACCATTCCGTTATAAACTTCTTGAACCACATAATCCTTTCGAAGCGGGAACCCCGTCCAATCTTCCGGACAAAGAATACGACGAAAATCTGGGTGATTTTTAAAGATCACTCCTAACATGTCGTAAGTTTCTCTTTCTAAAAAGTTGGCTGCTTTCCAAAGATTGCAAACTGATTCTACTTCAGGATTATTACGATCTAGTTTTACTTTTAAAATTAGCTCATAATTTTTTGCAGGATCGAAAGAAGCCATGATGTAAGCCACTTCGATATAATCTTTGAAATCAGTACCTGTGATTACTTGTAATACATTGAAGCTGTAAGTTGGATCGTTCTTTAACATCTCACAAACAGCATAAAGTTTAGCACCTTCCACTGTGATAGAAGCATCACCTGCTTCACCTACGGAAGTCGTTGCATTCGCACCGCCAACTTTACTATTGATGAGTGTAACTAATTCGTTATGCATGTTTCACCCACTTGTTGCGAAGTAATCTTTCATTCGCAATTTTCTTTTGCAGAGTTAGTAATCCTTCGATCAAAGCTTCAGGACGTGGAGGACAACCTGGAACATAAACATCCACTGGAACCACTTCATCTACGCCTTTTAATACGTGATATCCGTGTTGCCAATAAGGTCCACCTTTATTCGCACATGATCCCATTGAGATAACGTACTTTGGTTCTGCCATTTGTTCATAAAGCATTTTCACTCGCGTTGCCATTTTGAGAGTTACAGTTCCTGCAACAATCATTAAATCAGCACGTCTTGGTGTCGCCATAAAAGCTCCACAACCGAAACGTTCTAAATCGTACTTAGCAGCACCAGTGGCCATCATCTCGATCGCGCAACAAGCGAGACCAAAAGTCATTGGCCAAAGTGAGTTCTTCCGGCCCCAATTAAAAAACTCATCGAGCTTCATTAAGACAACACCGTCTTGCATGAGCAATTCTCCTGAAATTGATTTAGCTTATTTTACAATTCTTAAGCCTCTTAAGTCAATGAAACTGCTTGGAAAATCAGAGGGAAAACAAGGCCCAAAAGAGGTCGTGAGACCCGTCGCAATAAGGCCCAAAAAAGGACTAAAGTTTTGGTGTCAAATAACCGACAAGACTAGTATGAAAAAGCAAATTAAAAGCAAACTACTTTTGACACTTTTCACTCTAATTTTGGTGGTTGGATGCTCTCACCATGAGCGTAAACCCTCATCAGAGTCAGATCCCTTTTTTTTGAAATTTGTGAATTCCGGAATGACCCAAAATAAACGTCATTATCAATTAGATTTATTGCTAAGTGGCGTGGAGCATCATCGATTAACGGGAAAAGCTGATGTGATGATTAGTGATCAACCAGCGTATGAATTAGAGGTCAAGCTCTCCGAAGGACAACTGGTGATTCAAGAAATTGTCCCATTTACATTATCAGTAGCGAATACAAAAATTCGTGTCTATGAAGTGAATGGAGAGCATCAGGATTTTGAACTTATTTGCAATAAAGCTGGCTTCTGCAAATAAGCTCAATTAATTTATTCTGGAATCGCTTCAATCCAATCTAAAACTTCTTGTCGTTCTGTTTCAGACAAAACAGCATTTCTCGGCATAAAGCCTGAAAGCACATGCAAAGTCATTTTGGTTTTATAAGGAGCTAGAGTTTCTGGCTTTGTGAAATCAAAAGGACGATCCGAAGCAGGTCCGTGACATTGCATACAGATAATCATTGGGCTTTTCTTTTGGATAACTCCATTGGCTTCCACTACTTTTTGTTCCACTTTTACTTTCTTAGTCTCTTCTTTAGGACAAGCACTTAAAAGATCAGCTTCGCTAAATTTTAAAAACTCCTGGTAATAAAATTCTGCCATTTTATCTCTGTCTGCAACATTTTTTTGCCCTAAATCTAAGCGAGCGAAAGTATCCTCACTGACTAAATTTTTAGCAAAATTATCTTTCACCATTTTTTGACATTGTTTATCATCTAAGGCCATAGGAAGAAGTGCCAAAGCGTTCAGAGTCATTCCACCTTCATTCAATTGAACACAAGCTGTATGCCATAAAGCACCTAAGGCCATGAGTTTTGAAATTTCAGAATTTTGAACTTGGCAGGAATGAGCAGAAGCGAAATCAAAATTCTTTTGAGTTTTCGCCTCATCCAGAGGAACACGATTCACATAATAATCTGTCGTTGAATTCTTTTTATCAAACTCCTGAGAAAGAAACACAACGGAATTATCTCCACTAAACGATGGGTAATAAGCATTACCTGTCGTCTGAGAACTAATCCGGCTAATATCATTCGATTCCAAATCCACGACAAAGACATTCATATTTCGATCTGTCGGTGGTTGTTCATACCATCCGATTTCCGAAGGAGAATGAGCAACACTATCCATGGCAAAAACGACTTTACTTCCATCAGGTGAAAATTCCATTTTAGAAGTGGTAAAACCAAGATCTTTTTTCATTACACAAATAGAATTTCCGTTTCCATCATCCTTCACTTCATAAATAACACTTGTCCCCGACTCTGCATTGTAAGCAGAAAGCATTCTGCCATTTTTTGCCAGGATTGGTGTTTTTAATAAATCAGTGACATTGGAACATATTGGACGAGGAACATTGCCATTTTCGTCGAAAGTTATTTTTCCTGCAGCGTCTTTAGTTCCATGGTAATCCTTGTAGAGTAAAGTGCTTCCTGCATTTCCGTTACCACTAGTGATGGTATCAGTTATTGCTCGATAAGTGATTTCACTCTTTGTTTCATCCATCACACCAATGGAATGATAAACTCCATTCAATGGATTATTGTCATCATCAAAAGCTGGGGCACTACCCTCATTCAAGCCTTCGCGGTCATAGAATGTGATATGATCACCTTGAGCAGGAGAGACAATAAAACGTCCATCAGGTGATGGAACTCCGTCATAGGGGCCAGGAATGGGTTCAGTCTTCCCCGTCTTCATATCTAAAAAATAATTTTGACCACCCATTATCACAGAAACGATGTCTCTATTGTCATTCGGATTATCTTTATTTTTTGGAACAGGTTTAAAAAAATATTCTGGATCATCTTGCAATTTAACTTTGTCTGAGCGAGTAGGTTCTTCCAAGGTACAAAAGGAAGGATCCGGAACAAGTGGCTGAGTTTGAGCGTTCACCACCGAAAGATTCATAATAAAAGTAAAGACGAAGGAAAAAATCATAAATCTTTTCATAGAGCAATTCCTAAGTATTTACTGGCTGGCACAGCGTAACCAGCTTTGTCCATTCTCCCCGGTATCAATACATCTACCATTCGTCCATTTTTATAAAACTGTACATTCGGATAATGCATTAATGTATCTCTCAAAATAAGTTCCATACTAGAAACTTTTTTTATCTGGGAAATGGGATAAGAAATCTTATTTTTCTTTAACAGATTTTTAACGACGTTTACATTGGCGTAAGGATCAACCAATAAAGTGACATCGACTTTAAGTTCTTCACCAAGGGCCAAAATATCTTTTAATGCTTTTACAGAATGATTCATTCCAGGTGACCAGGTATAAATAATTCCTTTTTCATTTTTAGATAAAAGTAAAGCGAGATTGGCATCAGTAAAACCATTTTTGGCTTGGTAGTTTTTTACTTTTTGAACGCCTATGCGTTTTATACATTTGCTATCAAAACTAACTACCATTTGATTGACAGGAGTTAAAAGCTTAAGAGTTTCCCCAGACTGGTCTTTTTCCAGAGAAATCCATTTAGAAAGTTGGCTTGTCTTTTTTAAGAGCATTAAGCTTGCATCGGGCTTTATACGGCCTTTCCAATTTTCTGTTCCTGACCAACGAGAAATTTGTTCTTCAATTTGTTTTTTACATTGGAACGTTTTATAAAAATCATCACGTCCAAGCATTGGCACGGCCCAAGCAGAGGTTGAAAGTAGACCCACTAATAAAATTAGATTCTTCATTATTGTTCACCTACAGTATTTCCACCAGTATTTGACGTAGGTGGAAGCTCAGGACCTTGTTTCATTTTGACAATTTCTAACCAAGAAATAATATTTTTCTTTTCATCGCCACTTAAAGTAGTAACACTGGACACGGGCATTGCTCCAGCAACGTGAGCTGGACGCATGATTCGCTCTTCTATTCTACCGCTTAAATTAATCAATTGACTCTGAGGTGTATTTAAGAATTTTTCTAATTCATTTACATCTCTAAAGGGAATCGCAGGAGCACCAGTTAATGTTTTTCCGTTGCCTAGCTTATCATCATGGCATGAAGCACATTTATTGCGAAATGTTTCGCCTGCATTGAAAGCAATAACTTGATCCATGGTTTTTAGTCCATCCGACTTGATCACAACGACAGCACTTTCATTTTGCTTACAGATATCATCCACCAAAGCGTTCACTTTATTTGTATAGTCTAAATTTAAAAGAACTTCGTTACTTTTCTTAGCCAAAAGTTCACAGATATCACCTAGGCCATCTGGATTAACTTCTTTTTCAATTGCATCTCTTTCATTTGAAGGAAGTATTGAATCTATTCTAAATGTATCTGCAAAAGCATATGATCCACTATCGACAGTCGGAGAAAAGTGAGCAACATCAATGCCAGAGGGCTCTAATAGAAAACGAAGATCAGCAAGCGTTTGGGGCTGTTCTCCTAAGCTTTCCTGGAATTCTCCTGGGCTAACTCCAACCACATTCAGACCTAAAGTATCAGTATTAAGTTTAAACTCTTTGTCTGAAGCTTCTTTACTACCTAAATTGTTCTCGAAGAAGTTTCTCTGACGAGAATCTTTATCTTTACGTAATTTTAATTGTCGAGTTTCTGTGTCTTCGTTAAGCAATTTTCTAAAATCATCATAACTAGTTTTATCTAAATCAACTTTAGGAAGAGTATTACTAAAATATTTCATCGCTGATTTTTTATACCAATCCGGGAAAAATTTCGTCATATCACAAAAATTCATCTGCCCTAAGAGAGCATATTTAATATTTGGATAACTTGGACTTTCCATAATCGTTTTCTGTGAAATACAGGCATTCTTTTTAACAACATTATCGAAAAGTCGCACCGAACGCCCACCTTGTCCCTCATCAAAAGTTTGTGTTAAGTCCTTTTCAATAATTGGTAAAACAGAGTAACCATTTGCATCTAATTTTTTCTGAATATCTTCTTTCGTTTCGGTTTGATTCAAATAAGCAAAGCGACCTTTTTTCTTATTTATATTGTCTATATAGTTAAAATACCAGTCTGTTTCTTTACTACCCTTAACTAAAAAGTCTTTATTGAAAGGAATTTCCCCTGCCCAATAATTATATGTATCCCAATTGGGTTTAGGAGGATTTCCATGACAGAGGGTACAAGCAGCAGGATCATGGTGAACTTTTGCCTTAGTACCTGAACTAGAAGTCGATCCTGGAAATTTTATCTCTTTATATTCGTAAGTTTTCGTTGCTGGATCATAAATAGATAATTCGATTGCATTGTAGCCACGCTGCTTAGGATCAGTATTGAAGCTTAAGCGCACATCTGCATTTGGACTGGTTAAAATAACCCGTGGACTATCGACCGAAGCTTCTTGAAAGCTTCTTGATTCACCCATAAAAAGAAAATTGGAAGTTAATTCTTTAGGTAAACCTCCTAAGAAATCTTCCACCGAATTAAATTTTGTTCCCACATCTTTTAACATGTCTCGCACAGTGGCCGTTGTGCCTTCGGGTGCTGCTGGACACATTTCTTGTGCCCAAGCTTGAACGAAAAAGAAAACTGATACCAACAATGCTAGTAACTTCATAGAGATTACCTTGTTAAAATGCTCAGTTAATTTTACTAAAGAAGGTCAATTTAAGGTATTCGGCAAATTGTGCTAGAGACGCTTAGAAGCGACAGCGATCGTTGTGATTTTTTCGTAGCTCTTCTGAGATAAGTGGAAATTTATTTTCTGTTTTTTCATTGCTGGCTGGACTACGGTCTATCCCTGCCTGCATAAATGCGAAACGCTTTTTATCGTTCTCACAAACCTTTGTCATCACATTCATATATTCACGAACTGCCGCCAATGGGTAAGGGACTCCGTAAGCGGAAGAAATG
>JBEIOQ010000123.1:0-5372 GCA_040377495.1 Halobacteriovoraceae bacterium
AAGATTTCATGCGTAAGTTGTATAAGAACGGTATGCTGGAGAAAAAAGTGACCAAGCAATGGTATGATCCAAAGATCAGTCGTTTTTTGCAAGACAGAAATGTCACAGGAAAATGCCCCAATCCAAACTGTACTAACGAAAGTGCCTACAGTGATGAATGTGAAGTTTGTGGAACACAATATGATCCTTCACAATTGATTAATCCCAAATCTTCTCTCTCCGATGCCACTCCAGAATTGCGCGATACCGCTCATCTTTGGCTCGATATGTGGAAAGTTTCTGATGAATTGTTAGATTGGATTAAAACCAAACAAAGTAAGTGGCGTAAAGGTGTCTTCAACGAAGTTTTTGAAACGGTTCAACCTGCCTTTCAATTCGATAATACGCATGAACAAACTTACAAAGACATGAAAGCGACACTACCGAAGCATAAATCTCGTTATGCTCCAGGAAAAAAAGTGGTCGTGCAATTTGAAAACAAAAATGATTTCAATACTGGCTTAGAGGCATTCAAAGCCAAAGGCATTGAATGCACTATACTAAACGGTTGGGCCCATCGTTCAATCACGCGAGATGTGGCGTGGGGAATTCCTGTCCCAGCTGAGATTGATCCAGAGATGAAAGGTAAAACACTTTATGTGTGGCCAGATTCATTGATTGCACCAATCTCGTTTACTAAAGTCGCACTCAAAAAAATGGGCAAAGATCCCAAAGACTATGAACGTTTTTGGAAAGATCCCGAAGCCAGAATTTTTCAATTCCTTGGTCAGGACAATGTTTATTTCTATGTGCTGATGCAAGGAGCGATGTGGTTAGGGGTAAAAGATAATTACACTATGACTGACGTCTATTCTGTTTTCCATTTAATGGTGAACGGCGAGAAAATGAGTAAGTCTCGTGGGAATTTCTATAGTGGGGATCAACTCACTAATGAAATGGGTTATGACCCTGATCAGGTGAGATACTTCTTGTCCACTTTGGGTATTCCTGAAAAACAATCTAACTTTGATTTTGAAACTTTCAAAGAAAGAAACAAATTTTTGGCCGGCCCTATGAACGCAGCTATTGAAAAACCCATCTCTGCTGTTCATTCCCGTTTTGATGGTAAGGTTCCTGATGGAAAATTATTAGAGAAAGTGGAAAAAGAAACCATGAAGATCGTGCAGATGTATGTGAAGAATATGGAAAAAGCAGAACACATTACTCTCTTAGGTCAAATCGAAAACTATGCACGAACCATTAATAGTTTGTTTGTTCAGTATAAACCTCATGATGATAGGGCAGAGTTAGAAGGACGCAAAGATGCCCTTTATACTTCTTTTTATGTGCTAAAAAACCTTATGATCATGCTTCATCCTTTTGTTCCGCAAACTATGGAAAGAGTAAGAAAATCGCTTAATCTACCTGAGAGTGTTTTTAGTATCAATGAATTAGGAACTGCGATTCCTGCAGGTCATCCTATTGGACAAAAAGCACAGTACTTCCCAGCAGTAGAAGGAAGTGTGGAAGAATAAATATGAAAAAAGTATTATTAGGTATCGTGGTCGTGCTCGTGATTTTCTTGAGCTTCATTGGTTTACAAAAGCCTGATTACACCATTTCTCGTGAAATATTTGTAAAGGCAACTCCAGAAACTCTTTTCCCTTTTATAAATAACAGTCAAAAATCCAATGAATGGATGCCTTGGAAAGACTCTGATCCTCAAATGAAAATGACTTATTCGGGGCCAGCCGAAGGAGCAGGAGCGGTTTCAAGTTGGGAGAGTAAAGGCCAAATGGGTGTAGGAAAAGCAGAGGTCGTAGAAAGCCAGCCAGGCCTATTAGTCGTTACACGTTTAACTTATGAAAAGCCAATGCAGATGGTTCAGTTAGCGGAAATTTCTCTTACTCCGAAAGATGGCGGAACAGTGGTGAAGTGGAGTGTGACTGGCCAAAATAATTTTATGGGAAGACTTTTTTGTTTCTTCATGAACATGGATAAGATGGTCGGTGGAGAGTTTGAAAAAGGACTCACCAAACTTAAAGCAATGACGGAAACTCCGGTATTATAAATAAAAAGCCCCTCTTTCGAGGGGCTTTTTATATTAAGGAATCGGCAACCAGTCACCAATATAAAATTCTTGTAGTTTACATTTTCCTGAGATCTGGTTAATCACCTGAGGTTTTCCGTTCTCGTCAGTAAAAGAAATCGGTTCAATTGGCATTTTAAATTCGTTACTGAAAATTAATCCTGATACCGCCATTTTGGGATGAATCGTACCGAGATCAAATTCTTTCACTTCTTGTGTCTTTATATTCAGAACTTCAGCTGCCACTTGGAATTTTTCAATATGGTAGCGAATCACATAAGTCGGTTCAGACTGACCTGGGATTTCCACTAGAAACTCTTTTTCCACATTGCCGCGGAAAGTACGTTCACGGTCATATTGTTGCCCTATGATTAGTTTCTTATTCAGTTTAAAGTCATCGTGGACTCTGACTCCACAACCGACTTTTTTAGCGTAGGCAGTGGGTACAGCAGCAAATGTCATAAGCACGAATGCAATCATTAGTTTTTTCATATATGTCCTTTGTTTTTTTGGATTGTATCAGATAGGAATCAGTGGCGATACCAGACGGTATCTTTTTATAGACTTGATACCGTCTTTGTCGAAATTTTGGACAGTTTAGAAATCAAAGTGAGTAGGTTTTTTCTTTGGTTTTACTCGAAGATCAATCGCGACACCCACTTGGACGTTAAGGTAGTTCTGCTTACTTAAATTAAGGGTCGGAGCTTCAGTAACAGTTTTCTCTGGAGACCCATTCGTGCGCACGAATTGCACTGTCTTTTCATCGTATTTATAGGCCATTTGTTGATGAGAAACGGTTGCATATAAGTTTACACCTCGTAATTTTTGGTTAAGTAGCTCACTCATATTAAGATTAACCGTCATTCCGTATTTTACTTCATTCAGTGTGATGGAGTTTTTGGTTACTGTTCTTGTCACAGGTGAATAAGATTTATCTGTATCATTGGCCTGTAAATGCTGATAGTCGACAAAACCCTGAACCTGAACTTTGTTATTGAAATCAATTTTGGCATTAAGTCCTGCAGGAACTACAGTGCCGCCATTTTGTTCGCCTTCTACGTCGAAAGCATAACGAGTATTTTCACCAAATCCAATTGCTTTACCAGCCGATAGGTATCCTGAAATTTTTAAAATAGTTTTTCCGTCTTCAAATTCTACCGTGTGAAAGGCCGATAAAACGACGGGGGAAATCGTTTGGACAGGGACTGCCGTCGCTCGATAGCCAAATTGTTCTTTAGTATACATCCCAGCTCCAAGACCTATTCCTTGCTTATCCATCATAAAGTTAATCGCGGTGACTTTTAAATTCTGTAATTGAACGTGAGATAAACCTTCATAATGAGTGTAGATATTCACTTGAAAAGGAAGGAGTTGAACATGCCCGTACTTATTATAGAGGATATTCGACTCGCCAGTGGCCGTAGCTGCTAAATGTTGTCCGTGGTTTGTCAAAACTTGGTGACCAATCTTGACTTCCGTTTTAATAATATCATCGTTCTGAACTGTTTGTTCAACTTGTTGTTCTTCTTGCTCTACTTCTTCTTGTTGTTCTTGGGCCTTTAAAGCTCCAGCAGAAATCATCATCGCTAATACTATCGTGTTTAAAAGAGTCTTTCGCATAAACTTCCTTTGGGCAAACTAATTAAATGTTATGAGGGGATTATAGGTGATAGGGACAAATGTATATAGGATGGTAGTAATAAGTTCCGTTAGCAAGCTAGGGCTGACTAAATTTTAGACAGTATTAGGCCAATTGAGGAAACAACTCTTTGTAACCTTCAATAATCTTGCGATAGTTCCCTACGTTGTAGAAAGTATTGAATTTTTCTTTGGTGATGATCCACGCTTTCTCCGCATCCGGTTCGTGTTCGAAGATATTCACCAATTCCTCCGCTAAAATAAACAAACAGACATAGCGTGGGGTTTTAAAGGCATCCAGACCATGAGGAAAGCCTGAACCATCAGGCAGTTCATGATGCGATAAAATGATTTGCTCAGTATTAGGACTACCTAGTTCTAGACCCAGGTAAAAGTCTTTACCTAATTCTGGATGCTGTAGTACCAGTTTCTTTTCTGCTGTAGAGTAAGTACCGTGCTCTAGTTCAGAGGACACGCGTACTTTTCCCAATTTGCTATCTTCCAGAACAATATCGTGAAAAAGAGAGGCTAAAATAAATTTCTTCAAGGTTGCTTGAGTGCTCCAGCTCATTTTACTGGCAGCTGCACAGCAGACGAGGGAAGTCATCAAGCTATGTTGAGAAAGGTAGTTTTTATCAGAGATTTTTTTGACCAGAAGATTAAAGATTTTTTTGTTTTGACGAATGGATACGATCGTCGATTTCTGAATTCCTTCTATTAATTGAACTGTTACTTCATGCAGCTCAATTCTTTTGGCAAAATCACGAACTGAGTCGAAGGCATTCTTCAGTGTTGCCAGAGACTTTTCGGATTCTACCATGAGTCCACGCAACTCAAGCTGCATAAATTGACTGAGATCTTGTTGGAGAATCAACTCATCTTCCTGACGAATATAAAATTCATTCACACCACTTTTCATCTTTTTTAAGAGCAAAGATTCTTCGTAAAGATCATTGGCATTAATGATCTTTACGAAGTTTTGCTCTGTGATTTTTAAGTAAAAATCACAGGGGGCAACAGAAAGTTTTTGGATCTTTTCAATCGGCAGCTTTAAATATGTAGAACTCATAGGTAAATATCATAACATTGTTTTCCATTTTAGAGCTTAATGATCTTCATCAACCACTGCGATTGCTTGTTTTTTTGAAATGTTTTGCACCTTATTAAAGCATGCTCCAAGTAAGCCCGTTGCAATCAGAACCATGATTAAATAAAGCTTCATATAAACCTCACTAAATCTTAAAGACTTAACCATTATACCAAGGCAAGGGTGGCCCTTTCCACCGGATTTGGCCGTCAAGATAATAATCGAAAAGTCGATTGCTTCTAAGAGGTTAGAAGGGCCGAAAACGTAGATTCTCGACCCTTCTCAAAAAAGGTTATTGGTTTAAATAATCTTCCAGTTTGTCGAATGATCCAGTCCAGCCCATGGTCATGCCACCTTTGGCGTTATGGAACATGGCCCGTTCTTCGGCTGTCGCAACTCCTTCGACTTCCCAAGTGATCGTTACACGGGTTTGATCGGGACCTTCTGCCTCAAAGTTTATCGTCGTTTGCATAAACGCGGGCCAAGTAGGAGCCATCGGATGGCGACCCATATTTCCATCTTTGTCTGCAAACTGCTGTGTATACACCAAACGATTTTTACTTATCTCTTTGTAATGAG
>JBEIOQ010000119.1:0-6430 GCA_040377495.1 Halobacteriovoraceae bacterium
ATCCGGGTGGCCAGTTCCTCGTCGAGCGTTCGCACTTCGATACCCAGCCACCCCCGCACCACTTTGCCATCCTTGATGATGGCTTGCATGACGCTCCTGGCCAGCGCTGCAGGAATCGAAAACGCTGCAGGACTTAAAAAACACGAAATCATTTTCGCACTTTTAACCAAGCATGCAAAAAATGATGAAGCAATTTACGGTGATGGTGTTCTTGAAACTCTTCCTGATGGCTTCGGATTCCTACGCTCTCCAGGCTACAACTACTTACCAGGTGCCGATGATATTTATGTGAGCCCTAGTCAAATCCGTCGTTTCGGTCTTAGAACAGGGGATACGGTTAAAGGACAAATTCGCCCACCAAAAGAAGGCGAGCGTTACTTTGCTCTTTTAAAAGTGGATACGATTAACTTTAAAGATCCAGACGCACATAAAATGACTGTGCTTTTTGATAACTTAACTCCAGTTTATCCTTCGAAGAAAATGAACTTAGAGTTCAAGCCGACAAACTACTCAACTCGTATTATCGATCTTTTTGTTCCCCAAGGTTTTGGTCAACGTTGTTTGATCGTTGCTCCTCCTAAAGCTGGTAAGACGGTATTAATGCAAGATATTGCCAACGCCATTACTCACAATCATGCTGATGCTAAACTAATCGTTCTTCTTATCGATGAACGTCCCGAAGAAGTAACGGATATGAAGAGAAACGTGAATGCTGAGGTTGTTTCTTCAACTTTTGATGAACCAGCAACTCGTCACGTACAAGTAGCAGAAATGGTCATCGAAAAAGCAAAAAGATTAGTGGAAGCTGGTCAGGATGTGGTGATTCTACTCGATTCTATTACACGTCTTGCTCGTGCTTATAACACCGTTGTTCCTCCATCAGGAAAAATTCTTTCAGGTGGTGTTGACTCGAACGCTCTTCATAAACCAAAAAGATTCTTCGGTGCTGCTAGAAATATTGAAAATGGTGGATCACTTACCATCATCGCAACTTCATTGATTGATACAGGTTCAAGAATGGATGAAGTTATTTTTGAGGAATTTAAAGGTACAGGTAACTCTGAGATTCAGTTAGATAGAAAATTGATGGAAAAACGTATTTTCCCATGTCTAGATATTAATAAATCAGCGACTCGTAAGGAAGAATTACTTATCGATCAAGCGAACTTAACTCGTCTTTATGTTCTTAGACGTGTTCTGCACCCTATGAATCCAATCGATTCAATGGAATTCGTTTTGAATAAAGTTAACCAAACCAAAACCAATGCAGAATTTATGAGTTCAATGAATGGTTAAGCGTCTACAAAACATCCTTCTTTTATTGGCTCAGCAATATACTTCAATCGGCGGGCAAGCTGTCATTGAAGGTGTGATGATGAGATCACCTAATGCTTTTGTGGTTGCGGTGAGAAAACCTGATGGAACTATCGTTCTTCGTCGGGATCAATGGTATGGACTTTCAAAAAAATTAAATAGTTTTAAAAAACCTTTTTTAAGAGGGGTTTTGGTTCTTATTGAATCAATGGCCAACGGAATTGTTTCTTTGAATTACTCTGCCAATATTGCTCAAGCTGCTGAAGATGCTAAAAAAGGCAAAGCAACTGAGAGAAAAAAAGAAAAAGTGGATTTAGCGACTTTCTTAACTATCGCGACTTCGTTCCTTTTCGGAATTGCCTTGTTTGTTTTTCTACCACACGCTATTACGGCTTGGATTGGTAGCTTAAAAGGACAAGGATTTGAGTTAGATGGCTTTAAATTTCACTTTATTGACGGTGTGATTAAAGCGTCAATTTTCATTCTTTATATCTGGCTTATTGGCTTTCTACCTGATATTCGTCGAGTATTCCAATATCATGGCGCTGAACATAAATCGATTGCGACTTTTGAAGCAGGGGAAAAGCTTTTAGTGGAGAACGCTAAAAAATATTCAACGCTTCACCCACGTTGTGGAACTTCTTTTATTTTCTTTTTATTATTTATTTCAATTATCCTTTTTTCTCTTATCTTTGCCGCTGTTCCTATCGGAGTAGGGCAACCTCCTATAATCAAGCATGCTATGGCCATGGGGTTTAAGGTTCTTCTGACTATTCCCATTGCAGGGATTTCCTATGAAATTATCCGCTTTGCAGGAAAGTATTCGGGTAATATGGTTTGTCGTACCATCAGTTTTCCCGGCATGATGCTGCAAAAACTTACGACCAAAGAACCAGATGAGAAACAATTAGAAGTGGCCCTTGCCAGTATTAAAGCGGTACTTTTCTTAGAAGAAAAATTTGACCTGAAAAAAGTTGATCATAAAATTTTAAAGGTTGAAGAAATTGAGATCCAAAATTTAAGTGATATTGAAGAAACAAATACTGGTTTAAAAGATTTTTTAGAAGCTTAATATGTTTGATAAATTAGATGCTGTAATAAAACGATTCGAAGTTCTTACCGACCGTATGGGAGATCCTTCTCTCTATGATCGTCCGAAAGACCTCCAGGAATTAACCAAAGAAAGAGCTAACCTTGAGCCGCTGGTTAACACTTATAAAATTTATAAAAAATTAAAAGAAGATATCGAAGGTTCCAAAGAGATTCTAAAAAATGAATCAGATCCAGATATGCGTGAAATGGCCAAAGAAGAGTTGGCCGAAAATGAAAGACGCATTCCTGCTTTGGAAGAAGAAATGAAGGTTCTTCTCTTACCTAAAGACCCACTGGATGATCGTAACGTTATGATTGAAATTCGGGCAGGTGCTGGTGGAGATGAAGCCAGTATTTTTGTACGTGATGTTTATGATATGTATCAGGGCTATTTTAAGACTGTTGGCTTCCGCTCAGAAATGGTTTCTATTTCACAGGGAGATGAAGGTCTAAAGGAAATTATCTTTCAAGTTACTGGCGATAAAGTTTATTCGAAGATGAAATATGAATCGGGAGTTCACCGTGTTCAACGTGTGCCGAAAACGGAAACTCAAGGTCGTGTTCATACTTCAACTATTACTGTCGCAGTATTACCTGAAGCAGATGAAGTCGAATTTGAACTGAACCTCAATGAAGTCCGTATTGATGTCTATCGTTCAGGTGGTTCAGGCGGTCAGTCGGTTAACACTACAGACTCTGCAGTTCGCGTAACTCACTTGCCGACGAACATGGTGGTTGCGATCCAAGATGAAAAATCACAACTAAAAAATAAAGAAAAGGCCTTAAAAATTCTTCGTAACCGCATCTACGATAAAATGGTACAAGAAGCTCATAATAAAGAAGCTGCAGAAAGAAAGGGCTTGATCGGAACAGGTGATCGCTCAGAGAGGATTCGGACTTATAATTATCCACAAGGTCGTCTTTCTGATCACCGAATTAATTTAACACTCTATTCTCTGGACCGTATTGTGGCAGGAGATCTGGCTCCTGTGGTGGATGCCCTCATTGCCCATAATCAAGCAGAGTTGCTCAAGGGCACTGAAGAGTAACCAATGCAGGCGTGGAAGCAAGAGCTCTCTTCGTTCTGGCAAAATCATTCTTCGTCATTAATTCAATCTTATCCCGGTCTCAATCTTCGACGTCTTGAACAAGCGGTTCAAACTCTTTATCCCTTTCAATTTCAGAGCGATATTTTGCCTTTGACTAATTTTTTTCTCAAATTGAAAACAGGTATGCCTTTGCAATATGTAGAACATGAAGCTTACTTTTATAGGGCCCCCTTCTACGTTAATGAACATACGCTTATTCCACGTTCTGAAACGGAAATGTTGGTGGAAATGGCGATTAAAGAGCTAAAGATAGACCCAAATAAAAGGAACATCATCGACGTTGGAACTGGCTCGGGAGCGATCTTATTGAGTGTGGGGATGGAAATCAATCGCCCTCTCAATCTTACCGGAGTCGATATGAGCTTAAAGGCCCTAGAGGTAGCAAAAGCGAATTATCAACGTCTGCAGTATTCCCTTCACCCTGAGACAAAATTGTCTTTTTTCTGGGGAGATCGCTTACAGGGATTCTTTCAGAAGTTTGATCTTATTCTTACTAATCCACCCTACATCAAAAGAAACTCCGATTGGGAGAAAGTACATGCCAAGACTCAAGAGTTTGAACCTCATCTTGCTCTGTTTTTAAACGATGAAGAATATACTGAATGGTTTACAACCTTCCTGGGGCAAATTTATGATAGTTTAAGTGCTTCTGGTCTTTGTTTAATGGAAGGCCATGAAGACCACCTGGATGGGATTGCAGACATAGCGAAAAAAGATGGCTTTCACAAAGTAGAAATTGTGAAAGATTATAATGAACAAAAAAGAATTTTAATTTTACAAAAATAGGAAGTAGTCATGGATAAACTAATAATTCAGGGACCAGCCAAACTTAGTGGAACTGTTGAAACATCGGCTTCCAAAAATGCCACATTACCTATTCTGACTGCCTGTCTTTTGAATGATGAGCTTATAACGATTCGTAAATTACCTAAACTTCGTGATGTCACCACCACCTTCAAGTTGCTTGAAATGATGGGAGCGAAGCTCTTCCGTAAAGATGAAGATGTAACCATCGATTGTAAAAATCTTACCAGTACAGAAGCTAGCTATGAATTAGTTAAAACCATGCGTGCTTCAATCCTGGTGCTAGGACCATTACTTGCTCGTTATAAAAAAGCCGTCGTTTCTCTGCCTGGTGGCTGTGCCATCGGTGCGCGTCCTATTGATATCCACTTATTTGGCTTAGAAAAGATGGGCGCAAAGATCGAAATCAAAAACGGAAACGTGGAAGCGACTACAGATGGTCTTAAGGGAGCTCGTATTGTACTTTCTTTTCCTTCTGTCGGAGCGACTGAGAATTTAATGATGGCGGCGACCTTGGCGGAAGGAACGACCATCATTGAAAATGCGGCACGTGAGCCTGAGATTGATGATCTGGCAAATTTCATCATAGCGATGGGAGGGAAAGTTAAAGGTGCGGGAACTTCGACCATTGAAATTGAAGGTGTTAAAAAACTTAAAAAATGTGATTATCAAATCATAGGGGATCGTATTGAAGCTGCGACCTATGTGATTGCTGGAATTATGACCAACTCAGAAATTGAAGTGACTAATATTAATCCCAATTATTTAACCTCGGTTTTGGATGTTCTTGATCAAATGGGAGCTCAGCTAGAAAGAAAAACGAATTCTATTGTTGTAAAAAAACATAAGGGTTTAAAAGGTGCTAAAATTGAAACAGCTCCCTATCCCGGATTTCCAACTGATGTTCAAGCGCAAATGATGAGTTTGATGTTAGTGGCGAAAGGTGCTTCTTTTATTTCAGAAACAATTTTTGAAAATCGTTTTATGCACGTGCCGGAATTGATTCGCATGGGTGCCCAAATTACTTTAAAGGGTAATAATGCTTTGATCGAAGGAGGGCATCCACTTACGGGAGCGAAAGTTATGTGCACGGATCTTCGTGCTTCAGCTGCCTTGGTCTTAACTGCTTTAGTGGCCAATGGTGAATCAGTAGTTCAACGGGTTTATCACCTAGATCGTGGGTATGAAAAGTTAGACCAAAAGTTTAGTGGGCTGGGGGTAAAGATTAAGCGTATTAATGAGGGGGATTAATCGTAAGTTTTTTTCAGCTCTTTAAAGTGGTGTTCTTGCACTTGACCAGCCAAAGAGCACATAATATTTGTATCGCTAAGTTCATAGTAAACAGCATCGCCTGTTTGTTGATCGACGAACTCGACGTAACAATCGCCAAAGCCTAATAAGTGTCCCATCTCATGAATCGCTACTTTTTGGCGATCTGGTAAAATCAAATCCATCGTCGGTAAATAAAGATTTTTATGATTAATTACATGGCCAATGGCATGTTTGCCGATACTCAGTGTTGCTAAATCAGGTGAAGGCTCTTTCGCAAAAGTAAGGATTAACTTGAAGTCATTATTTTTCCAGTTGGCTTCAATTAAATTATCAAACATTAGAGTTAAGTCAGAGCTAGTTTGTGAGCGAAGATTAAAAGTTACCGCATGGTTGTCTAACCAAACCAAATGTGAAACTTTCTTTTGAATCTTAAAGAAGGAATCAAAGTTTTCTTTGGCTTTATCTTTATAGCGATAGTAGAGAGAGAAAATACGATCCGGGAAATTTTTCTCTTTTGTTTCGGCAGAACAAGATTCGAAACTTGAACCATTATTTAAACAAATTTGAATCATGGAGCTCTTGGCCTTCTCTTGAAAGGCAGTATCTTGTTCAGTAAATTTAAGCAGTTTGCTGTCGAGTTGTTCCATTTCGCGAAAGAATACATATCCACGTACATCTTTCTTATAAAACTCTTTCCAATATTTCACTTGCGGGACAATCAATTGTTGCCATCTTTTTGCCTGCTCTGTCGCATTCATAATCACCTTATGCCATTGCATAAGAACTTTGATGTCAAAGCTATTGGTCCCTGGAAAATGGTCTTTCTTTTGATAAATGAG
>JBEIOQ010000071.1:0-13022 GCA_040377495.1 Halobacteriovoraceae bacterium
AGCTTAGTGCAAGAGTTTGACGTGAAAGATATCACCAAAGATACTATCCCACAGGATTTCCGTAGCCAGAAGATTCATCATTGTTATGAGGTTCGGTTTAAGCGCTAATTCCTATTTTTATCTAACGCCCGATTGATATCGTCTTCCAGATCTTTAAAGTAGTCTTCTTTTCTGAAAGTGATTTGTGAATTTTTATTAGGATCAAAGTTTTTAAAGAAGACTTTGAGACGATAGAAAGGCCCAAGAGCACGGTGAGTAATCATAAAATTAATTATCACGCTAATAAGAAGGCCAATCGCCAAAGCGATTAAAACTTTTTGAAAGATTATCTGTTCCTGCATTTCAATTAAACGAAAATAAGGAGCATTGGGATCCATCTTCACCCGTTCCCCTACACTCTTCAGATAAGAAAAACTCTGGTGCACCTGAAACAAACAAAACGCTACAGTGATTAAACACGACAATACCGTGAACATCACAAACTTTAATTGAATGCGAGGAAACAACAGATAATTTTTTAATTTTCTTTGGGCTTTCATATTTTACAGCATCTCACTGGCCGGTAATTCAATCTTTAAGATCTTCGCCTGACCCATGTTGAGATATAGTGTACGGTTGATCAGCTCTAACTGCAATACATCTGCAGTCAATTCCGTATTGAGGGCATAAAGCTGAGTGACCAGACCATTAGAAAGCTTAATCTTCACAATATGCTTATTAATAATCCCTAGGGCAAAGCCATTATCTAGTTTTAAGAAACGCTTCGAAGAAAAACCAAGTAGTGGAACTTTGTATTTCAATACAAGGTTTCTGTCATAAACCAGGATTTCTTTTTTCACATACACAAACACTCTATCCCCTAGGATGGAAATCTCTCCGTACTGAGGAGTAGTACCCGTGATCTGCAGTGAGTGAATGCTCTGTAAATCCAGATCTGCGTGACGAAGATAATACTTATTCGCAGCATCTTTAATCACGGCATAGATGTCGTTATCATCTTCTTTCATATCCACCAGATTGTAGTTTATCCCTAGAATATGTTCATCCTGATCCGTTGGATCCAATAGATTGGTGCGAATGATGGTGACTTCTTTATTTGGTCGTTTGGCCGCCATATAAACGTGATCAGGTGTTTGCATTGCTTTAAGTGCTGCTAGCTTGACCTCCGCAGTGATGAAAGGCACAGGATTTAAGTCTGTCACGGCCACATTGGCCAAGAGTGCTTTTTGTTGGTCATTCGTTGGTAAAGATGGATCGACCTTCGAACCTTCTGCGGTGGTTTTCATCAGCAACAGATTGTGATCAAGAGCAAAGAGATCCTTAGCTGTAAAGGTTAACGGGTATTTCTTCAACACTTCATCTTTATAAGTAAGGTAAGCAAACTGAGTTAAAAGTAGCAACTCTCCTTGATGCAGTTTCATGGAAAGAATCGTTTTGTTCGACGCTTGAGTTGCAAGCTTAATGTTGTCCCAAGCCCCTGTCCCTTTTTTGAAGTGCAGAATACTTGGCTTAGTTAAATCAGCGGAGGTGTAATTGTCGATCTTAACCGTATAGAGGAGCTTGGATGCTGCTGATGCAGCAGGAAGCGTAGTTAAAGTTAAGTTAGATCCATCTGCCGCGACAAGATAAGTTTTATAAACTGTTTTGTTTGCATTGTTCACGTAATAACAAAGAAAATAAGCATTCTCTCCACGATAGGTCACGGTGGTTTTGGTACAACTTAAATCTGCTTTAGAACCTAAATAATTTTGACCATCCTCCGTCAGGGAATATATTTTTTCGGTCGGAGTATAAACTAATACTGATTGATTTTTTAAACAATAAACATATTTAGGTTTTTCTGCCTGATCATAACCAAATTCAAGTAAAGTATCGTCCTGATCTTTATAAAAGAATTTGTCCTGCGCAACACTCAAAGTTCCGCACAGACGATTAGAATTTTGATGAATAAAACCAATGGTTCTTTTATTGACAGGAACAGCAGACGTTGCAAATAGCTCCCCCATCAACTGCGATTGATTCAAATCCAAATCTACTTTGTACAACTTTGTCGGAGTCATTGTTAAAACATAATAAGAACTTTCCGCCAGCGGTGAACGTCTCATCAGATGAAAACGACTGTTGATATTCGTCACCATATGTTTGGTGGATTTCAGATCCAGGTTTACGCTGAAGAGGGATAGATTGGTCCAGCTGGTTCCACTTTTAAGTTGAGAGGCCACCAGACTGATTTGTTCGTTATGATTATTATGGTGATTTAAACTCACCACTGCGTTCGGCATTTTATCAAAAATACCTAAGAACTGAGGAGCATAAGTAAAGCCATTAACTTCTTCATCGATCAGATCAACGGCATCGGCCGAACCAGCATCATTGTTAAAATCGGTCAGAGTATTTTCCAGTCTGAGTCCACCGGCAGCAGCATCTTTTTCTCCACCGCCACCGACACAGCCTGAGAGGGAGAGAGAAAGCAGAGAGAGAACGAAAAGAGAATTTAATTTTTTCATAGGCTCTATTATGCCTAAGATTGCCCTTGGGCTCAAATTTTAGTTTTTTAGCCTCTTTAAACCGTTATTTTTCAATTTGTTTCCAGTTAAATTGACCCAAATAGTAGGCATTACGTCACCATTTTTATTTCGATAGCTTAGACGGTCCGGCCATAATAGGGAAAACACTTAAGGGAGGCCCTATGAAGGCTTTGATGCTCTTGTCTGCCCTCGCTCTAATTTCAAGCTCGGTGATTGCGAGAGAAATAACACATCATTTTGTTCGTGAAATTGCTATCGCTAGAAATGTTGTGATCCCTGAATCTGAACTGGATATCGTGGGAGTAAAACTTGCCTCCAAAAGTACGAAAGAAGAACTCATGGCCCAATGTGAAGAAAGAGATGAGAAGGGAGTCTGTCACAAAGTTTCTTATGTGTTCAAGACTCAAGGAAAAAATTATGCCATCTATGGGGATTGGCATGCCGGTCCGAAAATCATGACAAATCTAGATCAATTAACACAAGAGACACATGTGAAAAGATTGAAGAAGAAAAAAATCGAAAATTATTATCACATCACGAACAAAGATAATAAGCTCATGGACTCAAACTTTCTAACATCTTTTCTACTTTTCGCAGCCATTTATGATTCAGGGGCCATACCTTTGCTTATCTTTCTCCCTATTACGGCAACAGTAGATGTGGCCATACTACCGGTCACTGGCAGTTGGGATCTTGCTTATCGAATTGCTGCGGGAAAAATTGCTCGCGAGAGTCTGTCGACAATTAACAGTGAAAGAAATGAAATAAAATTATTAAGTCACAAAAGATTTGATGCGGCTTTAGAAATTCTTTTATACGAATATACTGGCAACACCAATTAATGATAAGGGCCCAGCAATGGGCCCTTTAAAATGACGAAATTAGAATCTTGAATCGTCTAAAGTAAGCATTTTACGAACGACTTTAAAATTTCTCTTTAATGGTAGCATTTTGAACACCAGCATGTGTGAAGTTCCAATCGCAAAACCAAGTCCAAGGGCATGACCGGTTTGATCGCCACTTCCTTGCATATTGAAAGATCCGCCATAACCAAGGGCAATGATAAACTGAGTTCCATCCATATCATGCACTACTTGTTTATTTTTTAATTTAAATTTTGAAGTTTGAGACATAACCATCGCCCCCAATCCAGCTCCTATAAAAAACTCAGGGGCAATCACCACGTAATTTTTGGCCAAACTCGACTTACAAAGACCTGCATTAATACCACCGCCTAACATTAACAATGCTCCACCCGCGGCTTTAAGTCCGTGAAGTTTACAATCATAGGTTTGTGTGAGGACTTCATTTAAGAATTTTTTAGCAGTGATCTTGTCTTGATCAGTTACATTTTCAATCGTTAGAAGGATAGAAATATCCTCTATTTTCATCTTTTCTAATTTATGGGAAATCTTTTTTAAAGTACGACATTCTTTGTTCAGAACTTGCGGATTTGATGATTTAAGTTCAACCAGAATTGTCTCTAGCTTTTGCACCACATCTTTATTCACTCGATTTGTTTCCATAATATTAATGGCGCAATCGATAACTTTATTCTCATCCTTAACACTGGCAAAGCTGCTCGTGACTTGAAGTAACATCAATACTGAAATCAACCATTGCATAAAACACTCCTGTTTTCGTTATAGAAAAAAGTATAGGTGAAGTTTTATCCTAAGCATTGACCAATATCAAGACAAGGAAAGTTAAGTGGACGAGTGTCTTGTTTATAAAATAAGAAGCCCCAGATTTCTCTGGGGCTTCCTCTAAAATGATATTTCTTGAGTAAATAATTAGACTTTTAAGCCTTTGAATTTATCACCAAGAGTAGCAGATTTAGGAGTTTCATGTTTTACACTCTTTAATACTGCTGCATCTTCAGCATTTCCGATCGCTTTAATTGAAAGTGCAATTTTCTTAGCATCTTTATCAATTGAAATGATCATCGCTTTCTTCACGTCACCTTTTTTGATAACATCAGAAGTTTTTTCAACTCTTTCTTCAGAAAGTTCAGAAATGTGGATTAGACCTTCGATTCCTGTTTCTAGTTCAACAAAAGCTCCGAAGTCCGTTAAACGAACAACTTCTGCTTCTACCACTGAACCAACTGGAAAACGTTCTTCGATCTTTTTCCATGGATCTTCCTCAAGTTGCTTCATCCCTAATGAGAATTTTTGGTTTTCTTTATCAACTGCAATCACTAGTGCTTTTACAGTTTGACCGACTTTAAATTCATCATTTGGATTAATATTTTTCTTAGTCCAAGAAACGTCAGAAGCGTGGATTAAAGCATCTACTTCTTCGCCAAGATCGATGAACGCACCGAAATCAACTACTGCTTTAACTTTACCTTCAACTGTAGATCCAACTTTGTATTTCTTCGCTAGATCGTCCCATGGATTTGGTTGAAGTTGTTTTAGACCAAGAGAAATTCTCTTGTTCTCAACATCTACTTCTAGAACTTGAGCTTCAACTGTTTCACCAACGTTTACCATTTTAGATGGGTGCTTGTTTTTAGATGTCCAGCTCATTTCTGAAACGTGGATTAAGCCTTCAATTCCGTCTGGTAATTCAATGAATACACCATAATCTTTAACTGATACAACTTCACCCTTAACTTTCTCGCCAATTTTGTATTTAGCTTGAGCAGATTCCCAAGGGTTTGGTTGAACTTGTTTAAGACCAAGAGAAACTCTCTCTTTAGACTCATCGTATTTAAGAATTTTAACTTCGATTTCGTCACCAACACCGATGATGTCAGATGGATGTTTAACACGTCCCCAAGACATATCTGTAATGTGTAGAAGTCCGTCAACACCACCAAGGTCAATGAACGCACCGTAATCAGTAATGTTTTTCACAATACCTTTCACGATCATGCCTTCTTGGATTTGACCTAAAGTTTCGTCACGTAATTTACCTCTTTCTTCCTGAAGAATTGATCTACGAGAAAGAACGATGTTTCCACGTTTCTTGTTGAATTTAATAACTTTGAATTCCATTGTTTTACCAATGTACTTATCAAGGTTACGTACTGGACGGATGTCGATTTGAGAACCAGGTAAGAAAGCCTTAACACCGATATCAACCGATAGACCACCTTTAACTTTTGCAATAACTGTACCTTCAACCGATTCACCTTTTTCACATGCTTCAGAAATTCTGTCCCATGCTACTAAGATTTCAGCTTTGTCTTTCGACAGGATCAAGTTACCCATGTGAGACTCAAGTTTTTCAAGGTAAACAGTAATTGTGTCACCCATCTTAACTTTAAGTGTGCCATCGTAATTTTTAAATTCACGAGTTTGCACTAGACCCTCTTGCTTGTAACCAATATCAACTGTGACATAGTCATCAGTGATGTTGATTACTTTACCTTCAAAAACTTCGCCTTCAGCGAAATTCTTGTTAGATGAAGAGTTCATAAATTCGGAGAAATCAGTTTTCGTTTCTTTTTCCACGTCTTCTCCGACAACGTGTTCAAATTCTTTTACCCATGAAGGGATTTGGTTAGCCATAAAGGCCTCCTAGAGAGCACTACAATAGACCTTCTACTGAAGGGAGCCGACAGTTTAGGAAAAACCAATACTTACGTCAACGGGAAAGGTAAAAAAGGTAGGTTTTCAACTCTCGTAAATTCAAGGTGTTAGAAAACAAAAAGAGAGTCTTTAGCGATGCTGGATTAAACGTTTGCGAACTTCCACAAGATTTTCATAGAGGGCCTTTGCTCTGAGACGGTAATATTGGTGACCGTGAGTATCGATGATTTTAGGTCGTTGGTAGAGGAGGTTTTGATCGTAGAATGCTTTATTCACTAAAATCTTTAGGCATTTATCTTTAATTTCTCGAGCATCTCTGGGTAAATAAGATTCGCCAATTCCCTGAAAATTTTCAAGTAAATCCGAGCGCCCTCCAGAACGGGGAATCACGATAGGAACCAGTCTTGCTGCTGATATGATTTCATAATCTGAAACATTTTCTTCAGCATCGATACTTATGGATAGATGATAGTCATTGATACTATTTACCACGTCATCTACTTGCTGGAACTCCACCAGATCTTCCAAACCCTTTTCCCGAATGACATCAATGAGCTCCGGGTAAATAACGAAATCTTCCCAATTCTTTTTGCAAACTAAGAAAAGTTTAAATTTTTTCACCGGCATAGTGAATTCTCTTAAGCTACTTTCTAAGGGTTTGAGCCCACTAAAAAGAGTCACTAAATGCTCAATGTTGGTGGTATGTGACGGCACATAACACATAAAACGCCAGCAATCTTCCAGAGGCTTAATCGTAAAATTTTCATTAAAACGAAGACCTGTTCCCAGAGCATGGATTTTTTTGGTCTTCATCGGAAGACAGTCTTCCAGACTATGGCGTATGGTGCGATTTATAGTCAGTAACAAATCGATACGCGAGAAAAGCAGACGACGAAAGAAACCTTTCTTTTTCGCCCGCATCAGCTTATTGATAGAGAAAATAAGGGGAACATCAGGAAAAGCACCCAAACTAAGACTCAGAGTATTGGCATATTCAATGTTATAACAGTGAATAATGTTGATGTTATTTTTGCGAATAAGTTCCTTAATATAAAAATAAAAACTAAAATCAAACCAGGAGTTAATGCTACGACGTCGACTATGGATACGCTCAATTCCTAACTCTTTTGCCATTTGATCCAGATAGGAGTCTTTAAAACAGAATAAAATTGGAAACCCGCCTAGTTCTCTAAACATTAAGCAGTCACGTAAAGCTTGACGTTCATTTGTCGTCCACTTCAGAGTGGGACAAATATACAAGCAATTAAGATCAGAAACTGTGGCGGATATTACCATCGTTTAAAAAACCTATTTTCCATCTGTTAAATCAACTAACTCACCTTCGATCGGTCCTAATTTAACTTTTGCCTGAAACTTTAATAGTTGTTTTTTATCATCTTTAGAAATCCAAAATACGGCTTCCCCATTAGCTTTTAAAACACCAGGATATTGAGTAATCGCATTGATCCTGTAGGCTTCACGACTACCCATTTTAGTGGAAATCGTTTCCACTTTCTCTGGTGTAATTTTAATCATCCAAGGCTTCGCTCGGGTGATGACAGGGAACTCATAAGTTTCACCAATTTTTATTTCGATCCCTCTTAAAAAATATAGCACCGAGAAAGAATCTTGATAAAATCTTGGGATAAATTTCTCATCAGATTCATTCTTTACTTCATTGGTTTTCTTTTTTAAACGACGGTAGCGATAGAAAGTAGTTAATTTGTCATTATCAAAGAGTTGAAGATCATCTACATCCTGTTTTGTTTCTCGTTGAACGACGACGTATTTAACAGGAAGAAAGCGTTCTACATCAACAAAGGAGTCAAGATAATCATTTACCTCATAAATCATTTTGTAGAACGGCGCTGAAGTCATTTTGACATGGAAATGATGGCAAGTTTTGGGACCAATCAATTTCTTTGGCATCACAGTTAAAGCAATTTGGCCGGCAGTAATGCCAAAATACTTCACATCAAAAACCATTTGTTCGCCGATCTTGAAAGGCACTTTAAATGTTGGCCACAGGGCTTCAGACTTTGCATCAAATTTTTTATATTCGTCAGGATAATCCTTAGGGTATTTAAAACCTTTTGGCAGCGGAGTGATGTACATGCTTGGTTTTTCACCGCTTACAACTAGAGTTTTGACCTCTTCAACTTTTTTCACAGCTTCTTTTTTACTGTTTTTTTCTTTAGCTATTTTTTCCGCCGGAACAGTGGCTGTTGGGGTGGCAACCGCGATAGCTTCCTCTGCGGGAGCTTCTTTAAACTTATCGAATTCTTTTCCTTTCATGTCGAAGGCATTCAACATGTCGGGGTTATTATCAATTTGTTTTACATCCTTTATGTCTTTATCCGTAGTCGAACACGACACCAAAGAGAGTAACAACAACAAATAACTTAACTTTTTCATAATATTCCTACGCCAGTATGTTTTTAATTTTGTCTTTTAACTCTTCTTCACCTTTTAAAAATTCAACATTAATATCGATGAAGAGAATACGAGCATCAAGTGAAATACGACGGATTTTCACCATATCTTTTTCACTAGTAACAAGAATCGCCCCTTCTGAAGCAGCTCTTACCAATAGTTCATTTACATCATGAGCAGTGAAATAATAATGATCAGGAAAAACTACTCTTTCCACTAACTCAGCACCATAAGACTCTAGTGAACGAAAGAAAGACTCTGGCGAAGCAATGGCTGCCACAGCAATGATTTTACGTCCTTTTAATTCTTTCATCTCGTACATTTTTTTAAAATGAGTATTATAGATCCCAGTCGCAGCATACTTAATTTCCGCCCAAGGCAAATTGGGACGAGTATAAACAGAAATAAAGTCACGTAGGTCTTGTAATTTCTTTTGATCGACTTGATCTGCGCGGCTAATGACGACTGCATCGGCGTCTGCTAAGGCACTTAAACCTTCGCGTAAATACCCCAGAGGTGCGACTTTATACTGATCAAGAGGTAAAAGCGCATCAAAGAGAACGATAGAGAAATCTTGAAATAATTTTAAATGTTGAAAACCATCATCTAATAAAACAACGTCAGGCTTAAGCTTATTGAAATAGTACTGAAGATTATGACTGCGTTTTTTCCCTACCACCACAGCCCCATGCTGCAACCTTCGGGCAATTAATAATGGTTCATCTCCAAAATCTTTGGGATCGCTCTTGAATGCTTCCTCACCCATTATAAGCCCCGAGGAATGTTCCAGATTTCCCTTGTAACCACGAGTAAGAACCACACAATTTTTTTTGCTCTCACTAAATGTTTGAGTCAGCCAAATGGTGAAAGGAGTTTTTCCCGTTCCACCAAATGTCACATTTCCGACTGAGATAATGGGTACTTTAAAATAATGACGTGAAAATAATCCGTACTTATAAAAACTACGACGAATAATATAGACCCACTCCCACAAAAGTGAGAACGGAAACAAAAAAGATTTTTTAGAGATCTCTAAAAAAGCGATCATGCCTAATTACAATGTCCTTTTTGAATGACGTCCAGAAGATAGCGAGGAAGATCAAAATCCTCTCCAGAAATCTTATTTTTCGTCTCTTTTAATTCAGCCTTTATTTTTTCATAAGTACTCATATTTGTTAACCAAGGCATAATCTTTCTCATGATTACAGTCGGGTTTGCCTCATACTGAAGGAGTTCTGGAAAAACCATCTTCTCATGTACAATATTGGCAAGGCTGATAGGACCTTTATATGAGATAAAATTGTAGAAAATGAACTCATTTAAGAGCGATCCTTTGTAACAAACGACTGTCGGAACCTCAAAAAGTGCAGTCGAAAGGGTGACTGTCCCGCTTGCCGCGAGAGAAATATGCGCTTCTCTCAAAGCTTGAGTTAATTCATCCGACTTATAAATGTGGTCGATCTTCGGAGCATAATAGTCGTACAAAGTATCTTTCACTGAACTCGTTCTGACTAAAGTCACACGGACTTTGCAATGTTTTTTCAGTAAATCGGCCACTGCCAGGAACTCAGGTAGCAGGCCCTGCACCTCAAAATTTCGCGAACCAGGAAGAAGTAAGAGGTTCACGCCATCTTTCATTGAAGAAAAAGGACGAGCTGGAATTTGATGAAGTTCATCTTTATAATGAAGGCCCAGTGGGTGCATAACACCTTTTACTTGTTTTACACCCCGACTTCCAAACCACTCACGCTCAAAAGGTAGAATGGTGAAAAGAGTATGAACTGTATTGGCCAAAACTTGTGCACGATATGCTTTCCAGGCCCAGGCTTGAGGAGCAACGTAATAAAGCACGTTCACGCCTAATTTTTTTAATTTTTTTGCCAGTCTTAAATTGAAATCTTGAAAATCAATCAGGATCGCTGTTTTCGTTCCTTTCGTTTTCACCATCTCAATTAAATTTTTCTCTGCTCGAAGATAAAAAGGTATTTTTCCAATTACTTCAGAAATTCCCCAACTGGAAAAATCTTTTAAATGATAAACCAGCTCCATCCCTTGTTTTTTCAGTTCGTCACCACCAACGCCGTAAACCTCAAGACCGGGATCCATGGCCTTCATCTGAGGCAAAAAACTTAAAGCATGTTCTTCGCCAGATTTTTCTCCTGCGATGAGCAGTACTGAACTCATGAAAGGCTGACCTTTTCTTTAGAATTAAGAGATTTTAAAACGGCATCGATCATTTTTACGGCCTGGTGTCCATCATCTACAGTTACTGCAGGAGTGCCCTTGGTCATGATCGTTTCATAGAAAATATTGTGCTCTAACTGTAAATGGTCACGCTTATTGTATTGGAATTTTTCCACATACTCACCACTTGTGGTTTTGCTATTCGGAGCAATCGCGATCTCACAACTCATGAGGTCTACATAGAGGCAGCCGGCATTGGAAAAGATTTCGACCTCTCTCACTTCTTTCACATGATTGCGTGAAGAGACGATAGATACGTAGGAACCGCTGGCAAAAGAAAAATTGGCCAGAGCATGATCCCACTTAGGCGTCCTAATTTTTTGGCCAGAAGCGATCACCTCTGTTGGTTTTTCTTTGAGTAGATAAACCATCAGATCCATATCATGAATCATAACGTCGCCTACGACATCCACATCCGTCGCTCTGCCTTTGAACGCAGCATAACGAGCGATGCGAACAGTAAGAGGTGCTTTCAAAAAATCAGGGTAGTTTTTTAAAATATCCCAAGCTTCATGAAAGCGTTCGCTGTGACCAACCTGGAGTATAAGTTCTTTGCTTTTGGCCAAAGCCAGAATCTCATTGGCTTGTTCCAAAGTGTCCGTTAGTGGCTTTTCACAAAAAACATGTTTGTTATTTTCCAGAAGATATTTAACTAATTCATAGTGTGTTGAAGTTGGTGTTACAACAAAAGCAGCATCAATATCATTGATAATTTCTTGAATATCACTGACGATCAAAGCTTCTGGATGAGCAGATTTTGCCAATTTTTGGTTGGGTTCAAAACTTTCTACGATTGCATGCAACTTGGCCATTCCATTGGTCTGCACCTTAGCAGCATGCCACTTACCCAAATGTCCGTAGCCAATGATTGCGACCTTAATCCCTGATTGCATTCCCTTGTTCCTTTATTTTATGCCATGAATGGAGGAATACCGACTTCAGATTTTCTAATAAAATCTGCAATTTCCTTCACCAATACTGAATTTGCATAATCTTGCATTAATTCAGAATGATCAACAAACGCTCGCGGAGACAATGTATTGGCTTCCAACATACGTACAAAATCCACTAAATCTGAAATAGCTTGTTTATCATGACCCTGGCGTTTGAGACCGATAATATTAATTCCTTTAATTTTGATTCTGTTTCCATAAGCAGTGAAGAAAGGTGGAATATCTTTATCAATCCCCGATCCACCACCGATATAAGCTCCACGGCCAATAGTTACGAATTGAGAAACGTTAGTGCCACCGCCAACTATCACGCGGTCACCAATCGTCACATGTCCAGCGAAGTTAGAAGAGTTTGCTACAGTAATATTATTCCCAACCGTTACATCATGGCCGAAGTGTGTATAGGCCATAAAAAGTGAGTTTGAACCAATCTTAGTTAGTCCATCTTGTTTTAAAGTTCCACGGTGAACCGAAACGTATTCACGAAAAGTATTATTTTCACCAATCTCTACACGAGTTGGTTCGCCCTTATAACTGTTATCTTGCGGAGGAGCACCAATAGAACAAAATTGAAATATTTTATTATTTGGACCAATTTTCGTGTGGCCATCAATTACCACATGAGAATGAATGATATTGTTATCACCAATTTCAACATTAGCTCCGATGTAAGTAAAAGGGCCAATTTTTACATTTTTACCAATTTTTGCTTCTGGATGAACCAAAGCGTTTGCGTGACTTTCAACCTGACTCATATATTTCCTTTTGTTTTATTACTAATTAACTGATGCCATAAAAGAAGCTTCAGAAACAACCTGATCCTCTACACTAACAGTTGCATTGTAAGTCCAAATATTTCCCCGTGCCTTAATCAACTCAGTCACAATTTTTAGTTTCATTCCGGGTTTTACTGGCTTCCTGAACTTAGATTCATTCACTGATAATAGCGCTACCTGAATTTTTGCGTTAGCTGGATCCGGATAAAGTGGATAAATGAGAAAGCACGCCACTTGGGCCATGATTTCTACTTGAACTACCCCTGGAAGAATTGGGTTTCCAGGAAAATGTCCCGCTAAAATAGGCATGGAATCTTTCACTTCAAAATGCCCTATTACCGAACCTGTGATTAGATCCTTAGGAGCTGGGGGATTCGCGAAATCAATTTTCGTTCCAGTCGGTAGTGGATAAGTAATCGACTCAATACTATCCACAAACATGAAGGGATCACGATGGGGAATAAAAGCTTTAATTTGTTCTTTGTTCAGTAACATGCTTCCTCTCTTTACTCTTTCGAGTCTTTTTCTAAGGACAGTTTTCTTACCATG
>JBEIOQ010000153.1:0-1783 GCA_040377495.1 Halobacteriovoraceae bacterium
CCAGGATAAAGACACTCGAGTGTTCCGAATTGCTCAGCAATCACCAGTGAAGCGTGATTGGGAAGCATGATGCCTCCTGAGCCTACGCGAATGGTATTTGTCTTACCGGCGATGTGTCCGATTAAAACAGAAGTTGCAGAGCTGGCAATACCATCCATGTTGTGGTGTTCAGCAAACCAGATGCGATTGTAGCCCCATTTCTCTGCATGTTGAGCGAGGTCAACTGAATTTCTAAAAGCATCAGCGGCCGTGTTGTTAACAGCGATGGGAGCGAGATCAAGGACAGAATATTTAATTTTTTTTGGTGTGGTTTTCATATGCCCAGAGTATATAATATTTTGCAATTAGAAACTATATGCCATTAGTCTGTACGTAAGTATAGGCTGCGTGCCTACCCCAGGATTTCAGTCATGTTCCTCAACATTAAACCTCTAGTGAAGTATAGAGATTTTAGACTTCTCTACATCGGACAATTTCTTTCTTTTATCGGAAGCATGGTTTCGTATGTCGCCATTCCTTATCAAGTTTATGAATTAACAAAAGATAACAAAATAGTAGGTATGGTGAGTATTGCACAACTAATACCAGTTATTTTATTTGGTATTATTGGTGGCGCTTATGCCGACAGACTTAATAGAAGAAAACTTTTATTAATTTCTGAAATTTTAATGTGCATCCTAATCGGACTTTTTACCTGGAATGCTTTTAGAGAAACACCAAGTGTCCCTTTTATTTTTGTCGTGGTCTTTTTATTTCAGGCCGTCGTTGGTTTTCATCGTCCAGCGATGGACGCTCTTAATCAGAAGCTTGTTGATCCGGAAGATTATGCATCGATCGGAGCTCTTGGCAGTTTTCGTTTTGCCTTTGGTGCCATCGCAGGACCTGCACTAGGTGGAGTTTTGATTGCAACTTATGGAGTGAAAGGAGCTTTTCTTTTTGATGCAGCTACATTTGTGACAGCACTGATTGCCATCTTTTTAATGCAAAGAACTCCCAATCCAGAAAAAAGGGATCACTCACCACTTGAAGATATTAAAGAGGGATTGAGTTTTGCTGTTTCTAAACCTGAACTGATTGGAACTTACGTTATTGATATTGTCGCTATGATTTTTGCTTTCCCAGTTGCTCTCTTTCCAGCAATGGGAGAAAGTTTTGGTGGAGCAAAGGCCGCAGGAGTTCTTTTTTCAGGGATGGCCTCAGGGGCGATGATCATGACTCTTTTTAGTGGATGGTCATCAAAAATTAAATTTCATGGCAGAGCGGTGATCATTGCGGCGGCATTGTGGGCCGTCTTTATTTTCTTTTTAGGTTTTGCCAATTCACTTCCATTTGCTTTTGGATGCCTGATGCTTGCTGGTGCGGCCGATATGATGAGCGGACTTTTTCGTGGAGTTATCTGGAATCAAACTGTGCCCAATGAGCTTCGGGGAAGATTAAGTGGAATTGAAATGATCTCTTATATGTCAGGTCCACTACTGGGAAATGCCCGCGCAGGTTATGTGGCCAGTATTTCGAGTGTCTCAAAAAGTATTATGAGTGGTGGACTCATTTGTCTGGCCGCCATTGTTTTAACAGCTTTTTGTCTGCCTAAATTCTGGAAGTATGAAGATAAGAACGTTACGTCTTAGCTTCGTTTGAAAATAGACCCATCAGTGTCGTATAAATCATATTATCGATAATCGATTTCGGCATCAATGATCCAATGGTTTTTCCATTGAGGTCATTGATTTCGATTTTCTGATCAAGAGCTCCGTCTACCATTACATTAAAAGTCATTCCCGAA
>JBEIOQ010000098.1:0-9311 GCA_040377495.1 Halobacteriovoraceae bacterium
CTACCATTGATCTACAGATGAACGCGGATATTTTCCGTTTACACGGAAAAGAGTCTCTGAGTGTTATTCGCGAGAAAATAGGGGATGACCCTAGAACTCTTTTCTTTAGCCATGAAAACAGCGATCGCGTACGTGTACGTGTTCCCGAGATTAAGTCTTTCCTTTATTCCAACTCATACAACGGTCGTACTGTGCGAACCCATTATCTCTTCGTTCCTTTCAAAGAAATAGCGATGACAAACCCCCAATTCTCGAACATCGTGAATGGGTTTGTAGGCCATGTGAAGAATTTAATTTTAAAAGAAATCTAATTCATTCATCATGAAATTTATAGTGCTTGTCGATTGCTTCTGCAAACTCACAGAGATTTAAATTTTTTTCTACTGCCTCTCTAAAAATTTGGGTCGTTGTTTGACTAGAACCCTTATTTCCCCAGGAAGTTTGGATTACGTTGAATTTGAGAGCATATCGTAGCAGTTCATGAGGGGACATGCTGCCTAAAGTAGTGTCTTGAATCTTCAATGTACTGGACTCTGTCCAGTCACTGCTGATGATGTTGTCCCGTGAAAGAGCAGTCCATGTGTCGACATGGGAGGCTTTGTTTGTATTGAGTTCACAGGCCAAACTAGAGAAGCTCGCGAAAATGAAGCAGCTAATGAGGTAATATTTCATGCAAAACTCCTGGTTTTCGCTAGTTTACCTCTTGGGGCCGGTAGACGGTTTAAAAAATACTGACAGGTGGTTAGGAAACTTTCTTTTTCTTGAAGGCCACCTGGTAAGCGGCTGAGCTGTCTAGGTTTTTTCGGCGTTTATCGTAGCGTTCTGTGGTGGTAATAACAGCATGACCAGCAAAGACGGCCACATCTCTGATAGGGGTTTTAGAAGTATCTAGCAGGTGAGAGATCACAGTTGCTCGACAAGAGTGCGGGCTGACTTTTTTATTAATCCCCAAATCTTTAGCGTAACGATTGATTAAACGATAGATCGTTGAACCATCCGCCTTTTCCAGATTTTTCTTTTTGAGTTTCGTCTGTAGAAGATAATCTTCTTTTTCTAATTGGATACCGTAATGAGTAAGGCGTTCGATATAATCATCAATTTCTCGTAAAACTTCCTGAGAAAGTGGCATCACTCGTTCTTTATCGCCTTTTCCTTTCACCACCAGCACAGTGTGACCTCGATCTTCGAGAATATCTTTTAAACGAATTTGCACCAGTTCTGAGCGACGTAGCCCCAGATGAAATAATAACACCATGGCGATACGGTGTGTGCAACCAGTTTGTGTTTTTAGATCAGGAGCACTGATCATTTTTAAAACTTCTTGATCATCAAAAGCAATGGTGGGGGATTCGGTTCTTACTTTAGGAAGTTTGATGGCATCGAGAGGATTATAATCTATCAGCTTGGTGGCAATACACCACTTTAAGAAGGAGCGAATACATACTAAGCGACGATTGATGGTGGCCGAAGCCATCTTATGCTCCATCATATAGTCACGATAAACTTGAAATTGGTGAGCTGTGATATCTTTCGGGTGTTGTACTTGAATGCCACCCGCTCTTAAAAAATGAAAGAAAATATTGAGATCGTCGAGATAAGCCCGTTTCGTTTCTTCTGAAATAAAATTTCCGATGAATTCCCGAATAAAGTCCTCAAGCCCCAAGGCCTGTTTTTTTTCTCGGAGCCTTTCGGCCAGCTCGAGGTTGACGCTAGATTTGATGACCAGATCTTTTTTCATCGACATGGTTTAATTTTAGCATAAATTTTTGAAAGTAAACTGGTCCGATAAAAAGAAGGGCCCCGTTTGGGGGCCCATTTTAGCTTATAGAGTATATTTTGAAAGACCTTGGTTTTTAACCCAGTGGTAGAAGTGAGTGAAGCCCACTTTCTGTTCAGCGTATCCGAATTCGCCTTTTTCGTCAGTGTTAATGAGAAGAGAATTTTCTTCTTTCTCATCAAAAAGAGTGATGGTTGCCTTGGCTAAAGCAGCTCCATCACGAAGTAATTGAAAACGGTTTTCACCCAGAGCTTTTACAGAAAGAGCAGAATTCGAAGCAATGGGAGCACGGTCTCTTAAACGGAGTGAAGGGTCACCGAAAAGGTGAAACCAACGATAGTTCCAAATTAACTCATCTTTTTTAGAAAAATTTTCCGCTAGATAAAGGTGACCAGCAAAAATTGATTCCCCTAGCGTTGTTAGATTTTTATCGAAATACTTATAAACTACACCACGAGCTAAAATGGCAGGTGGGTGCCAAGAAATGTTCACTGAACCACCATAATAAGCGGTTACACCCATCGCAAGACCGTCTTTACTAACATTCGCCATACGTTCACCAAAGTGACCTTTGAGTAATTTTCCGTTCTGGCAAGCAACATCGATAAGCACTGGCTTCACTTGAGCAGCATTATCCATTTGTGCAATTGAGTTTACATTGTAAGTTGAGTTCGTTGATGGCCATGCTGATCCATCTCCATGACCCATATAAACGGTCCAGAAAGCCCCTGCATTGAAAGCAGCATTGATTCCTGCAGTACTAGAGTTCGCGTTGTTTTGGTAAAAATGAGAGGCTGTTGCTCCTACTTTATCCGCAAATCTTTTCTCAATGGATTGAACATATTCATTATCTGATGGTCCTGAACCTTCGTTAGAAGCAATACCAATCATTTTCGTAAAACCAGCTTGGTTCACAGTCTCAGCTGATTCGTAAGCAATCCATTTTCCTGTTTGGTTTTTTACATCTTCTAGAGACTCTGCGACTAATCTTGAGTGATATACATCGGGAATAAAGTCAGTTGCATCTCCCATAATAAAGTAGCTTGAGTCACTTGGAGTGCGTGAGCCGCCTGATGTGCTGAGATAGTTGGTCGGGAAGATTTTTTCACTACCCACTAACATGGCGTAAGTGAATTTATTTTTTGCGTATTCATCGTGAATGAATTTGTTAATTTGAGCACTCGTTGCTCCTATATCTTCTAAACTCACCAAATTAATGACGTGACCAAGTTTTCTCTTCCACAGAAGAAAATTTTCTAATCCAGGCTGAAGTGCTTTAGGAGATATAATGAGGTAGTCATAGGCGGAAGCAACTTCTTCTTTCATGACTTTATAAACATCATTTTTCTTAGAGTGATCACGAGAAATCACAGAAACTTTTAGGTTAGGGTAGATGGAAAGAGATTTATTCATCCCATCGTAACTTACTGGGCTTAAGATTACTCTAGAGTAAGCTTGGCCTCTGAAATCTCCCATGGATTCAATTCGATATAAGGCAGAAACTTGTTTATAAGCCTTAGCTTTGAACATGAAAGGAAGTTTTTTATCTAGTTCACAACGGCACTTTTGTTTTTGTGCTGGTGCTGGAACAACATCACTTAACATTTCTTCAGAGCCTAAATCCAAATTCACTTCAATGTCAGCTGGAGTTCCAGGAACCACGATAGCATGGAAAGGAAGAGCTGGTTCACCTTCATTCGCCGTTAGTTCAAGTCCTGCTGCTTTAAGATCAGTGAAACTTTTTGCATTCAATGTCTTTGGATTGTAGTCAAGAGAACTAAGATTGAAGCTAACTTCTGTAAGCAGATCTGACTTCGCGTTTACATTGATTTGCTTGAAAGATTCAGCTTGAGGGTTGAGTTTACTAGCGTGAAAAACCATGGTTGCCGCATTGGCAGTAGAGGCAAGAAATAGGAAAGGGATCAAATATCTTGAATTCATCATCGAACACTCCTTGTCTGATTTGAATATATCTATTCTCTTTAAGCTCCTTTAGTAAGGCAAACAATAGTGTTCACTTGTAAGATTTTATTAGTCAATGAAGCTAGCTGACTGGTCTGGTCGGGTATTGTTTTCAGAGGAGAATCGCCCTTCAGCATATTTTTTCCGCTACTGTAAGTTGTCCCTTGGTACAGTTGTCAGAAGAAAAATAACTTACTAAGGAGCTTCGATGAAAAAGATGATCGCCTTTATCCTAACGTCCCTGACTTTAACTGCTATGGCCCAGACCCAAGCACCAAAAGAAGTGGTAGTTTGTTTTGATGATATCTATAGAAATTTAGACCTACCTTTCGATATTCAGTACCTAGTGCATAAAAAAGGAAAAGTTTTGGAGCTAAGTATTGTGAAAAATCTGGATGAAGAAAATTCAAGGATCGTCCTAGAAAAGAAGACAGTTCAAAAATATACTTTGTCGGATAAAGTGGTTTACCGGGACACCAAAAATACCATCCGCCTAGAAATTCAAAACGAAGATCTGATGGGTTCAGGCCATTCTAAAACGGCCGATGTCAGTGCCACGAACATGATTTGTTTGAAAGAATAGAGACAAGAGGCCTTTAGTAGGCCTCTTTTTCTCCCCATATCAAAGTCCGTTTAAAGCCGTAAAAATATTTTCCTGTTCCAATTCTTTTTAATAATTCCTCAGTATATCTTTGCTCAAAACGTAAGTAAGCTTCCGCTGTTAAGCGCTTCTTATAGTCTGTAAAGAGTGTTCCTTTCACCCACTCAATGACATCTTTACCTGACTCCATCACATTCCCATAAATTTCTTCACGAATGCGTTGATGCTGGTAACCTAATTGATAAAGTAGTTGTCCATAGTCTTCGAGCTTAAGTACTGAAGGTGTTCTCAATTCAGAGAGAAGATCAGATTGAAATTCACTGAGTGCCAGATCCCGCGCCAAGGTGTGAGAGAGATGATCGAAGTTACTGGGAACTTGAATGGCGAGTTGGCCTTGAGGAGCGACCCAGGAAGAAATCTTAGGAATCAATGTTTGATGATCATCCAGCCATTGGAGAGTGGCGTGGGAGAAAACTAAATCGTAAGTGCCCTTTGATTGATGTTGTTCAATCGCTTCTTCTTTAAAGGATAATCCAGAAGCTTGATACTGAGATGCTTTGGAAAGCATGTTAGCGGAAGAATCGATACCCAGAGTGCTTTCTAGTTTTAGTGTTTGGTGTAATTTCAGCGTCAGTTCCCCAGCTCCACAGCCTAGATCGATAGCGGTTTTAAGGTTCTCTGGTTTAATCAAAGCGAGCAGATCATAAAAAGGACGATAGCGCTCAGTTTTAAATTTTTCATATTGGTTCAGGTTCCATTGGTCTTGCATAAAATCTCCATCTTTTTTTCTGGTTATTCCTACCTCAGTATCGCCAAAAGTGATATATTAGTATAATGAATAGGTAGAATATGACATATACATTTTAGGAATACATATGATCGACGGATTACAGACGCTTATCGCTCTTCATGAGACGGGATCTATTTCGAAAGCAGCCTTAAGTTTGCGCATTACCCAGTCCGCTGCCACCAAAAGACTACAGAGTTTGAAATATGAACTAGGGGTAGAGCTGATTCAAACTCAAGGCCGTCACGTGGTTTTAACTCCTGCTGGTTTGGCCTTGGTGAAAAAGGCGCGTTCTTTATTCATAGGCCTAAAGGAAACCATAGATAGTTTACAAGATACTTCTAAAGCTCCTTTAAAGCTGGCGGTTTCCGATTCCATTATTCTTTCCTGGGGAGCAAAAAAATTAAAAGAGTTAGAACGAAAGCTGAAATTTCCGCTAGAGTTACACTCACACCGTAGTCTTAGTGTGCATGAATTTGTGCTGAGTGGAAAATATGATTTAGGTCTTTGTACTGAACCTCCGGCAGGTAAAGAACTACAGTTTTTTCCCGTCAAAGAAGAAGAAATTCTTTTTCTCTTTTCTGAGTTTAAGCCGAAAACCACCACAGACCCTGAAGATCAAAATGTTTTGGTTATTGAAAAGGTGTCGGCCACTTGGAAGAATATTGAACGCCAGCTTTTAAAAGCAGGCTTTGAGCAAGACAAACTGAGCGCCGTTGAATCCTTTCCTGCCATTGTGCAAATGGCGAAGCATGGTTTTGGCCATGGGATTGTTCCAGAGCTAGTGGCGGAGGGATTAGACGTACCTGAGAAGGCGTTAAAACATTTCTCGCCCAAAGTTTATCGCCGAATTGGTTTTGTGGGACGAACTAGCGTGATGAAGAGGCCAGCAGTGCAAGAATTTATGGAAGAGTTGAAGAAAAAGCTCTAGGAAGTTTCCTTCCTAGAGCATTCAAGAAATTTATTTAAGTTTCAGATTTTTTAATCCAGCAAAAGCGTTGTTTTTGATTTGTGGTTCAGGCTGTCTGAAGCCACCTCCACCGCCTTGTTGTTGTCCGCCGCCTCCACCTGATCGTTGTGGGCGAGCTGCACCGGTAGTGTACCCAGCGTCCATAGGAGCTTTATTCACTTTTTCACCCGTCTTACATGAAAGGCTTACGCGTTTTCTTTCTTTATCTACGGCGATCACTCGCACTTTTAATTCCTGACCAACTTTGAGTTTGTCCATGGCATTTTCAGTGAAGGAATCAGAGATTTCTGAAATATGCAGTAGACCGTTTTCTTTAATCCCGATGTCCACGAAAGCACCGAACATGGCAATGTTGGTTACCACACCGGTGTACCACTGATCCATTTTCAGATCTTCCATTTTAGAAATATCTTTGGCGAATTCAATGGACTTAAAGACGGTGCGCGGATCTTGTGAAGGCGTTAATAAGGACTTCACGATATCTTGCATGGTCAAGTCACCGATTTCTGCCAAGAGCTCCTTGTCTTTTTTCAGGTCATCGCACGCTTCTTTATTTTGGATCAGACTTTTTACATCGATATTTTTTTTCTTCGCCCATTTAGTGAGAACGTCATAGCGTTCAGGGTGAATGAAAGTCGAGTCGAGGGGATTAGCGCCATTATAGATACGCAAGAATCCTGCACACTGCTCATAGATTTTTTGTGAGAAACGAGAAACTTTGAGTAGGTCATCGCGGTTTTTAAATCCTTTGTTGTCTTCACGGTATTTTACGATATTTTTCGCTACCGTTGGACCGATACCTGAAACATATGAGAGAAGAGGAGCTGAAGCTGTATTCAAATCTACACCCACAAAGTTCACGCAGGATTCAACCACGCCTTCTAATGATTTTTTTAGTTTGATCTGGTTCACATCGTGCTGGTATTGACCCACACCGATGGATTTAGGATCAATTTTCACTAGCTCTGCCAGAGGATCTTGAAAACGACGAGCGATGGAAATAGATCCACGCACGGTAACATCTTTATCCGGAAACTCTTCACGAGCAACATCAGAAGCAGAATAAATAGAAGCACCGGATTCACTCACCATGGTCGCTTTTACTTTTCCTGACTTTACTGGTTCCACGTGCTCTTCAAAGAAAGCTAATGTTTCTCTTCCCGCAGTTCCGTTTCCGATGGCGACGTATTCGATGTTGTAAGCTTCAATTGCTTTGGTGACTAAAATCGCAGAATTTTTCTTGTCATTTTTTGGTTCGTGAG
This sequence comes from Halobacteriovoraceae bacterium, assembly GCA_040377495.1. Classification (GTDB taxonomy): domain Bacteria; phylum Bdellovibrionota; class Bacteriovoracia; order Bacteriovoracales; family Bacteriovoracaceae; genus JBEIOQ01. The sequence continues at coordinate 7,360 of JBEIOQ010000098.1, forward strand.
GATAAATCACGAAATCACCCACGAATTTTCCTGTATTATCGATGATGACGGTTTTACACCCGGTACGTAGCCCTGGATCCACTCCGAGAACGGCCTTTGCTCCCAAGTATGGTTGTAACAGAAGGTTTTTTAGGTTCACCCCAAAAACGTCAATCGCGGCATCGTCAGCAAATTTTTTCAGATCAGTCTTGATCTCAAGATCTAAAGAGGGATGAATATAGTGATCGAAGGCCTTGTTAGCGCATTTCTTTAATAGGTCATAGTTCGGTACATTACTTTTTGGAAAGAATTCTTTCTCAATGGTGTTGAGAGCAAACTCTTTGTCACCTTCGATATCAAGTTTTAGAACTTTTAAATTCATTCCTCGTCTCATCGCTAGGTAGCGGTGAGTAGATTTCGGATCCTTTAAACTTTTCACTGGCTCGGAAAACTCGAAATAGTCTTTGAACTTATGATATTCTTCAATTTCTTCCGCTTTGTCTTTTTTCGCCGATGAGAATTTAGCCGATGACCAATAAGAAGTTCTGATTTCTTCTTTCACTTTCATATTGTGAGAGAAATCTTCCACCAAAATGTCACAGGCACCGTCCACAGCTTCTGCCCATGTCTTAATTTTCCCTGCAGATTTTTTGGTAACCTCAGCAAAGAATTCTTTTTCTAAATCGGCTAGGGTTTTATTTCCGCTGAGAAGAAGTTTGGCCACCGGTTCTAGACCGAATTCTTTGGCGATCATCGCCTTGGTTTTTTTCTTCGACTTGTAAGGAGCATAGATGTCTTCTAACTGATTAAGAGTAGACGCCATCTTGATTTGTTTTTCTAATTCTGGAGTGAGTTTTTCTTGGGCCTTGATTTCTTTTAGGACATATTCACGGCGTTTTTCAATTTCGATATACTCTTCATAAAGCTCATGAACTTTACGGATTCCCACTTCATCCATCGCTCCGGTTTTTTCTTTACGGTAACGAGCAATGAAAGGAACAGTGGCCTGCTCTTTTAAAATAAGTTCAAGCACGGCCAACACGTTCGGCGCCGGAAGGTTAGAGTTTTTCACAGCATAGAGGACGGCCTGAGGGACAATTTCAATAGTCATAAGACTCCTTAAAGGATAAAATTCACTGGCATAAACGGTAATCTTAAGAGGATAGGCTGGCAAGATGAGTGCTGAAAATCAAAAAACTTTATCGATAATTGGAGGGGGAATTGGGGGACTTTTGAGTGCTTTTTATTTAATACATGATAAAAAGACTCAGGATAAGATCCGAATTTTTCAATCTCCGTTATATCCAGCTTGTACATTAAGCTCCACAGCAACTGTGGCTTTAAGAGGAACAACCAAGGGTCATTCCAAACTAGGAGATTATTTAGTCGATGGGTTTCATGAAGTAGAAAAATTTGTGGGAACTTATCGTCCACAAGGGGTAGAAAAAAGTAAGTTGATTACTTTTAATCATCCCATGAGTCCAAGTTTTGAAAAAATCAAAACCCGTTATAACAGTTATCGCTCCAAAGCAGAGACTCACGGTTTTACCTGCTATGAAGAAGATTTTTATTATTTTTCACCTCACGTTTTTGTCGGTTGGTTGATGGTGCAACTTATGTCTCACGTGGAATTTGTGAACGAAACGGTGGTCTGTTATACCGATCATGAAATTATCACGGATGCTAAAAAAACTTACAGCACTGATTATGTTTTATTGGCTGCCGGTGCTTATTCGAATTTTTTAAGCGAAGAAAAAAAAGTGAAAGACTCTAAGCCTGTAGCAGGCGCCTACCTTGAATATAAAGATGTCGATCTTGGAAACACCACATACTGCCAAACTTATAATGAACTTAACACTATTTATAATGCGAAAGAGAAAAAACTAATTTTTGGTTCCGCCAGTGAAGATGGTTTTTGTTTTTCCGCCAATCTGCCTTTATTAAAAACACGCTATGAAGAATGGCAAAATGCA
>JBEIOQ010000085.1:0-11015 GCA_040377495.1 Halobacteriovoraceae bacterium
AAAGTACTTTCCACTTTCCGTTATAGTCGTTAAGAGAAACTTTTTTGAATTCGCCGTTTACTACAGCTTCTGTTTCAAAATGTGGGGCTTGGTTTCCAACTAATCTCATGGGATGCTCCTTGTATAAAAATAGGTTAAAAGTGACCTGATCTGTGTGGCCCTAGCTTAAGGATGATTATTCCAAAGGGCAAGACACAAAGATTAAAAACAGGCAAAATATGGCTTAAATTCAATGGTAACTTGCACAAATTTTGACTATTTTTGTAGGGGAAAAGAGGGAAAACGATGAAGGTCTTACTAGTTGGTGCTACGGGCGCGACAGGAAAGCTTGTTTTGGAGAGTTTGCTCTCGGAACCACTATTTCAGAAAGTCTACGTCATTGGCAGACGAAATCTGGGAATCGAGCATGAAAAATTAATTTTTTTCCAAGTTAATTTTGAGCAGCTCGATCAATTTTCTTTTCCCGAAATTCAAACTTTGGATCAACTTTATTTTTGTTATGGTACGACACTAAAAAAGGCTGGGGGGAAAGAAGCTTTTATTCACCAAGAGTGGGAATTATCCCAACGCATTTTGACCTTAGGGATTCGTTTTCAGGTGAAACGTTTGCTACTTATTAGTGCGATGGGGGCCAGTTCTCAATCGGCCATTCTCTACTCGAAAATTAAAGGTCGTATTGAGGTTTTTGCTCAGCAGATTGGTTATCCGGAGATCGTCATTTTTAGACCGTCTTTGTTGCTCACACCGAGGGAAGAATTAAGAGTAGGAGAGTTATTGGCCCAAAAGTTAGTTTCACCCTTACAATCTTTAATGCACAAACATTTACCCAAATATGCTCCGGTAACGACGGTAAAATTGGCGATGGCATTAATTTCTTGGGGGAAAAAAGAAAAATTAGAATCGAAAGTAATCGTTTTAGAAAATGAGAAAATTTTATGAAAAATAATTTAGATGTTTATCTGGTGATTGGTTTAACTAAAGAAGCGCGCCATTGGTCTCAAGATTTTTTAAATGAAATTCATCGTGAACTTTCCCCTAAGGAAATTCATCTAGTTGATTTACCTGGTTCAGGTAAATTACTACATAAACCAAGTCCTGCTTCGATGGAGAAAATTGTTGATCGTGCTCGAGCAGAGCAAGTGTTTCATCCTGATCGTAAGCGCGTGGTGATAGCGATCAGTTTGGGGGGAATGGTGGCCTGGAATTGGGTGACTCGTTACCCGCAGGATTTTCATGGCATGGTTATGATTAATTCTTCTCTTGCCGGAGTTTCTCCCATATTTAAACGTCTACAACCTAAGGGATTGGTGGACTTTCTTCGTATTGCCATAACTCCTCAGGGGGAGAAAAAAGAGCGATTAATTTTAGAACTATGTTCTAATCACTCGCTTCGGGCAGAACAAATTCTTCCACGTTGGACAGAACTTGGACAGGAGGCACCGATGAGTTTACGCAATATTCTTCATCAGATTTTCTCCGCCGCGAAGTTTCGCCCCAAAAATATCCCTAGCATTCCTCTGCTGGTGATTGCCGCTAAACACGACCGACTTGCTCACTACAGTTGCTCAGGGGATACAGCAAAGCTGGCCCAAGCCAAACTAGTCATTAATGACGATCCTCAAGTTGGTCATGCTTTTCACGTGGATGCCCCTGAATTTCTGGTTAAAGCAATTAAAGAGTGGCTGCCAACTTAAAGTTATGTCAGTATTTTTTTAGCTACCTCTATCCCAATGCTAGTACGATGAGTGAAAGTATTCAAAGTTGGAGGAGACGATGAGATTCATTTTATTTTTTTCGATCTTATTTCATTCCGGGGCTTGGGCAAAAGATATTAAACGTGATGATATCGGGAAAAAAGCTTGTGCCTATGAAACGATGAGACCTCAAGCAACTTGTATGAATGAGTTTCAAAAGTACGGTAGTAATGGAAAAAACACTTTGGAGGTTATTAACCGCGCTTGTATTTACGCCGTTGGTGGCAATGATGCATTACTTTGCATTCTAGGTCTTATCAATGACAATGAACTTATTTATCAACCGACCAAAGGACAACTTCATAAACATTTGAATTATAAGTATGAAAGTTCTTTGAAAGTTGTACGAACAGATTGTCATTTTGAGGGGGATATTGAGGAGTGTTTAGTGCGTGAAATTGAAAGTTTTATCTCAAGTTCAAAGTCCCTAGGGACATCACTTAATTTACCAAAAATAGTCGATTAAACCTTACAAATAGTATGTACAAGAGGCAGAAAAGTTCTTTTCTGCCTCAATGTTTTGTGTGTTTAAATTATAGTATACTGAAGAAGTATGAAGACCTTTATTGGATTATTCATTTGCGTCCTTATTTTTGCTTCGTGGAAGTCACCTTCCCGGCAAGAGAAACGTACACCTGCTAATAGTGTAAGTTGTAGTCGTCAAAATTTAGTTCTTTTTACCAAAAGCCAAAGCATAACAGCCAAAGATCTTTTCACTAAAACGGTTAATATGGGGGCCAGTGTTTCTTTTGGATGGAACACTAACGAAGCTCGTTATGGCAAACTGATACCTCTGGCGCTTCGTTTGAGTCAGCGTTTTGCGGAGGGAAAAAGCTACAATTTTACCAAGCCTGGTCAGACCAGTATGACGGTAGAACAGGCTTATTTTCCGGAGAGTTTGCCGGAGACTTTAGATAAGGCGAGTAGTATCGTTGCCGCTGATCTTTTCTTTTGGGATACCACCACCAGAAAAAATCCGGATTGCAAGATCGATCAGGTACCTAGAATTCTTTCTAGGTTAAGACCAAGGCCATTGTTTGTGGGGCTAATTCCCAAACTTCGTCCTAGCGAACAACCAGCTGAATGTATCAAGCAAGTAAATGAACAAATTAAAACTCACTGTTTGGAAGCATCTAATTGCTTTATTATACCAATGCCTAAGGCAATTGAAGCTCAGTCGGATGAGATTAGAGAGACGCTGTTTCAAGGTGATCACCTTCACCTAACCAATCCAGGCTACGAGTTTTTAGAAGAACTATTCTGTGATAATTTCTTAGTTTCTGAGTCTTAAGGACGAAATTGAATACTACAAGCTTTATACTGAATTTCAGACGCCACATTAGTGAGTTGTAAGCGGATTTTATCACTGAATTCCACGTTATATTTTCTATAATTAATCACATCTTTGTAGTCTAGCTCGGTATAAATATCATTCAGATCACCTAAGCGGGTAGAGAGTTCGTCAATTTTATCAGCAAGTTTAATCAGTTCTGCATTCTGGCCAGGATTGATTTGTTTAAAACTTAAGAAAACATTAAGGTAGTTTTTGAAATGCTTTCTTAGTTCATGGAATTCTTCAATTGTGAGCGAGGTTTTTTTCAAATAGCTATTGAGGTCATTATAGTTTTCGGTAATAAAGTTAACGAATGAGGTTTTCTTTGTAGGTTTGAATTGATCAATTTCTTGAAGTGGGGAATATGTTTGGTAATGATCAAGTAATTTTCCGGCATCCTTAATAATGTCTTTCTTTTCTCCTGCTGCAATGGAATCGTTTAAACGTCCCCATAAAGTGACAAATCGGTTGAAATTCTTTGGCGCAGTATGGGAATCATCCATGACAAAGAAGCTTAAACGGAGATTGTTATTATTTTTTCTCCCTTCTTTCAAAGAATCCACAAAACTATTCTTCAATACATCTAAATCTCCCTCAGAGAGTTTTTTCAACTTTTTCAAGAATTGTTCTTCATTAAACTGAGCTTCCATTTTGGCTCTTTGTTGATCAAAATATTGGCGAGGAGAAACTGATTGATCCACTAAAGGTTCAACTTCGTTGACTTGCAATCCATCCATCAAAAGTTTGCCATAAATCTTTTCCTCGGCCTTAGAAAGAATTTTGAGTTTTTCTTTTTTGGAATTAGCTTCCTCTAAATCTTCAATTAAATTTTTGACAGATTGATTGAATTTTTTACTTTCAAAATCATCCTGCGCCCACGCCAGTGTGAGAGATAAGACAAAAAGAATGATGGGACGCCCGAAAGCGCTGGCAATTTTCAGCATAGAGTCTTATCGGTCAGCAGTCCGAGATCTTTAGTCGGGTATGTCATGCCTCAATGTCTCTTTTCTTTTTATTTAGTTCTGCTAACATCTCAAAAAAACTGTCGAAAATAGTGAAAAGAAAGGTAAAGATTTTCTTTATTTCAGCCGATAAGAGAGCAAATCAGTCAATTGAAAGGAAGTGTTATGTTTGATCCAAAAGCTTATATCCCGAATCCGATTGTTATTGAACAAACCGCGCGTGGAGAGAGACAATACGATATTTATTCACGTTTGCTTCTCGATCGTATCATTTTTCTAGGTACTGAAGTAAACGACACCGTTGCGAACTTGTTAGTCGCTCAGATGCTTTTCTTAGAGCAGTCTGATGCGGAAGCACCTATTCACTTTTATATCAACAGTCCAGGTGGTTCAGTCTACGCTGGTCTTGGTATCTACGATATTATGCAACACGTGTCCTGTCCGGTTTACACTTACTGTGTAGGGATGGCAGCATCAATGGGATCACTCTTGTTACAAGCAGGAGCACCGGGTTTCCGTCATGCTCTTCCTCATGCGCGTATTATGATTCACCAACCTCTAGGTGGTGCTCGTGGCCAGGCATCTGATATTTTAATTCAAGCAAACGAAATTTTAGATCTAAAAAAACAACTTTATAACATCTATGTTAAACACACTGGTCAAAAGTACGAAACGATTGAAAAGGCCTGCGACCGTGACAATTACTTAAATCCACACCAAGCTAAAGAGCTAGTGCTGATTGATAAAGTGATTGAACCTAAAGGTAAAGTGACAGACAAAAAATAGTTAAGGTTACGCTATAAAAGGAAATGTATGACGAAAGATCGTTTTAACAACTTCAGCTCTCTCAATTGTAATTTCTGTGGAAAATCACAGAAAGAAGTGAAGAAGTTGATTGCTGGCCCTGGTGTTTATATCTGTGATGAGTGTATTGAACTTTGTAATGACATTATTTATGAAGATCAAGCTAAGTCTGTGACGAAGGGAACATTAGATAACGTTCCTAAGCCTCACGAAATTAAACTCCACCTTGATCAGTATGTTATCGGTCAAGATCGCGCTAAGAAAATTATTTCGGTTGCGGTTCATAACCATTATAAGAGAATTTCTCATAAAATGGCAGGAACAGCTCGCAAAGATGAAGTTGAATTGGCTAAATCAAATATTCTCCTAGCAGGTCCAACTGGTTCAGGGAAGACTTTGATTGCTCAGTCACTCGCAAAGTTTCTAAACGTACCTTTTGCTATCTCTGATGCGACCACACTAACGGAAGCTGGTTACGTAGGGGAAGACGTTGAGAACATTATTTTAAATCTATTACAGAACTGTGACTACGATATCGAACGCGCTCAACGCGGAATTGTTTATATCGACGAAATCGATAAGATTGGTCGTAAGTCAGAAAACCCTTCTATTACTCGTGATGTGTCGGGTGAAGGTGTTCAGCAAGCATTACTAAAACTATTAGAAGGAACTGTTGCTTCTGTACCACCGAAAGGCGGACGTAAGCACCCACAACAAGAATTCCTTCAAGTGGATACTACAAATATTCTTTTCATCTGTGCTGGAGCTTTTGTAGGCCTAGAGAAGATCATTGAGAAGCGTTTAACGAAACGTCCTCTTGGTCTATCTAACGAATCAGTTGGAAATGAAAAGAAAGACCAATCAGTCGTCGAAAAGCTGGGAGGTATTGAGCCAGGTGACTTAATGAAATTTGGTATGATTCCAGAGTTCATTGGGCGTCTTCCTGTGAATGCACTCCTACAAGAATTAGATGAAGCAGCTCTACTTGATATTTTAACTAAACCGAAAAATGCCATCACTAAGCAGTATAAAAAACTTTTTGAGATGGATGGAATTGAAATAGAATTTGAAGAAGATGCTCTTCGCGAAGTGGCCCGCATCGCCCTCGAAAAGAAAACAGGGGCCAGAGGTTTACGCGCAATTCTGGAGCAAGTTATGCTCGACGTGATGTATGAAATCCCTGGGAATGAAAAAGTTACAAAGTGCGTCGTAACTCGCGATTCTATTTTGGGTATTGCTGGACCAAAAGTAATTGAAGGCGAACGTAAAGTAACTCCTCAAAATCAGACGACTCCGAAGCCGGCCAAAGTAGAAAACGGCTAACATTAACCGACCAAAACACTTCAGTTCTCCTATAAAAAAAGCTTAGGGTAAAAAAATCCTAAGCTTTTTTCTTGCTCAAAATCCGGGTTATCAAGTTAGAATATTCTTAAGAACTCCAAAATCCATCGGATCAGGAAATTGGGGAGTCCATATGCGCAGGAGGTGCTATGTCGGACAAGAAGTCAGCTGAAAACACACAATCGTTCCCTCTTCTTCCTCTTCGGGATGTAATCATTTTCCCTCACATGGTAGTTCCACTCTTTGTTGGTCGAGAAAAATCGATCTCAGCATTGGAATTAGCGGCGAAGAATGGAAATGAACTTTTCCTGGTAACACAGAAGGATGCTTCAGTGTTAAATCCAGAGAGAGGAGATGTTTACTCCATCGGTACCGTGGTCAGTATCATTCAGATGCTAAGACTGCCAGACAACACAGTAAAAGTGTTAATCGAGGGTAAATATCGCGCATCAATCGAAGATTTCAAGTGCCAAGACGATGGCTATACAGCTACCGTTAAAAAATGCAACGACATCTTGAATGATCCACTAGCACTCGAAGCAACTGTTCGAAGTGTGAAAAACATTTTTGAACAATACGTGAAACTCAATAAGAGAATTCCTCCTGAACTTCTTATGAGTATTTCATCGATTACTGATCCATCTCGTTTAGCTGACATCATTGTCGCTCACTTGACGATGAAGATCCCTGAGAAACAAGAAATCCTTGAAGCAGTAGAATTAGATAAGCGTCTTGCTCTTCTCCTTGAGAAAATGCAAGGTGAGATCGAAATTATCAACGTGGAAAGAAGAATCCGTACACGTGTGAAAAACCAAATGGAAAAATCTCAGAAAGAGTACTATTTGAATGAACAAATGAATGCCATTCAAAAAGAACTTGGTAACAGAGATGATGGCAAGTCAGAGCTTTCGGAAATGGAAGAGAAGCTTAAGGCGAAAAATATGCCAGACGAAGCTCGTGAGAAAACTTTTAAAGAAATCAAAAAACTTAAGAGTATGTCTCCGATGTCAGCTGAATCAGCAGTGGTTCGTAACTACATCGATTGGATGTTAAACCTTCCATGGGCTGAATATACGACAGACGATAATGATGTAAACCGCGCACGTGAAGTGTTGGACGGCGATCATTATGGAATGGAAGATGTTAAAGACCGTATTATTGAATATCTAGCAGTGAAATCACTTGCTGGTGAGGGTGCTCGCGGAACAATCCTTTGTTTAGCTGGTCCTCCAGGAGTTGGTAAAACATCTATCGCAAAATCTCTGGCAGAATCAATCGGACGTAAGTTCGTACGAATTTCTCTCGGTGGTGTTCGTGATGAAGCTGAGATTCGCGGCCATAGAAGAACATATGTAGGTGCGATGCCAGGAAAAATCATGCAGGCGATGAAAAAAGCCGGCACAGGAAATCCAGTCATTCTTTTAGATGAGATCGATAAGATGAGTTCTGATTTCCGTGGTGATCCAGGATCAGCAATGCTTGAGGTTCTCGACCCTGAACAAAATAAAAATTTTGGTGACCACTATATCGAGTGCGAATATGACCTTTCAAAAGTTATGTTCGTGATGACAGCGAATGATCTAGGTGCAATCCCAGGGCCACTACGTGACCGTATGGAAATCATTCATGTGGCTGGATATACTCCGTTTGAAAAGCAACAAATTGCAACGAAGTACTTACTTCCAAAAGCAATTAAGAATAACGGTGTGGAAAAATTCACGATCAATATGAGCGATAAGATGATCATGCGTGTAGTGCGCGGATATACTCGTGAAGCGGGTGTACGTGATCTTGAACGCTATATGAATACAGTCGCACGTAAAGTAGCAACAGAAGTGGTAACAGATAAAGTGGCCGATGGTCATAAGTTCACCATCACTGAGAAGTTGCTAGAAAAATACTTAGGTCCAGCGAAGTTTGATCGATCGGATGTGGAGGAACAACCACAAGTCGGTTTAGTGAACGGTTTAGCATGGACTTCTGTTGGCGGTGAAATGCTGACAATTGAAGTGATCACAGTTCCAGGTAATGGAAAAATCCAAGTCACAGGGAAACTTGGGGATGTAATGCAAGAGTCAGCGAAGGCCGCTCTTTCTTATGTTCGCTCGATCTCTGATCGCCTGGGCATCGATCATGAATGGTATAACAAAAACGATATCCATATTCACGTACCAGAAGGTGCTACTCCAAAAGACGGTCCTTCTGCTGGTATCACCATGGCGACAGCTTTAACTTCAGCGATTGCAAAAATCCCTGTAAGACAAGACGTAGCGATGACAGGTGAAATCACAATTCGTGGACGTGTTCTACCGATTGGTGGACTAAAAGAAAAAATGTTAGCCGCTAAACAAGCTGGGGTTAAAACCATCATTATCCCAGAAAAGAACAAAAAGGACTTAATTAAGATCCCAGTGGAGATTAAGGAAGGAATTGATGTTAGAGCTTGTACTGAGGCCGAAGAAGTTTTAAAAGTAGCATTAGATCTGACTAAACCTGAGGACTTCATGAAAAAAGTTGCTCTCAAGGTTCTGGACGGAACTGGGCCAACAGCTGTTGCTAACTAGAAAACAACTTTAAACAAAAAAACAAAAAGCCCAAGCAGAATTGCTTGGGCTTTTTGTTTTTAGCCCTTAAACTTAAGACCATGATTCATCATTGGCTTTTACTTGTATTTTTTCTTACAGCCTGTTCTACCGTAGGACGCTATAAAACAGACGAAGAGTACTGGCGAGAAACCAAACTCGACCATATGGCCTTAAATGAAATCTTAGCTCCCAGCAACTGTTCTCGTGGTATGGAGTACGCTAAAGCTTGCGCAGCCGCGGAAGCTGTTCTTGCTCACACTGATTCTTCGGTGAGACAAGAAAATATTACGGTAGCAAAAGCATACAACGCTTATCTGGAGAGTTTGATTGGTGCACACACCATGCTTGTTCCTCGAAATAAAGCGAAAGAGAAAAACACTAGTCCAGACAAAGAACTGCAAGGTCTTGGAATTGATTTATTAGAGCATCCAGACGGAGTGGAGATTTCTCTAGTGCGCTTAAACTCAGTCGCCTATACGGCAGCTTTAGAGGCCCAAGATGTGATCTTAGCGGCTAAAGAAGAAGCAAGTAAAGACTGGCTCTTCTTTAAAGGCATGACTGTCTTTAAAATCATTCCCCGTTTACGAGGAGAAAAAGGAACGAAAGTCAGTCTATTAGTTCAAAGAGGAAAACGACAAGAGACCATCCAGGTAGAAAGAAAATCATTTATCGTTTCTCCGATTGAAGCAGTGAAACGATTGAGTGGTAATAAAAACATCCTTCATCTCTATGTGAACGCTTTTTATGATGGTGATTTTTGCCATCGCGTTTCAAGTTTTCTGTTAAAGCAAAAACCTTATGACGGAATTATTTTGGATTTAAGAGTGAACACAGGAGGGAGTGAAAAGGCGTTGAAGTGTCTCTCTAGTTTTTTTCTCCCGCCAAAAACCTTATTGTTTCAAGAATCATTACTTAAAGAAGATTTAAGAAGGCCAGATGAGATAGTCAGTGTTCGTTCAGAGTATACAGAAGAAGAAAGCTTTTTAGATAGCACAACACCGATGGTGGTTTTAGTCAGTCGACTAACTGCTTCTGCCAGCGAATATGTAGCGGCAGCATTACAAGATCATGAACGGGCGATCATTATTGGTGAGACGACTTTTGGTAAAGGAACCAGCCTGACCCATGCTTATTCTCATCCTGAAGTTCCTTATCTGAATCGTCACAGTGATGTTGAGCTTTTGTATGTAAATGAGATTGGTAAAAGACCTAGTGGTGAAAAAATTGAAACTATCGGCATTACTCCGGATATAAAAATTGAAGGAGTGACGATTGCTTTGGGGAATAAAAAAAGAAGAAATGAAAAGCTATTTCGCTGTCTTAAATCCCGGCGCGCTTGGACTTTAAATGAGATTAGGAAGCAGCAACGTACCAATCCTTTGGAAAAGCCGACGCCAGTTTTAAGTCAGGCCCTAACCCTATTCCAATGTGGGATTTAGCCCCTAAAAGCAGCTAAAAGTTAAACTTTTTGAACGATTTCGTTGACACTCCTTTTGAGACATTTTAAGATGTCCTCCTCATTACCAAGAGTCGAACAATTTCGGGCGTTTAGCTCAGCTGGTAGAGCGCTACCCTTACAAGGTAGATGTCGGGGGTTCGAGCCCCTCAACGCCCACCATATTAAAAAAGCCACCGCATGGTGGCTTTTTTATTTTTAATTTATTTTTTCAGTAGCTCAGCGAGTTTATCAAAGGACTGTCCCCAACCTGTGGCCATAAAAGGTTTCATCGAATTGAAAGTCTGGTTTTCTTCTTCTGTAGCTGCTCCAAAAATTTCCCAGGTTACTGTCAGATTTGTTTTTTTAGGTGCAATCTCATCCATCGTTGCTCTCATAATAAGGTAATTGGGATAAGGTTTGTTCATCGGAAGTTTTGTCAGATTACCTTTTTCATCACAAAAATTTTGAACATAGATCAAAAGATCAGGAGAACTAATCATTTTGTAATGTAATTCTCCAAATTTAGTTAACCCATCTGGTGTAGTCATTTTCCAACGAGAAGATTCACCTGCTTTAATGTTTGTTTTTACAAATGACATCTTGGCACCAGTTGGTCCCATCCACTTTACATAACTATTAGGCTTAATCCACATCTTGAAGATAGACTTTGCATCTGCATCGAAGGTGCGGCTGATACTGAAAATTGGTTTTTCTTGCGAAGTGACTACTTGAGATGGCTCTGCATTTTTTTGGCTTTTCTTAGTACTTGAGCATCCAAAAAGAAGAGTCGTAAGTGCT
>JBEIOQ010000110.1:0-8193 GCA_040377495.1 Halobacteriovoraceae bacterium
CCCCCCCACAAAGTGGCCAGCACATCGCAGATGCAAACTGACCCTTGGCCGACAGTGTACCAAAATCCGAGGACGGTATCAACTTATAGACAGATTGGAAGCAATCCATTTCAACTGCAGACACGACAATAAAGTTACTCACTGACGGTCTGAAAGAAGAAGAGTTATAAACCCTAGTTGATCGATACAAAAGAAAAAATAATGCTTAAAATTTGCACACTTTGTGTACTTGTAATTCTGTTAACTGCTTGTTCCACTAATTCAAAAGATAAAGAACTTTCGAATTCAGAAAATCATTCCTCTACTGGAGCGACTGCCACTCCAAATTCGGGAGAGATTCCAGTAATTCAAGAGGAAACGGAAGAGGAAAGCGGCGCTACCACAAGTGAAAATGTATATAGAAAGAAAAATAAAAAGTCACATATCAATCTTCATCTTGGGCCAGGTTTATATAATACTTTTAGTTACGTCGGTCTGTTCAAAAGCTTAGAAAAAAATCGTCTAAAGGTTAAAAGCCTTTCTGGTGTGGAGTTCGGAGGACTAATAGCAGCTCTTTATGCTAAGTTAAAAAAATCTTCATTGGTTGAATGGGAGCTTTTTAAATTGTTGCAACACATGGATCAAGATACAAAGGTCTATTCCACTGCATGGAAAAAAGAAATTACGGATTTTATTAATACAAATTTTTCTCGCATCGATTTTAACCAATTAGATATAGAGCTTTCAATACCGATATGGAAAGACAGTGGCTATGAGTGGATAAGAGATGGAAATGTAGCTCAGGTACTGTTGGCTTCATTAGGCTTAAATCAAAGTTTGGAGCAACTAGAGAAAAATTATAAATCATTAAAGATTGAATTGCAGAAAAATGAAGGTGAAATTTGGGCTTCAGTAGATGTACTCGCTCAAAATAATAAATTGTCATCTAATGATCAGGCTTTAAAGCATCTAATGTTAGCACTAACAGAAACCAGTCGAGCAGCGAAAAAACAATCGGATCTGTATATTTCAATGAAATATACTCCTTCAGAGCTTGATCGTAGTCAGTCTTGGCAAAAAAATAACCCGGTAGCCAAAGTTTATGGCCATGAACTCGTGAAAAAATTGAATCAATATGTGCAAGAAAAGGTAGAAGCTCCATGAAGGGTATGATGCGTTTTATATTAGGCATTATTATGCTGGCAGGACTTGGAATCTTGTCTATTGTTGGTCTTTTTATGTATGTCTCAATGGACCTGCCTCAAATTTCTAGTTTAGCTGATTATCAACCACCTATTGCCTCACAAATTTATTCTAGTGATGGAAAAGTGTTATTAGAACTTTATAGTGAAAAGCGTGAAATTGTGAAAATGGAAGAAATTCCTAAAATGGTTATCGATGCCTTTCTTTCAGCCGAAGATGATAATTTTTATAATCACCAGGGTGTAGACTACATGGGTGTGGTACGCGCTATGTTTGCGAACTTGAAGGCAGGAAAATTCGTTCAAGGTGGGTCAACGATTACTCAACAGGTAGCCAAATCCTTGCTTTTAACAAAAGAAAAAAGTGTCACACGTAAAATAAAAGATTTCTTGCTGGCACAAAGAATTGAAAAAAAATTAAAAAAAGATGAAATTCTATTTCTATATTTGAATCAAGTCTACCTCGGTGGTGGTTACTATGGGATTAAAACAGCTTTTCGTGGCTACTTTAATAAAGACTTAAAAGAAGCGACTATTTCAGAAGCAGCACTAATTGCAGGACTTCTAGTTGCTCCGGGGAAATATTCTCCCTATAACAATCCTCACTTCGCAAAAACTCGACAGAATTACGTTTTAAGACGAATGTATGAGACTAAAAAAATTACCAAAGAAGAATACGAAAAGGCATTAAAAGAAACTGTTAGATTAATGACGAGAGAAATTAGTCAGCCTGTAGGAGCCTATTTCACGGACTGGGTAAGACAGCGCTTAATGGATAAATTTGGGTTCGACAAAATCTTAAATGATGGCTTTAAAGTTGTTACAACACTGGATTACAACTTACAAAAGAAAGCCGAAGATGAACTTGTGAAGGGATTACGAGAATTAGACAAACGTCAAGGTTTCAGTGGCCCCATAAAAAATATTCCAAGTGATGAATTGATCCGAGCCTATGAAGAGAAGTATAAAAAAGATTACATCTCTAAAACCTCTGCCTACTTTGATTTTAAACCTGATGGAACAATTGAATATGAGCTATCAGTTTATGCACAATCAAAACTTGATTTTACTTCACTGAATGCTTTATCTGCTAAATTACCTCCCAATATGGTTTTAGGAAATGTGTTACAGGACTCCTTTATCAAGAATTTGAAATCCGGACAGATGTTGGAAGCTGTGGTGAAATCTGTCGATGATAATTCACGTTTAATTTTTATTAGTATTGGTGGAGCTGCAGGTATAATTCCCTATGAACAATTTAAATGGGCCCATGAACGTTATACGGACGAAGTTCCAAAGTATTTCCCATTTGTTACAAAACCTTCTTCAATTGTAGAGAAAGGAGATGTCATTCAAGTTGCCGTTCAAAATGTAAATGGTAATGGTTATGATGCTCTTGATATTGAAACTAAAAAGAAGTTAAAAGATCACCGCTTAATTGATTTCTTAAAGAAACAAAGTTATATCGTTGCCTCACTAGAGCAGGATCCGATTGTTCAAGGTGCTTTCGTAGCGATGGAGCCAACCACGGGAAAAATTGTGACGATGGTGGGGGGAAGTGACTTTGAGAAAACTAAATTTAATCATGCGATTCAAGCAGAACGCCAACCTGGATCATGCTTTAAGCCAATTATTTATGGTGTTGCTTTAGAGAACGGCTATAATCCAGCTTCCATTTTAATGGATTCCCCTCAAGCTCTGGCAGGAGCAGATGATGTTTTGGCGTGGAAACCAAAAAATTATGATGGAGAATTTAAGGGACCTATAACTTTTCGTCAGTCATTAGAGCAAAGTCGAAACGTCACTACGATTAAATTGGCTGAAGATGTTGGGATCAAAAAAATCACAGATTTTTCTACTCGTTTTGGAATTAAGGCCAAACTAGCTCCAGATCTATCTCTAGCTTTGGGGTCATTTGGTATTACGCTTTTAGATTTGGTACAAACCTACTCAATCTTTCCTAATGGAGGAAGAAAAATTCACTATAAGTCGATTGTGTCGATTAAAGATAAAAATGGAAATGCTTATACCTTGGGAGAAAATATTGAACTAGCTAAGAAAGAAGAAACTCCTGGAGTCAATGCTGCTCCGGTAGTAGAAGAAAAAAATGTTTTTCTCCAGAACTTAGGTGGTTTACAGGTTTATGATCCTAGACTTGCTTATATTATGGTGAATCTACTTAAAGGTGTTGTGACATCTGGTACAGCAACTGCAGCCCGAGGACTCTCATCTAATATCGCTGGTAAAACAGGAACAACCAATAATTATGTTGATGCTTGGTTTACAGGTTTCTCTCCTAATTTAGTTGCGGGTGTATGGATGGGATTTGATAACAACAAACCTATTGGTTATGGTGAGACAGGTGGTAAAGCCGCTCTCCCTGTGTGGATTGGCTACATGAAAGAGGCCTTAAAAAAATATGGCGAGAGAGAATTCGCTGTTCCTGAGGGGGTTGTAAGTTTGGCCATTAACCGTGATACGGGGAAACTTTCCCGTGCCACAGACCGCTCTTTTATTGAGGTTTTTGCTCAGGGAACTGAACCTGGCACAATAAATCCCGTCAATGTTGATACTTCCGAGCCTAAGAATCCAGGTAAAGTTATCCTAGATGATGAAGATTACTACCAAAATCAATAATGCCCGATTTGCCTTCTTGAACAATGCTATAATTAACGGATAGTGCAGGTCTAGTAATAGGCCTGCCAATTTTATGTACAGTTCTCTGACACGACTGCCGATAAGTTAGACAACCATAGCTTGAGGAGTTTCTGCATGGATGAGAAGACCCTTATTAGCAATAAACGCTTAAAGATAGGCTTAGTCCTCTCTCTCATCGTTCACTTGCTTTTTATTCAATTAAAAATTAACTTCGATGCGCCAGCGCCGATGACTCCGAATGATTATGTCGAAGTTACAGTAGAAGATATTGAAAAAATCAAAGAAGCAATGAAGGCTTCTACCGCAGCGAAGACCTCAGCAGCTAAAAAACAAATTGTGAATAATGAATTAAGCGGTAATGAAGTGAAGCCAGAAAACTCACGTTATCTAGGAGAAAAAGATCAAAGTTATGATCGTCAAACTATTGCCGCTAAAATTGATACTTTTAATAAAGCAGCTCAGGGAGAAAAAACCGGAACACTTAATGGTGATAAAATTCAAGAGATCACGAAGGCTATTAATAAAGTTACAGCTCAAGCAGTACCAAATGCGATTGGCACAGCCAAAAAAGTTAATCTCAACGATTTAGCGATGGATCAGTCCAGTATGGAAGAAGCAGTTCAAAAAGCAGCAGCTGCTCATACTGCGAAGTTGGGAGTTAAACAAGGTGATAAAAATTCACGTGGTTTAAGTTCCAATAATGATTTTATTGAAACAGTTCCCCTGGGGGATTTTACCCATCTTAATACTACAGAATTTAAGTACTATGGTTTCTACCACCGTATTCGCCAAAAACTTGAACAGTTTTGGGGAAATTCAATTCGTGAAAAAGCGAAGGCCATTTATACTAGTGGACGCCGTTTACCAGCTTCAGAAAACTTAATCACCTCGATTACTGTTGATATTAATGAGCAAGGTGAGATTGTGAATGTGAAAGTTGTAGGTGCTTCTGGAATAAAAGAATTAGATGATGCTGCTGTTGAATCTTTTAATAAAGCTGGCCCGTTTCCTAACCCACCATCTGGAATGGTGAAAAATGGTGTTGCAACAATTGAATGGGGTTTTGTGGTTAAGGGCTAATTCGCGTTTGTTTGCTTTAACAATGTTTTTAAACGGTCTAGACCTTCCATAATGACGTAGTCATTCCAAATGCTATCTAGTTCACGTAATGTTTCCACCACCATTAATGAAGCTTGATCACGAGAAATTTTCTCTTCTTCAGAGAGTTGGCTAATGGCTTTGTTAATTGCTTTTAGTGCTGGGCTCTTACATAGATCTTGAAGTCTTGATTCGTATGTACGATCGATCTTCTTCTCTTTGCTTTTTATGATAGCAGTATTTAAAATCTGAATGGATTCCATGTTACAGCTTAGTTCCTTACTATATATGAAAAATCAATTTCACTGTTTTTTGGGATTCCGCGAGTATGGTGTAGAAACCTACAACTGTAAAGGTTGATTTAATTAATAGGTAATTTTTTAAGAAAAATTTCTACTCTCTAAAAAAATTTTATCGCTTGCTAAATAAAAAATGGCCTCAGTTGAGGCCATTTTTCTTAAAAAAAGACTTGCTTTAGGAAATTAATGGGCATTGTTAATGTGCTCTTGATACTTATCTGCACTCAATAAATCTTTTACTTCACTTGGATTGCTTAATTTAATTTTAATCATCCACGACTCATAAGGACTTTTGTTGCATTTTTCTGGTGAGTTAACTAGGTCAGCATTCATTTCAATCACTTCACCTGAAACAGGTGCGTAAAGATCACTCACTGATTTAATTGATTCCACTACGCCAAAGGCTTGACCTTTGTTAAGTTTACGACCAATCTCAGGTAGTTCCATAAATACGATGTCACCTAAAGAACTTTGGGCAAAATCTGTGATTCCAATCACAACAACATCACCGTTGATTTGTGTCCACTCATGCTCAACTGTGTATTGAAGATTGTTAGGAATAGAAGTGCTCATTATTTATGTCCTCCAGTTACAAAAGGTTTTTTAGTTAGGGTCGCTTTATATCGCTTGTCGCGGATCACTATATTAAAGATTTCGTCTTTAGGGTAGAGATTTGTATGGATATGGGCCAAGGCAATTCCAGAATTTGTTACGACTGACATCGTTCCTGAAGTGACTTTTCCAATGACTTGGCCTTCGCTATTCTCAATCAAATAATCTTGACGAGGAATGGCCTTCTCTAAATTCAATTTCACTAATTGGAAGCGTGGTTGGTACTTAGCAAGAGCGTCTTTGCCAATGAATTGAGTCTTATTCATCTTTACAGTCCACTTAAGACTTGAATCAAGCGGAGTAACTTCATCATTCAGTTCGTGTCCGTAAAGAGGGTAACAAACTTCAAGGCGTAGAACATCACGAGCTCCTAAACCACAAGGTGTAACACCTAAACTTAAGAATTTTTCCCAAAGAGTGTTGGCCATTTTATGACTGCAAAAGAGTTCGAACCCGTCTTCACCAGTATAGCCAGTGCGCGCAATGATGACTTTTTCGTTTTGGTAAGGAAATTCTTTGGCAGAGTAGTAAACAAAATTAACATCATTGGTAAGTAAACCAATCTTCTTTAATATACTATCCGCTTTAGGTCCTTGCAGAGCAATAAGAGAGTAGTGATCTGATTCATTGCTCAGTTCACACTGGAATGTTCCTTTTTGTGACAGAATCCATTGCCAATCTTTTTCAATATTAGAAGCATTTACACAAATAAGAATATTATCAGCAGCAAGTTTATAAACGATTAAATCGTCAATGACCGTACCATCTTCTCGGCATAAGGGAGAGTAGATCGCCTTGTTGGTTTCAGCATTTTTAATATCATTGGTTACCAAGTGGTCCACAAAATCCAAAGCCTGTTTTCCTCTCACCCAAAATTCACCCATATGAGAGACATCAAACATTCCCACATTATTTCTAACTGCCAACACTTCTTCTTTCAGATTATTGTATTGAACTGGCATATCCCAGCCAGCAAAAGGAACTAACTTCGCTTTGAGTTTAACATGTTGGTCATAAAGGTGCGTTCGCTTGAGTTCCATATTAAATTTCCTTCATACGTTTAATAATTCGAGGGATAAGGTCTTCGCGTTGAATCGACATTAAATGAATACCATCACCATTTTTATAATAAACTTTAGCCAGCTCTGCTGCATGAGTAATACTTTCTTCTTCTAGGAATTCTTTACCTTTCTCGTGTGCACTAATGAAACGTTTTTTCACTTCATCAGGAACTTTAACTCCTGCCACATTGTTATTTAAGAATTCAATCATTTTAGGTCCTTTAAGCACCAAAACTCCCATGAGTACTTTAGCTCCTCGGGGAGTTAGACGTGTGAACTTTTCATATTGATTCATATCGTAAACAGGTTGGGTTTGAAAAAATTTAGCTCCCGCTTCAATTTTACGGGCCATTTTTTCGCATTCCTTTTCCAGTGCAATAACAGAAGGGTTGGCCACAGCTCCAATAAAGAAATCAGTTTGGGAGTTAATTTTTACTCCTGATGCAGCTTCTCCTTGATTTAATCCTCTGACCGTTTTGATCAGACCTTCAGAATTAAATTCAAATACAGATTTAGATTCAGGATGATCTCCTACACGAATAGGGTCTCCAGTGAGGCATAAAATATTTTTAATCCCGAGCGAGTTTGCTCCAAGAAGATCAGATTGAATCGCCAAAGCATTTCGATCACGGCAAGTCATCTGCATAATAGGTTCAATTCCAATCAGTTTTAAGGCATGGGAAGCAAATAAACTAGAAAGACGCAAAACTGAGCGTTGGTTGTCAGTAACGTTTACCGCATCTACAAAGGGTTTTAAGATGGCCGCATTTTTCATGAATTCGGAAAGATCCGCTCCTTTTGGAGGTGCCAGTTCCGCAGTGATGACACGAGTATTAGTGAGAAAACATTTAGCAAAATAACTCATGATATACCTTCACATGCTTTAATTAAATTTTTTGCAAGAGAGAGAATGGTTAAAGGACCAACTCCACCAGGTACAGGAGTGATGGCTTCTGCTATAGGACTAACATTTTCAAAATCCACATCACCACAGCGAGCACTGCCATCGAAATTCATGCCGACATCGATAATTACTGTATGCTTAGCTGGGTTAATATAGTCTTTCGTAATAAATTTAGCCTTTCCAATGGCAACGATTAGAATATCTGCATTACGAGTTAGTTCTTTTAAGTTTTGCGTTTGAGAATGACACAGACTGACGGTTGCATTTTGAGCGCTCATCAAAAGTGATATGGGCTTTCCCACAATCATACTGCGGCCAATAATCACCACATGTTTACCCGCGACAGGGATTTGATAATAAGCCAGTAAATCACTAATACC
>JBEIOQ010000039.1:0-18521 GCA_040377495.1 Halobacteriovoraceae bacterium
GTAAGTAATAATCACTTCCCCTACCTTTTGGGGTGTCTTATTTTGGAATTGGTGAGCATTTTTAATGTTAATAATTTGAAGTTTGGTCTGATCACCACAAAGCTTTATTAAATGGAGACCAACAGTATTATGCTGTAGCAACCATTGTTTATGGTTGGCCATGGCCTTGGTGGGATCTATACAATCTCCCGCTACGGAATTCAGCGAAGTAAAAAAATAGAACAAAAATACAAGTGTTTTCATAGAGACTCCTTAAGCAACTAATAAAACCAAACAAAGATAGAATGTCAGACCAAGCGTTAATGTGAGAATATTCGACAATTCGATAATAACTTCCACTATTCCTCCTATTTTTTTCGAAAATCTTTCAATTTTGATTTCTTTCCCCAAAACAAAGAATAGAGAAAGGTCAACCCTGCATAAGACAATAAAACAACAGCACAGATCTTACCCGTTTCCATCGAAAATCCGATGAGGCTATACGCCCCCAATAGATAAGTGCTCAGACCTAATATTAAAAAGGTTATCGTTGCCTGGTTCATATAAAATTCCAAACTAAAATTAATGTAATGGTTTAGTGCTTATCACTGCAAAAACTCGAGCCTCTGATTTGGAAGACAAGAATGATCCTCCCAAAATGACTTCTTGGTTTTTAAAAATATTAAAATAATTCTTAATGTCGTCACCCTTTAAAATAATATCTTCTTCATCCTGTGTGTAGATACTAAACTCCTTCACTTGACCTTCACTGTTCCAACCAATTGGGTTGATAAATCCTCTCAAAAAACAATCCATTTTCTTCTTCATTTTCATTCCAATCTCCATTTATAAAAAAACTATCTCACAATGAGCAAACAAAGATAAATTGTAAGGGCCATTGTAAATGTTAGAACATTTTCTAAATCCATGTGTTCCTCCAAATTAAAAATTTATCTAATGCTACTGCAATGGTCATGCCAGTATTTATTCCCCGTTAGATTTGAGGATGAAACTGTTGGAGAGGATTTTCGCCTCAAATGCAATGGAAAAAATGGACTCAAGTGGAAAAAATGGATGAAAAGAAATAATAAGTACCAAAATATATGTAAAAAAAACCATCTTTAATTCAATCTAAGATGGTTTTAATTACGGCTGAAAAAATGAATTAGGAATACTAAACAGTCTCTAAGCGACGGTAAAGGGTTTTTCGATCAATCCCAATATCCTTCGCCGTTTTATCTCTGGCTCCATCATTTTCTTTGACGGCAAAGGTGACATAACGATGAATGACATCATCTAAAGAAGGAAGACCACCAGAGCAACTAATAGTAAAAGCATGGTCTGAGGTAGGATATATACTTTTTTTAAATTCATGTTTCGTCATCGCTGCAAAATCTTCGGATGTAATCGAATGGCCTGCACTAAGAACTACCGCGCGTTCAATTGCATTTTCTAGTTCTCTGACATTCCCTCTCCATTTATTGGTTTGAAGGTAATTACGTGCTTCTGCCGTGAACACTTTTAAGCTACAATCATTCTGCTTCGAAAACTTGGAAAGAAAAAACTCAGAAAGCAGCATTAAATCTTCAGGCCTTTCTCTTAAGGGTGGGATATGAATCGGAATAACATTTAAACGAAAATATAAATCTTCTCTAAATCTTTTGGCATCAACCTCAGCTAAAATATTTTTGTGACTAGCAGAAATAATCCGACAATTAATTGATCTATATTGATTTTCTCCTACACGTTTGATTTTTCTTTCTTGTAAAACTCTTAGCAGTTTCGCCTGTAGACTCAAACAAAGATCACCAATTTCATCTAAGAAAAGCGTTCCGTTCTCAGCCTCCTCAAATAAACCAACTTTCTTTTCAAAGGCTCCAGTAAAAGATCCCTTAGCATGACCAAATAGTTCTGACTCCAACAAACCATCTGGAATGGCAGAACAGTTGATCGCAACAAAAGGGCCATTTCGTCTCGGGCTTATCTCATGGATATATTTTGCAAACACTTCTTTGCCAGCACCACTTTCTCCACCGATATAAATATTAGTTAGACTAGCAGAACATTTTTTCGCCAACTCTAAAGCACTAACAAATTTAGGGCTTACTCCAATAATCGTATTTTTAATTTTTTTCTCTGGCTGAATATGACCTTTTTCAAAGGTTTGATGAAAAGACAATTGAGACTCATCAATATTTTTATTATTTATTTTTTTTATTAAACTCATTATTACCCTTTTTGTCTTACATTTGAAAGTAAGGTCCTTATAGCTCTAACTTTCTATTGTTGATACATAAAAACATGGTTCCTATAAAAAAGTTTTCTATAGGAACATTTAAGAAAATTTAAGCTTATTATTTTTTCTCAAGAGGAAGAACATTCTCGATTATATTCTCTGAAATTGCATAGCGAGTAAGACCAGCGGTATCGTGTATTGATAACTTATTCATCAAGCTTTGTCGGTGTTTCTCTACTGTTTTGATACTGATATGGAGTTCAATGGCGATTTGTTTGTTAGCTTTTCCTTCAGCAATGAGCTGGAGAACTTGTGCTTCTCTAAAACTTAATTCTGAACTCTTCGATTTTTCTGTCTTCTTTTTTAGATCCTTAGATTTAAAAAAATTAATACGCTCTAAAATTGAGGGACTATAAAATTCATTCCCCTTCCTTATTTCTCTCAGTGATTCAACCAATGAAGTAGGAGAACATTGCTTTATCACATAACCTGAAATCCCGGCTGCGAGGGCCTTCTCAATATATCCATCTTCGGTATGAGCAGTAACAGCAATGATCTTTATTTCAGGGTTAAACTTGAGAATTTCTTTTGCCGCTTCCATACCATTGAGCTTAGGCAAAGCGAGATCCATCATTACCACCATCGGTTGGTGGAATTTAGCCAACCTAATCGCCTCTAATCCATCCTCTGCTTCCCCCACAACAACAATATCATCTTCATATAACAAAAGTGCTCGAAGTCCTTTTCTTACGATCTTATGATCTTCACAAAGAAGGACCGTAATTTTGTTATTACTTTGTTTCATTTCTTAATTTTTTTGTCGATAGGTAGAGAGACCGTTATTATTGTTCCTTCACTTTTCCTTGAACTAAAATCAAACTCTCCATGGACGTTCTTCACTCTTTCACTCATTCCGATTATACCAATGCCATTTTTTTTACCAATTTTTTTTAACTTCCCTTGATAGAATGACTTACCATTGTCGTGAATTCTCAATTGGATTTTATTTTCTATCTGTCTCAAAATAATAGAGACTTTCGTCGCCTGTGAATGTTTTTCAATATTGGTGAGTGACTCTTGGACGACTCGATAAATGACGGTCTTTTTATTTTCTTGAATTTGTAATGGCCTCACATCTTTTTTAAATTGTACTATTATCGAAGTTCGCTTACTGAAATCTCTGATATAGGACTCTAAGGCATCAATTAAACCTAAATCATCCAAAATCAATGGACGTAAATTTCTAGCAAAACGATGAATGATCTCCACTGAGTCAATGACTAATTTTTGTGTATCAATAATCTTCGTCTGAAGTTTCTTTGCACTCCCCGAAGACTCTTTAATCAATGAAGCGAGTTCGAAATTAATGCCTGTTAATATTTGGGCTATTTCATCATGAAGTTCACGACTAATAATTTTGCGATCCTCTTCTTGTTGAACTAGTAACGTTTGTGAAAATTGCTGCGCGATTAGCTTTTCACTCAATAAATTTTTATATTTTTGCTTCCACTCTTTGAGTTCCTTTTCGAGAGTTTTACGGACAATAGCTTCTTTCAAATGCTTCAAATTTTTTGTTTTTTTTGAATGATTCATTTTTTTGCTTGTCACAGAATTCCCTATATTATTTAAAGAAATCATATAACTAATTACTTACTGCAGTCTATGGGGTGTTCGCCCCATAGATGCATGATCTTTTACAAGCAATGAGAGTGATCAACTATTCTTCCCTAGGATTTCAAGGCAGTGGAGTGAATTAGTCACATAAATTGAATTCACCTTAAAGCTAGTTAAGGTGAATTTTAAAAGAGAACAGGAAGGGAATGATGAACAATTAAGCCAAATCAAGACGACGATAAAGTGTTTTTCGATCAATGCCGATGTCTTTGGCCGTTTTGTCACGAGCACCGTTGTTAGTATTAACCGCAAAAACAATATAGCTATGTATCACATCTGACAAAGAGGGAAGATGGCCTGAATAGCTCATGGTAAAAGCACGATCTGACACCGTGGTAACTTTACTTAAAGCCTCTGTACCAAAGTTAACTTCAAAATCTAAGCGATGAATTACTGGTCCAGAACTAAGAATGACCGCCCTTTCCACTGCATTTTCTAACTCACGCACATTTCCTCTCCAAGGATTAGTCTGTATATAAGTCTTGGCTTCGTCAGCGAAGTATTTTGATCCACATTTGTTTTCTTTAATAAATTTATTAAGAAAAAAATCTGCGAGAAGCATAATATCTTCCGGTCTTTCTCTCAAAGGTGGAACATTAAGAGGAATGACATTTAAACGAAAATATAAATCTTCACGAAACTTTTTCTCATTCACTTCCGTCATTAAATTTTTATGGCTGGCAGATATGATTCTACAATTAATAGATCGATATTGATTTTCCCCAACTCTTTTAATTTTTTTCTCCTGGAGTACTCTTAAAAGTTTCGCTTGGAGGCTGAGGCATAGATCTCCAATTTCATCTAAAAACAAAGTTCCATTTTCAGCTTCTTCAAATAAACCTACTTTTTTATCATTAGCACCAGTAAAAGCGCCCTTGGCGTGACCAAATAATTCTGACTCTAAAAGATTTTCAGGAATAGCGGAACAATTGATCGCAATGAAAGGCCCATTTTTACGATGGCTGGTTTCATGAATATATTTTGCAAAGACCTCTTTTCCCGCTCCACTCTCTCCACCAATGAAAACATTAGAAGAACAGGTGGAGCATTTCCGTGCTAATTGTAAAGCTAATACAAATTTTGGGCTTACTCCGATAATAGGATTTCTTGCTTCTACTTTGCAGATTTCTGCTTGAGAGAAAACCTGATCAAAGGACATTTGCTTGTTTTGCATTTCAAATTTATTAACTGAATTCATTGCTAGCGACCTTTTTAAAAGTTTAATGTTAGATATTGTAAGTTTTAAGCACTGTATAGCTTCCCTGTTACGTAGAAGATACAAAAAAATATAATTAACCGAATTCTTTACTTCTCTTAGTTTCAATCAGTTTTACCAACTAAAATATTTACCTTTTCTATAAGTTAGACCACTTTCTTTACTAATCTTTTACTCTGAAAATAGTGAGTATAAATTTATTCCTAACTCTAAAATGATTTTATTCCTAACTAAACGATTCCTTCACTTTTTCTTTAACCAAATTATTTGGTTTTTAAACATTTACTTGAGTCTCTTGCATAGCGATATTTCTATGGCACAAAATTTATTATTACGTTAAATTCCTTTTATTCCAAAAAAATACTCTCATATTTTTTTGTACCACAAGGAGTGTGTTATGAATTTATTATGCAAAATAATTTGCCTCAATCTTATTATTTTCCTCTGTTCATGCGATAAAGACGACACAACAACAGAAGCGAAATCATGTACTGTTCCCTCATCACAATCTAATGGAATTATGATCGGTTCCAATGATTGGATTCTTTTTACAAATACCAATGGTCAGCAACAAGATATTAATGAAAGTACTGTCGCCCAAGTAAAAATTCCTGCCATGCTCGCTGCCTGCACAGGATTTCTTATCAATGCTGATACTCTCATGACCAACAATCACTGCATCGGCTCTAGCTCTGCAGCTGCGAACGCGACAGCCCTCTTCCGTAATGCAAGTGGCGCCCGTGAATCTTTTTCTTGTAATCAGTTCATAATGACCAGCGCGGTGTATGACTTCACGCTGGTCAAATGTACTGGCTCCCCTGGCCTCAAGTACGGTTGGGTAGGTCTTAATAATGTCAAACCAGTGATCAATGCTCCTATCTATTTGGTGCAAGAAAACTGTGACTACTATACAGATCCACGCTGTGTCGTGAATAAGTACCTTAGCTTTGGCGTGATACTTCAGTCGAAAACTTCCAGTATTAACCACGACGCCGACACTCTTGGAGGCTCTTCTGGAAGCCCTATTTTTTCTGAGGACACCCATCAAGTTATCGCCATTCACAACACCGGCTCACCTGCAACCTCTTCTAGTCCGGCGATGAACGGTGGAGTGCCGATGAACAAAATAATAAGTATCATTCAAACACAAACGAACGTGACTCTTTATGAATTCGGATCAGCGGGTAATAATGGCTCTGTCATTACACCTGATCCGTCCCCAGGATCTGGCGGAAATTCTTCCCCAGATCTCGTCGTCGCTAGTTTGGAGAACTGTCAATAACTTCGTTCTTCGATAATCGAAGCATTGCTTCTACGATGGAATAAAGTACCTCCCCTTTAAGACCAGCAAGAGAAGCTTGTTTCGCTACATTATCTGGAAGCGGATTTTTCCCATTATAGGAAAGTAATCCGCTTCCGATGATGTAATCCTGAACAGTACGAGGAGTATCATTATTTCCAATGACCCAAAGAAAATCTGGGTGAGATACATCTTGCCATTCGCCACCAATGATCACACCTTTATCGTCTAATTCAAGATCATAACGAAAAGCAATTTTACTCAACATATCCTGCTCTGGACCATTACTTGTATTTGTATTTGAAGGAACACCACTGACGTAAGTTAGCTCCATCCATACCCCCACTAACTGGTGAGTTTGGGGGGCGCGATATATTGCATAAGGATCTTGCATATAATCTTTTTTCAAGATTAAAGCTTGCTGTAGATTTCTCACTAAACGATGAGTACCAGGTTTAAAATAACTATAACGATAAGAAACAATGGGACGATTCCACACTTCGTATCCAGCCGAAGAGTCAATAATAAATGGTTGCTTATGAATTCCTAATAAATTGATAGTCGCCAGATGAAAAGCTCCAGGGTTAGCATCTAAACAATTGGCTCCTGGTCGAACCCCAGGCTGAACCACACTGCCGCAACGATTTCCCATAAGTGCAGTAGGACCGCCCGTAACGGCCCATGCATAGGAAGCTAGTTTCTTAATATCCGACGGGTAAAAAGTTATATCGTGCAACTGATTATAAGATTTCAAGCGAATCGCTTTCTCTGGTCTTGCCACAACTAGCGTAGCGGGAGCGGTTCCATGACAGAAGCCAATCCACTGAGGAACTTCACCGTAACTCTCATGATACTTTTGACCTTCCATCCATTGCAATTTGGTCATAGGAAAAGAATTATTTCCTACTAGATATTCATACTTCTCTAAGGTGGAAAGCGAGTCTATTTCATTTCTCGCGATCAAACTTTGAGGAAGGTTTTGTCTATACTCTTCAAAAAAAATTTTCCATTCATCGAGTAAATTTGTGAAACTTTCTCTTTCCGCCAGACCACCTCGATACAAAGGAAAAGCATGATAAGACCACGCTTGGGTTCGAGACTGACTTTGTTGCAACATCGCTGTTTCAATCTCAAAAATATGATCTAAGGTTTTCGTATACTCAGGAAAAGCTTTTAACAATAATCTAAAGTTATTACTGCCATCGTTAATATAACTTCCACTCTTAGTGGCATGATTCAGAGAATAAGGCTCCCCCAAAAGAGGTTTTGCCAAAACCTGAAAACGACTAAAGAGATCGACAATCTTCTCTTGAGGGAGTTTGTAGGAAGTCCAGAGAGTCTCACCATCTTGATCCTCTGCCAGAACGTTCACAGAAGCCATAAAAATAAAACTGATTATAATATAAGCTCGTAAGCCTTTATTCAGCCTTGACATAATCTTCTCCCACGATTTCATTAATCATCGCGATGTCTAGACCTTTATTTAAAGAAGCACGTTTCACTTTTGTTGGATAACCAATCAAGAAGTCAGGATGATCATAAACAGCATCATTCATCCATTCAGAACTCGAAACTCGTAGTTCTCCGCCTTCCCAAGTTCCTTTTAATTTATATTCATAATATTTTGTTGTCTTTTTTGTTCCCACAAAGTTTGGACTATCCACGAATGAGCTGGCCAAAGTTATCCACGCTTTTACGTGAGCACTGTTTTCACCATCTTTAACAATTTTGAACTTAACGTTATAAGCGGGTACAGTCCAAACCGGAAAGCTAGGGTCGTAGTCCATGAGAAAAGGTAGATGACGCTCGAAAAGATAAACCTGCACAAATCGATGAAATTGATCAGGATAAATATCATTATAATCGTCATTGAAACTTCCATTATAACGACGACCGTATATTTGAAGATCGGATACGTTTTCATAACTTTTAAGAAGAAGGGCCTTCTGATCAGCGACGGTAAAGGTGATGTCTTTCCTGGTAATACTACTTTTCGGCTCTTTGTGCAGAACTGAAGCAACGGCCCAAGCATGACATAGACCTGCCCAATTCACTTCACTAGGGTCGTAAATTTCATTTTCTTCATATAAAGCAGCATTAGTCTCAACATCATGGGTCTTTTTCACAAAGAGATCATATTTTTGTAAAGGAGCAAGTTGAGTAATATTTGAACTTTCGAACATATAGCGATCTTTGGTCGGAAACCACCATGAAGACCAAGGAACAATTTTAGTGTCACCGACAAACTCACCTTCTCTTACAGTTAGAGCTCCAAATTCTCCTGTTACCTCTGAATGAACCTCAGGAGTCGTAACTAAATCGTTTGAGTTTCGATAAATAATTTTTTCTTTTTCTTGGGGCGAACAAGATACGATGGTGGCCAAAATAAATAATCCAAATATTTTTCTCATAATAACTTCCTACATTAAAAGTTGAATTGGGGCAGTTTTTTACCTGCCCCAACAATTAGAAACTGATTAAGGTTTTTGTGTTGAACCTGAACAAGAATTATAGATAGCCCCTGTAGGAACTGTCGTTACGATATCTGGATTCTCTGCGATCGCTTCATCAATCGCATCAATACAAATCTCTTTAAGTGTTCTTGTTTCAGCAATAACTTGGGCACAAGTAAGAGCTTTTTCGATTTGGGAAGTTTCCACAACTTGGCGGAAGCGAGGACAGGCTACATTCAGTTCAGGAACTGCGACAGTAAAATTTTCAAGCGCTACATGCGATTTATCAGAGAAAACTTCTGCCGAAAGGCATCTTGACTCAGTCAGAGCGGTTGATCCAGCCTCAATTGGCTCCCATCCTTTAAGTACGTTCTTACATTGGATTTTAATACTTTCAGGTGGTCTTTGGTGTCCGTAAGCTCCAGGATTCTGACAACTTTTAACAAAATCAGCATAGCTAAGTTCGCCAGCAAAAGCACCTGAGCTTAAGGCCGTCACAGCTAACGTAAACGTCAGTGTGGTTAGAGAAATAATTTTCATAATACATCCTTTGTTATGAGCAAAAACATTTTGCATGACAACCGCTTTTGCAAAGGCCAAGCCAAGCTAATAACGAAGAAAATATGTTTTTATGGAATAAGACGTTCAAAAAATACTCGGGATGACTTTTTTGGCGGGGAAGAAAAGGATCAACAGAATGTTGATCCCCTATTCGTAACTACATTTAAACTTTTGCAGGATGATGTTTTGGTAATTTTCATAATAGAAAAAACCTAATTCGCCCATACTATCGTAGGCAAGAACTGTTTCGTACTCAAAGATAGCAGAAGGCGCAAACTCATAAAAGACTTGCAACAATTGACTACGAGGGCCAACCATATGCTTGCAAAGAATAAGAACATCAGAGGCAGAATAAGTACTTAGAGGCAAAATCTTATCCTTATATATGAAGTAAGGACCTTCAAACAATATTCCGGTGAACATCTCTGTTTTGTTCATATAATTCATGAACCTATCTTTGAGCTGACATGTAAATGAGTCTAAAGCAGTATGATAATCTTCCACCATCTCAGTAATTACTCCTGAGTCATCAAAATAAGCGATGTAACTTTTACGAACACCTTTTCGATGAGAAAGACCTATGGCCTCTTGCTCTGACTGACCAGTGGTTAAAATAGAACATAAATTTTTAGCGAGAATCCCTGACAAATAACGCTTTTCCTCACCCGCCTGTACGTAGACATTTTCAAACACCCATACTCCTTTATTTGAAGTATTGAGAGAGTAATTGAGTTCAAATAGCTCTGCACTGAATGAGGAAAATGGCATAAGCAAGAAGATCCATATAATGAGCTTCATAGATTCTCCTTGAATTAGTCACACATTTCATCAGCTTTTTCGTGAATCTCATCTATTGCTTTACGACGTTGATCAGCAGAGAGTGATGCTCGAATGGCAAGTGTTTGCTCTAACTTTGCATCCATTAGTGCTAATTTATCTCGTCCTAAAACTTTATAACGCTCACGAATTTTCTCGTCTGACTCATTACTTTCAATGGCGGCTAAAAGTTGTTTATGATCAGTACGAATTTTTTGTACTTGGGTAAAAATATGACCCGATCGACTTTCCCGAATTTCATTAATTTTGTTTTCTTGATCTTTACTCAGATTTAACTTCTTAAGTAGTTTATTTTCTTTATCTGACATTTTCTCTGTGAATTCTTTTTTATCAACTTTACCACAGAGAAGATCTTCATGATGATCATTGGCCATTGCGCCTGTGAAGCAAAACAGCAACAGAGCTGAAGGGAATAAAAGTTTTTTCATAAAGTACTCCTGGTTTAATGAGAGATTAATTCTCTTGTCTATTTTGAGAGCAAATTGAAAGCCAAAGATAATGGAGTGTAATTTGCTTATACATCCACTAGGAGCCTGATAAGGCCAACTTAACCATTTTCCTCGGGGCAGAAAGGTACAGTACGGGGTAATTTGGAGGATTTATGCGAATAGAAAAAGATAGCATCGGAGAATTACCTATCCCTGAAAATGCTTATTACGGTATTCAATCTTTAAGAGCGTCACAAAACTTTCCTATAAGTGGAACCCAAGTGCATATCTCCATGTTAAAAAGTTATCTCCTTCTAAAAAGGGCCGCCGCCACCGCCAATCAACATTGTAAGGTGCTTCCCCTTGAAAAATGTCAGGCCATAGAAAAGGCAGTCGATTTATTGCTAGAAACAAATTTTCAACAACACTTCATTGTGGATGCCTATCAAGCGGGAGCAGGAACTTCACAAAATATGAATGCAAATGAAGTGATTGCCAATCAAGCAAATCTCGCACGAGGAGGAAGTCTCGGAGTTTATTTTCCTATTAATCCTAATGATGACGTCAATATGTCTCAAAGCACTAATGACACCTACCCTACGGCAATGAGACTTGCGGTTTTAACTTTGGCCAAAGATATGATTCATGAATTAAAACTTTTAGAAAAAAGTTTTTCCACTAAAGGCGATGAGTTCAATCATATCTTAAAAGCAGCGCGAACTCATTTGCAAGATGCAGTTCCTATTCGTTTAGGTCAAGAATTCAAGGCCTATGCTTATACCATAATACAACTGATCGAGATCTCAGAACAATCATTAGAATACTTACGAGTCCTAGGAATTGGTGGTTCTGCTGTAGGAACAGGAATTAATGTTCCACAAAATTTTCCTCAAGAAATCATCAAAGAATTGAAGATACTTTTTCAAGACGAAAAACTTTCTTTATCCACCAACCTCTGTGCTTCGATGCAATCTCAACTTCCAATGCTTATTTATTCTCACGCCCTTCGCAGTATTGCCGTTGAGCTCACTAGGATCATGAACGATCTACGCTTAATGAGTTCGGGTCCAAACAATGGATTGGCTGAAATTTTACTACCGTCTACTCAACCCGGTTCAAGTATAATGCCTGGAAAAGTTAATCCTTCTATTTTGGAAATGGGAAATCAGGTTTGTTTTAAGGTGATTGGCAACGACCAAACCATGATGATGAGTGCGCAGGCAGGACAACTAGAACTCAATGTCATGATGCCTATCATGGCCCAAGTTTCCTTGGAGTCGACCACTATTTTAACTAATACGATGAAAGTTCTAAGAGAAAAATGCCTGGATGGTATTCGTGCCAACGCAGAAAAATGTCATCAGTATGCAGAACAAACCTCACAAATTGTTACCGCCCTCAATCCACTTATAGGTTACGTCAAAGCAGGTGAAATCTTAAAAGAAGCATTGGCCAAAAAGGTGTCAGTCATGACATTGATCCGTCAAAAGGAGTTTTTAACGGAAGAACAAATGGCAACAATATTTGATTTGAATGCCCTAACAGGCAAATAGATTGGAGATCAGTTCTGTTAATTATTTTTTAGTCTAAGCGTAAGTCCCTTGAGAAAATTACGTAGGAATTGATCTCCACACTCTCGGTAATTACGATGCCCTACTTTGCGGAAGAGGGCCCCCAGTTCAGTGGCAGTGACGTTAAAGTCGACACTTTTCAGAATGTCCACAATATCATCATCTTTTAACTCGAAGGCCACACGGAGTTTTTTAAGGACTACATTATTGGTAAGAATTTCTTGAGGAAAAGGAGGACGACTGGGATCTTTACCTCGTTTAAAATAAATCAGACCATTTAAGAATTTGGTCATGACTTTCGGACTACATTCTACAAAACCAGGCTCATCAATTTTTTTTAGATAGGACTTCATTTCATCTGGGGTGATGACTCCCCCATCCAACTTGGCTATCTCAATCAATTTGAGTTCGTTTATATCTAGCATAAAGCGAATACTACGGATGACATCGTTATTAATCATTAAAAGGACTCCCGATGATAGATTTATCCTATTATACGGGAGTTGGATACTTCAATTGTTATTTCATTGCCCACATTATTTTAGTTCGACTATACATTTTACTTCATGGGTAACCGGATCTTGCTTAAAACGTACGCGTTTTCTACTAGCGACATCCGGATAGAGTGAATTAATAGCATAATCTCTTAGACATGATCTTTTTAAGTCCCCAGAGACAGTGGGAGATTGCAGATCAACATTTTCACATCCTAATGAAGGTGCTTCAAAATAAGCCGGTGGAGTTAGGCTACAAATTAATCTATCTTTACTCACACCCTTCACTTTTAGCCGTCCTCTAAACGTATTCGAATCGAAGCGGGAGGTGTTGGCGAGTTTGGTGACAGACAAGGTCGCTAAGTTTACTTCATTTAAGTAGTTTTTGAAATCAAAGCTTAATCGTAACTTCTTATCTGAAATATCATTAACATTTACTTTACTATTAAGAGAAACTTGTGCCTCATCCGAAACTTGTCGAGGTGCCGAGAAATTACTCGCATATCTTTTACCATGAATTTCCGGAGAGATGTAAATATCAGCAACCGTTTTCTCCGTATCAGTAAAACAACTAATCCAAGACTCTTCAAGGGAAATTGTTTTTTCATATTCTTCACAGGTCATTTCAGAAGAAAATACTGACGTTGTAATCATAAATAGTAATAATGTTTTTTTCATAGTCCCACCTTTAATTAACTAAAAAATATTCCCAAACAAAATTGTATTTTGCAAACTACGGCCTAAGTTCATACGTAGAACCAATTGATTTTTGAGCGTCTAATTCAGAGTTGCTGATTCTAAAACCAGTTCCATTACCAATAATTCGAATATATTTACGGACTAAAGTATTCCCGACATACTCAGGTCTCACTGAAACAAAATACTTTCTTCCTCCACCGCCACCTGCAGTCATTTCAAACAATTCACGTTCTCCAGCATTTGAACACAAACCTCTTTCCGAGTTTGAGTAAGTGAATAATAGATGGTTACCACCTTTCGAAGCATAAATATTACAAAGCGTGTCTTGATTTTCATAGTTACCAATAACTAGACTTTCCAGGGTATTGGCAGACTCGGCAGATGCAAATGGGACTGCAATTAATTGAATTAAAAGAGATAAAATAATTAATTTAATGTTCTTCATGTTTTTCTCCTAAATAAAGCTATCTTGTTTCAGATGATAGCAATATGGGAACTCAACTAGAAAAGAAAATAGTAAGGTCTATTAGTTCAAGTTGAAATATCCCGCTACTGGTCTGTTTTCATTGAGATTAACTGTCAAATTTTTAGACAGAAAGCGAAGTCACCCTTTTTCTTACGAATCTTGCCCACTCAAAATTAAAATGAAAGAATGAAAAAACTAATCACGTTATCCTTTTTATTATCATTTTCCTCTTTTGCTCAAGGTATTGGGAAAATAAACCTGTTGGCCATTTGCCAAGATAAGCCAGACTTAATTATCATTGATAATGGTTTTTGTGAGGAATACTTAAATCAACAAGAAGACATCGTTCAAGGTGTTGTAACACCCGATAAATGGAAAATTCGTTTCTACGCCAGTCATTCATTCACCACGTATTTTGATACTGACATCACTTTTCAATCAACACGTTATAATATTGAAATTAAAGATTACAGTTGGGCAGAACGTGGTTCACGGGCCTACTTTACCCCTCAGGAATGGGCAAAGCCTGAAAGTAACCCATTTCAAATGATTGATGAGCCAACCAATACTTTTACACTAAGTTTTGAAAAAGATGGAAACGAATTTTTCTTTCAAGCTTTTCATCCCAAATTTTTACAAGCAAAAGATCAAGTGAAATATATTATAGGTACAATTGATGGTGTTGAAATGAATGGTTATAACCCTGTCAATAAACCATTTGATGGATGGGACCAAACCCCAGGTGAATGTGAAATCATGGGAAATCAGAATACTAAACATCAAATGACTTTTGAAATTGGGTATGGTCATCGATTTAATTTAGTTACTGGAAAATTGGGTTCGATAAACTATATTCCCAGCGTATCGGTTGGAGTCATGACTGGTAGTAATGTCTCATTAGTTACTCAAGAAGGATGGTGGTGGGATTACGAAGGTAATGTTGAGCCCTACCGCGTACAAGGAGTTGGTGGAAGTATCACTAATCGCGTTGAATTTAATACACCCAAAGAAAGATTTGGAGTATTTTACGAAAATAAGCTGAGCTACTATCATCAAGAGCACGGCTTTCTCGATGGCACACAAGTATATAATTTAGGTTATACAGGAAATAGTATAGGTTTTAAATTTATGATCTATAATCCCAAAAATCATTAATTCGTTAAGAAAGCCGCCTGATCAGCATATCTATTACCGACAATGTTATTCAATTCAATTATTAGTCATTTGATAACATGTGCGGAGTTGCGACACATCGGACAGAATATGAATTTATAACTGGGTAGAGATTTGTTAATCCGATATAACCGCTAAAAGCCACTGCCGTTTTTACGTCAACACCTTTGGTTGAAGTCCAAAAGTAAGAAAGCATGTTCGGTAGGATCTGGCGGATTTCTCGTTTTTCTGCATATACATATTCTTCTTTCGTGGGCAGTCTCCATTTAAATTCAGGTAGATTTATTTTTTCACCAAATTTTTGGTCACAAGCCTTTTCTGCATCAGATTGTGACATGGCCTCGGGCAAGCGCCCACCCCAGAACAAACCTTTGTTTCTTTCTAAATGTAATTCTAAAAGCTCTTTAGTACGGGTCACAAGGGTAAAAGAACCCTCCCAATAGGCACAATCTTTAATTCGATCTTCAATTGATCCTACCAGGCCACAAGGAAGTTTGGTGTCAGGCGAGTAGTTTTTAAGTACTGTATAGATGAACTGGTTCTTATTTGAGCTGTACTTAACGGGTGTAATGATGGTGTGGTTGGAAATAAAATTAAGTAATTTTTCTGTTTCTGCCGTTACTTTTTTCACGGCACTGACTAAGACATCATCTCCTCGGAGCGCTCTATTCAATTCTTCTCTACGAACTAAATCTGCATTTTCTGGACCTTCTGCCTGGATAAAAGCGTCAATACGATTAAGCTCATCGACCATTTGTTCGATTTGATTTATAGCTGAGCCATTACTATTATAAGACAGTACTTCTTCCGCAGTCAGTGGTTTTAAATGATTGATAAATTTTTGATTAATGAGTGCTTTAATTGATTTTTTAAATTGCGTAATCATCACATAGTGGGCCTTACCCTTGCAGTTCTTTCTGGCTTCGGCGGGTGTCCCTAGGACTGTATGTTTATCACAATACTTCACGACTATGTAATTATCCGTTTTTAAGGTTTTATAATATAAGACGACATCTCCATCAGGACCTATAACTCCGCCGTCTCTAATAGCACCATGAAGGTAAGAAGTATTTAAAAGTATAGTCAGTATGATTGCGATTTGTTTAAAGCCCATTTTTCATCCCCAATTAAGTTGATCGTTTACGATTGTTTCCAATTGAGGTATATCTGAAAAAAATAGACGTATCAACTTTGCTTGGGATCTTCACAAATTAACTGATACAAAATGTATCGATTTAATTAAATCAGATTGATCAAGCACATTTGCGTTTTTAAGATTACTGTGCTTGTTTTCGATTATAAATTTTGACAAAAAAGAGAGAAGAAAAATGGTGCCCAGGACTGGAGTTGAACCAGCACGCTCGCGCGCTACCACCTCAAGGTAGTGTGTCTGCCATTCCACCACCTGGGCATAAAGATTAGGCTTAAAAGTTAACGAATGTCTTAAACCTTGGCAAGTATGAAATTTACTGAAGAAAATTTTTTATTTTTGGAACAATTCCACGCTCTCGAGCTCATCTAGATAGTACTTCAGTCGATCTAAACTCGATCGCAAACTTCTTACTCGCTCTTTGGTGGCCATATAGATTTCAACCGTCGACATTTCTCTATTCAGAAATGATTCTGGTTGAGCAATCGGACCGGCAATTTCTGCCGCTGCTTCATTTTCAATTAGATAATTAAGTGCTTCTCTCACATCTTCTTCACGGTCAAAAAGTCTTTGCCCAACTTTGCCTTCGAAGTGAACCGGAAACTGCACTAAATTTGATTTTTCACTCGCAACGATACTCATAATACGTTTCACTCCAAAATTGTCCCTACACCCCCATGCTACGCCCCACTTAAATTTTTCACAATTTACCCTATAAAAAAGTTAACCCTATCCATGTTTTAGACACTTAGAGTAGGCAAAAAAGACCTGATTTCAAAAGGTTATGGGGTAAAATAAAATATCTCTA
The DNA here is from genome assembly GCA_040377495.1 of Halobacteriovoraceae bacterium. Taxonomy (GTDB): domain Bacteria; phylum Bdellovibrionota; class Bacteriovoracia; order Bacteriovoracales; family Bacteriovoracaceae; genus JBEIOQ01. The sequence goes on from JBEIOQ010000039.1 coordinate 17,046, forward strand.
GAGTGCACAATTGGGCACTGAAAGGGTCAAAACCATGTCTAAGCAGAAGGACTGCTTCAAATGCAAACACTATTACGTCACGTGGGACGCTCGTTTTCCTCGTGGTTGTAAGGTCTATGAAGTAAAAACCTCATCGGTTCCCTCGCTAGTCGTGGCCCAAGCAACACGAGAAGGTTGTACCGCTTTCGAAGAGAAAAATAATAATCAGCAAAAGAAAAAAGAAGGGATCGATTTAAATCGTGATGATCTTTGGTAAATTGTTAATAAAGTTCTTCTAAGAAATCCCCTAGTTTGTAAGGAATTGAACGCTGTATCCAAGGATAAAGTTTAATATTATTTTTGTTACAATGACCAAAACCAATTACGTGTAATGCTTCATGAAAAAGTGTATTGGCGACCGAAGGATCCTTCCTCCACTCTAGATTTTTGCGGTTTAAAGAAACTGTTTGAGTATATGGATTTGTACTCGCATTGATCCCTGCACTAGCGTCATACAACTTTATCACCATATAGTTTTGTGCCCCCTCAAGATATTTTATAATATCTTGATTATTAGTCACTCCGTTCGGCAAACTGTTTTGCTTAAAACAAGTATAATCGTAGGCCAAAACTTTTTCCTGAAACTCAGGAGTCTCTATCACTTCATAGATACGTGCAAACATTCCATCAATGCGTGCTCGATATTCAGGTGTCACTGTCTGATCATAACGAATTTCCAGGTTAAAAGCATGAACCTGCAAACTACGAAAGAACAACAACGTGAATAAAATTTTCATAAAAGCCTCAATATAAATTTACGGCAAACAAACCACACATTGGTGCTCACATCAATCTAAAATGAATGTAAGGATATTTATTACTTGAAGAGAGGAAGATTCTTTTTCAATTCAAAGTAGCTTGGCCCAGCCGCTTCGATCATGGCTCCACCTAAGCACACTTCACCTTCATAAAAAACAATACTTTGTCTTGGTGTAATGGCCCGTTGAGGAGTGGGAAAACGCACCCACATCTTATCCCCCTCGATTTTTTCGATGATACAGTCTTGATCGACTTGGCGATAGCGGATCTTGGCCTTACAGTGAAAAGGTAACTGGCTTGGTCTTGGCCCAACCCAAGAAATTTCAGTGGCCGTTAACTCATCCGCAAACAGAGCAGGATGGTGTTCCCCTTGAACCACTGTAACGGTGTTCTCAGCAACATTCTTTCCTACCACAAACCATGATTCCCCATTGGAGTCTTTCATTCCTCCGATGCCTAAACCTTTGCGTTGTCCATGGGTATAGAAGACGACACCTTTATGCTCCCCTACAATTTTTCCTTCGGGAGTAAGAAATTTTCCAGGTTTTTCTTTTAAATACCCCGAGAGGAATTTTTGAAAATTTCTCTCACCTATAAAACAAATGCCCGTGGAGTCTTTTTTCGTTGCTGTTACTAAATCATATTTGGCAGCAATTTTTCTCACTTCGCTTTTAGGTA
>JBEIOQ010000130.1:0-4996 GCA_040377495.1 Halobacteriovoraceae bacterium
GGCACATGCGGCATAGAAAAACCTTGGCACATCTCAATGGTTGCTTCTCCATATTCTCCTAATTTTCCCTTTTCAACTTTTCCCTGAAAGAACTGTCCAATCAATTGCATTCCATAACAAATCCCCAGCACAGGAATTTTTTCATCCGCAAAAAAAGGGCGATAATCAGTCTTATCTTCAAATACAGACTGAGGACCGCCTGACAAAATGAGCACTTTAGGTTTAACTTTCCCAATTTTTTCTAGCGCCATTTCCGGCGTAAAAATTTCAGAGGAATACTTCAGCTCCCTCATCTTACGAAGAATAAGTTGTGTATATTGAGAACCGAAATCAACAATCCAGACTGCAGTCATTTTATTGGCCTATTTTTTATAGTTTGGAGCTTCGTGGGTGTCCAATATTCCATGGGGATGGGACTCCGTTAAACTCGCTCCAGAGATTCTTATAAACTTAGCTTTCTTTTGCATTTCAGAAATTGTTTGTGCTCCAAGATACCCCATCCCAGACCGAAGTCCACCGATTAACTGATAAACGGTATCTTCTAGTTTGCCTCGATAGGTAACTTGTCCTTCAATCCCTTCTGGAACAAGTTTAAAGCTATCTTGAACATCGCCTTGAGCGTAACGATCTTTACTGCCTTTCTTCATCGCTCCTAGTGAACCCATTCCGCGATAGATTTTATATTTTCGTCCATCCTTTTCAGTCAACTCTCCAGGTGCTTCATCTGTCCCCGCAAAAATAGATCCAATCATGACCGAACTAGCTCCTCCTGCGAGTGCTTTCACCACATCACCTGAATATTGAATTCCTCCATCCGAGATAAAAGGAATTTTGTATTTATGACAGACTTCGCGACAAGAAAAAATAGCATGCATTTGAGGAACACCAATCCCGGCAATCACCCGAGTGGTGCAGATAGAGCCAGGTCCAATCCCTACTTTAATTCCGTTGGCCCCAGCTTTAATCAAGGCCAAACAAGCTTCTCTTGTGGCGACGTTTCCGGCCACAATCTCTATATGTTTTTTATACTTTTTGATTTTCTTAATCATTTCGATTACGCCCTTGGAGTGCCCATGAGCAGTGTCGATCACTATCACATCAATGTGTGCTGACATTAAACGTCGGGCCCGTTCAAATTCTTTCTCACTGACGCCAACAGCAGCCCCGACACGTAAACTTCCATCTTTATCAATGTTGGCCAGAGGGAATTGGCTTTTATTAACTTTGTTCTTTTTTACTTTTTCGACCTCTTGTGCTTGAACTTCTATGGTGAGATTTTTATGGATAATTCCAAGTCCACCTAACAAGGCCATCGCAATCGCCATCTGTGATTCTGTCACTGTATCCATGGCTGAAGAAATTAAGGGGATATTTAATGGTACATTTTCTGAGAAACGAGATTTTGTTATGGCCTGACTAGGCAAAATTTCAGAATAATTGGGCAATAACAGCAAATCATCGAAGGTTAAACCTTCTTCCAGCGTCAACTTCATGAAAAGACCTTAGGTATAAGTTTTAGTATTCTTTATTAAAATCGGATTGATAAGATTTCAAATCATCAATAAGTCTATTTACGTCCGATTCATGGCGAGGTTGTTTTATTTCCTCTGCTTTGAATGACTGCTCAAATTGATTTTGAATTACTGCAGCTTCCGGAGTCGCGATACTCGCAGGAATTCGTTTATTGACCGGTTGTAATACAGGAGTCATGGTCTCTAACATTTCTGTTTGTAATCCATAAATTTTTGCATTTTGGATTTTTTCTTCAGGTGTTTCCACCGCTTTTTTCTTCCAGACTTTTTTCTTACTCTCTTTAACGGATCCTATACTCGCTAGTTCTCGGGCCAAGCCTTCTTCTTTCACATCGAGTTTTTTCTGTGGACTTTGATTTTTTATCACTGCAATCACAGATCCATCGAGCGGTTTTACATTATCAAATAGCGCGGCAATCTTCATAAAAGATTGATAACCAATGAGTGTGCCTTTACGAGGCATCCCTTGTTCATAATCTTTATCCACAAATGAGAAATGTCCTGTTTCCAGAGTTCTCATTAAATTTCTTTCATGGAAGTTCAAAAAATCAATTGGACCATTTACGGCGAGAATCTGTGAACGGCCTGAATTATTATCAAAAGAAAGGATGAATTCACTACGTTTGAAAGATGTCACTGCGTTCGCTGTCTTTACTTCTGCCGTAGTATAAGCATTAAAAGACTGAACCCAAAGATAACCACGCTTAAGCTCAAACTCTTTATTTTTAAGTGTCATGTGACCAGAACCTGAAAGATTATAAGTGTGATCAGCGAAATCATTAAATGTAACTTGTGAACCTTCTTCCGTAATCAGATCGGTTCCACTATTCAACTCATCCCCTGCCTTAAGCACTTTCGTTTCACCTTGAGAAATAGTGAAAACGTGACCTTTGATAGTCGCAATTCTTCCTACACTTCCTGCCATGGCAGAAAAAGAGAAAAAGAAAACAGCTAGGATCTTACTTGTACTTTTGATAGAAGTTTTCATAATGTTTACTCAAAATTTTCCATTCATCTGTATTACGATATTTAAGACGGAATTCTTCGACTGTTTTAAAGAATTTGTCTTTTTCACCTGTTTCATGCTGAGACATAGCCACCCAAAGTTTGGCCCCACGATAGTACTTCGATGTGGGATATTCAGCGATCAAACGTCCTAAGTGATCCATAGACCAGTTATAATGTTTTGATTTGAATGCAGACATTCCTGCTTGATAAAGAACTTCTTCTGAAATTAGTTTATCTTTTGAATAACGAGTTAAAGCTTCATTGTAGAATTGAGCTGATTTTTCAAAATTCTTTAAACCAAACTCTTTTTGTCCTACTGCCAACATATCTTTCATAGACCATTTATAAACATCATAGTTCACCAGATCATTCACTTTATTTTCTGTGCTGGCGACAGTTCTTGTCTTCCCTTGATTTAACTTAATTTCAAGGAAACTATTTTTCGCTTCTAAAGCCTTCATGTCATATTTCAACTGATCAATCTGTGCTTTTAAAAGTCGATTCTCTTTCAATAGACTATAAGATTTCACTTCAAAGTGATTAACTTCGCTCACTCGATGTTGGAACTTTCCCCAAAAATCTTGAGCATGCATCGCCCACGAGTAGCCACCAATCAAAACAAATGCAATCAATACTGACTTCATAATCGATCCTCTAATCTAGGCCTCTAAACAGCCTTTACTGACTCAATATCGGAGAAATCAGTTAAGACCTTTAGTTTTTTAAAGTTTTTTCTTTTTGGACCGATAAGTTCTAATAGCAGGGGTAAATAATGAAAAACACTATCATTTTCTTGAGCTTACTAATGAACTTAACCGCCGCCCATGGCCGCAGCCCTGCCGTGGATAACTTTGTCGGAGTAGAACCGTCAAATTATAATGCCACTCGTGAACCAAGCTCAGAGAAACCCTACAATTTTGAAACAAAAGAAAGCGTTGGTGATCAATCAGTGACAACATTTAAAGCTCCATCAAAAAAACAAAGTATGATGGGAGTTTGGGGTTATGTTCTTTTTTCTATCGTTTTAGGTGCCCCATTTATTCTTTGGGGACTAATGATGAAAACTCACACTACAAATGGGGAAATTATTCCCCTAGAGCCGAAGAAAAAAGACGATATCAAGAAAGCGTCTTAACTTTTTGAATTCAATTTAGTTTTATAGCGGAGAAATGAAACGTCCGTTACCGGCGTAGGTAAGAACACGTTTGATGGTATTAAAGCCGACGATGATCTCTTTGCTCTTATCTTTATTCAAATCCAAAATTTCGATGGAATAAGCTCGCTTAAAGTACTGCTCATCAACTTTTTCCCGCTCAATCCAAAAACTAGGTCCTTCAGAAAATTGCATTGTTCCTAGATCATTATGCTCGAAACTGATCAGGTACATTCTGGCAGATCCATTGAACTGCATATAATGGGTGAACCCCTCATAGAAACTCAATACTAATACTTTAACGTCTGGGTTGAGGGTTACAAGATTGATCCTAAACAAAGAACTTTCACGCCCCCTCGCCTGTAATTTGGCGGAATAGAAGCCTTCTCCTTTCTTCCCTGAAAAGACAATCCAATCTTCCCCATCACGTTTCTGCAGCTGAATCCCCTCGGGAAGCCCGTCAGAGTCCAAATCTAGCTGGTATTGGGGGGTTTTCACCTCCCATTTGTAGTTTTTCTTTAAGTCATTAGGATTTTTGGCCAATTCGCCGGTGAAAATTTGACGGTAAAAACGCTCGTCCTGGGCCATCGCTTGGGGAGCAAAATAAGAGAGAAAAAGGATAAAAATAAGGCCAATACGCTGCATGTGATTATTGTAACTTAAAATCAATCTTGATACACTTCAATCATACTTAATTAAAATGGTAGGTTTTATGCAATTCAATTTAGGTTATTTAAAGTCAGCTAATCAAGTTTCTATCAAAATGTTCAATGTAAAAGAACAAACAGTAGAAGAAAAATTGATCGACGTGATGGACCTGGGTGAAGAAAATCTTCAGGCCATGTTCTTCACTTCAGAATTTCAAGATCACGAAGTGATGGCGACTCTGCAAAACTACACAAAATTCTATCCTCTACTTAAAACAAATAATTTATCATACGATGCTTTCCAAACGCTAACTGTCGATGCAGGAATCAAATTAGCAACGGAACAATTAGCACCAGTATTGATTAAGAATAATTTAAACACTTTAAGTGAAATCTTTGCCCTATCAGCTCACTTAAAAACGCTTTGGGCAAAAGATCGTTATGCTTTTTTTCATGAAGTATGGTTCTTAATGAGAACGAACCTAGCTTGTCCTGAAGTTAAAATTATTTTTCATGACGTACTAGAAAAAGAATCTGAATCAGCTGACGTTGCAGTTAAACACAAACTTATTTTCTCTACTCTTAATGCCAACATTAAGGCCAATATCGAACAATCAAAAGCTCCAGAAGTAGAGCTTTACAAGCACTATGAAGCA
>JBEIOQ010000093.1:0-9831 GCA_040377495.1 Halobacteriovoraceae bacterium
GACATAGTCGCTGAGAACATCATGGTTTGTCTGACAGGAGGAAGTTTGGCGATGATTTTTTTCACGTCATGAATAAAACCCATATCAAGCATACGGTCAGCTTCATCCAACACAAAAACTTCTAACTGATCAAAACGGACATGACCGTGATTCATTAGATCGAGGAGTCTTCCTGGAGTGGCCACGAGAATGTCCACACCATGACTCATGGCCTGGACTTGTTTTCCCATACCCACACCACCAAAGACCACTGTACTGTAAATACCTAGCCCCTTAGAGTAGCTTCTTAGTGAATCATTAATTTGTGATGCTAGTTCGCGTGTCGGAGTCAAAATTAAAGCGCGAGTACGATCTGGTTTGGTTTTAATTTTATTTTTGGCTAAACGATTAAGGATAGGAAGAGAAAACGCCGCGGTTTTCCCTGTTCCTGTTTGAGCAATTCCCATCAAGTCTTTGCCTTCTAATAAATGAGGAATGGCCTGCCCTTGTATTGGGGTCGTTTCGTTGTAACCTTTTATTTTTAAGCTTTCGAGAATAAGAGGATTTAAATTGAAGTCAGAAAAGTTAGTCATTTGAGCCTTTGAGTAAGAATGCGATTTAAACTATTAGTAAATAGTTCTTTGTCCTTTGGCCCAAAAGGGGCCGGTCCGCCAGTTTGGACCCCACTTTCTCTCACTTCTTTCATAAAGTCACGAATAGATAGGCGTTCGCCAATGTTTTCCTCTGTGTAAATTTCACCCCTTACGTTCACCGCTAGGGCACCTTTTTTCACAATGAGGGCAGCGAGTGGGATGTCCTGAGTAATAACGATGTCTGTTTCGAGACAATTCTCTGCAATATAGAGGTCAGCCACGTCGGCCCCTTGGTCAACCACCACCAGTTTCACTAATGGGGTAAGGGGAATATGCATGGATGAGTTGGCCACCATAATTACTTGCAGATTGAGTCTCCCTGATACGGTGAAGACAACCTCTTTGATTAGTTTGGGGCAAGCATCGGCATCGATCCAAAGAGTGGGTTTGCTTCTATTCATTTAAGTGTTTAGTCTTTTTTCGTTTTTGAAAGGGGAGTGGAGATTTGTTGTTGATCGTACTCTTTTTTATTTTTTATAAATTGCACGATCTTCGGATCTTTGACTAGATCGTTTCTGACATAAAGACCTTGAGGGCAATCCACCATCATTTGATCTGTATAATAAGTGCATTTTCTTAATTTGTTATCAAGATATCTTACTTTTTTTAGATCTTTGGGGTCTACTCGATTTTGTTCTTCAAGGTGAACTTTAAGTGCTAAGAAAGGTTCGAGTTTAGGATCATTGATTAAATCACTGCGGATGAAAAGAGCTTGCGGGCAATCAATCATCGTTTGATCTGTATAGAATGAACAAAGTTTAAGTCTGTTGTCTTGTTGAGCAAAAACAGTTCTGCATACGACTGTAAGGAAAATCAATATGAACAGTTTCATACCTAACTTGTCGGCTAATCCTGACATAAACTTTAATGAATTCTATCAATCATTAATGGAGCTAATTTAGTTTGAAATTCCTTCTCCACCATGAGTTCCACCTTCGCAATAGCAAGATAATCCCATTAAATCCTTATTATACACACAAATTACGGTACCTTTTCCTTCTCGACAAGCTGAGGGAGTAACTTGGATTGGTGAAACCACCTTTGGTGTCTTAGATGTTCTAATGGCATTGGTTCCAGCGAAAGTTGGTAATGAGCTTAAAGTTAAAATTAAAATCAAAAACTTCATTATCGGTTCTCCTAATTGAATTTTTTATTATTTTAGCATGACTATTTTTTCGATTATTAATGAGTCATGATACGACAGATTTAACTGTTTCAATGGATGTAACCTATTGTTTTTTCTTTTTGATTTTTTTTACAAAAAATTACGAGATGCCTTTTAAAGTAGGCAATGAAGTATTGAAGATTAATCAGCCAGGTTCGACTACATGCTAGCTGAGCCAGCTTTCTTGATGGTCAAACAATACCAATTCTCTCCCCATTTATTTGTCACCATAGATTGATCGTAAACACTAAAGCGGTCATTAATCTTGTCTACGAGATCCTTATTCTTACGATGGATGGAAAGAAAGATGGAACCACTGGCAGTTACATAATCCATGTAGCGTTCAAGTTGTTTGATAGGATTTTTAACGTAGTAAAGACTTTCGTTGAAGATCACAGAGTCATATTGTTTCGGAGGCACATAAGTGGTTAAATCAGCTTCCGCCGTTTGAATTTTTTCATTACATTCAATTTGTTTTAGAGCAGTTCCAGAATAATCTACGGCCATATATTCTGAGTAATCAGCGGGAGAGAAACGCTTTAATAGCAGTCCTTGACCACTTCCCAGATCGAGAATTGACCCACCATTATTGTGGTAGCGGTGGCAGCCAATTAAGACACTGTAACGAGGTAATTCGTCCAGAACCGCTAACCAGTCCCATTTATTATTTTGAAATTGATGTTCTAATCTTGCTTGAGAATACTTGAAGAGTTTACGTTTTAAATAGTTCGTTGCCGGCCCTAACATGGTCGTCCTTTGGTGAATCATAGTGAAGAGTAGATTCACCTTTATAGTAGAACAAATGGGAAAGCCTAGCCAAGATAAATCAAAAATAAAGTAGAAGGACAAGACTTAGAAATTTCAAGGTATTACATGCGAAAAGTAAATTGAGACTAACGTTTTAAAGACGTTAGTCTCAATCAAACTAAGGTTTGAATGGGTGAAATTGTATTTGTTTAAGATATTTAATCATTTTGTTAAATTTTCCTTTCCCCACGACCGTGTCTGCATTTTTAACTGTACTACGGTATGTAATCATGTGATTTTTTCTGGCGAGTGGATAACGAAGCCCTTCAATCGTTGCAGAAATCACAACTCCAGGAATAGCAATGGGAAGAATGATGGGAGCGAAAGGGATTAATTCACTTGCTACGGCTGCATAGATATAAAGAGCAAAAGTTTCAGTTGCTTTGAAATATTCCTTATCGTGTTTCATTAATTTTTTGAACAGCTTATGCTCGGTTAGAACCATGCGATTAAGCACCGTGTTTTTATTATCTTGCTCTAGAATGTACCAAATTTCACGACAGTTTCCATCCACTTGTTCACGACAATCAACCACGATTTTATTCTTTGAATTTCTTTCTTGAATGGAACCTGTTTCATTTTTTATTAAAGCACTGTAATCGAAGGCTCCCAATTCGACTGCCAGTTTATTCAAAGACTCAATTAAGATAGGAAGATCTTGCTTAAAGCTCAAAAGAGTATCTCGATCAACTTTTGTCATTAATGGATATTGAGTGATGTAATCTAATAATTTTAAATATTCACTTTGGTAAAATTGAAAACTTTCTTCAATATCTGTGCTGGAGCGAAACTCCATAACATTGGCATAAGCGGAGTATTTTACTGATTGATCTAATTCTAATTCTTGATTCTTACATTGGGCAAGGAATTGAATATGTTCAAATACATCTGTGCCTGCAAACCGACCTAGTGATTGATTAAAGTCATAAGCATACTGACGCATGGGAAGACCATAACTATCAAAAATAGCTCTCTTTTCTTTCAAGGAATCACAGAGAGCAGTCTTGCGTTCATCTGCCAGAGCATTTAAGCAACTAATGGTAAGGATTAAGATAATTATTCCTTTCATATAAGTCCTCCATAGGGTCATTGACGTTACTTCAGAGTATAGAATTTTGTGAGATTGATACGAAAAAAAAATGGTGACATGAAAAGTGGTGGGCCCTACAGAACTCGAATCTGTGACCTCTACCATGTCAAGGTAGCGCTCTAACCAACTGAGCTAAGGGCCCTAAGGGTGAATGCAACTAAGTTAGCGTAACTAGAAGGTGAAAGTAAAGGAATTCATCCGCCGCCAAGCGTCGTTTTAGAATTCTAAAGGATTAATTTTCAAGTGCTTACTCTTCCAGTAATATTTCTCCCATGCTTCGACAGACGTCTTCATCCAACTCTAAGTCCCGCTTAGATCAATCTCTTTTTAAACTGATTCTCAATCATGGGAAGGAGTTCAAATGGTTTTATCTCTTGGCGATGCTATGTTTGTATTTAACGCACGAACTACAAAGTAGAATTCCTTTTTATGCCAAAGAACTAGGTGATCTGCTTTTTGAAAAAAATCATCCAGAAATTTCCTTATGGAAATATGTGTGGGTAGGGATTGGTATTATAATCGTTCGTACAACTTCCCGTTTATTGTTTTTTTATCCGGCACGAGTCCAACAAAAATATTTGCGAGTGGAGTTGATTGAGCGTTTAGAGCAGTCACATCCTTCTCGCTATAAGAAAACCAATTCAGGTCAAATTTATCAAATTCTCTTTAACGATCTGGCGCAACTCCGCGGTCTGGTGGGTTTTGGTTTTCTCCAGGTGGCGAATGTCATAATCGCTATGAATGTGCTCATTCCCAAGATGGTGGTGTTTAATCCCAAGCTATTCAAAGCTTTTCTTCCTATGTTCGGGGGAGTGCTTTTTTTTGGCGTCCTGGCGAATCTTTTTCAGAAGCATTATAAAAAAGCCCAGGATTACCAGGGTGATGTTCAAAACTTTTTAATTGAATCTTTTGAAGGAAAAAAATCCATCAAAAACTTTCATGCTGAAATTCCTTTTTTTAAACTTTTTCACCATCATTCCAATAAAGAATTGCAAACCTTCTTTATTGCGGGGATGGGTATGGCGACGACTTTTCCTATGGTACGTCTGGGATTAGGTGCATCTTTATTATGGTCAGCATTGATTATTAAGGATGAAGGTCTCTCCGCTTCTACATTAATTTTATTCTCAGGGTTTCTCTATCTATTGCTCGAACCCTTAATGATGCTTTCTTGGTTAGGAATAGTTTTTATACGTGCCAAGGCCTCCTGGATTCGTCTCTATGATTTAGTGAAAGATTTAAAAACGGTAACGGATGCTGAGAAAAAAATTGCTGAACTGAATTTTAATTCAACACATGATTTTAAAATCGATTTTTGGAATAAGACTCTAACTTTCCCTCTCGATGTAAGTCGGTGGACAGCCTTTATTGGTGAAACAGGCTGTGGAAAAACGAAAGTCCTTTATGATCTGGCAGATATTATGAAAATGCGCGGGAAAGTTGTTAGTTTCGTGGCGCAAGAACCTTATCTTTATAATGATACTTTAGAGAAAAATATCTTTTTAGGCCGTCATCCTAGTGAGGCAGAAAGAAAACAAAGCTATGCTCTGATAAAAATGTTTGCCCTTTCTGAACTAGGTCATGATCAAGCAGAAGTACTTTCCTTAGAAGTAGGGGAGAATGGGAAACGTCTTTCCGGCGGACAAATCAAACGCGTTGCCTTGATAAGAAGTTTAATGAGTCCAGCGAGTGTCATTTTGTGGGATGATCCTTTTTCCTCTGTCGATTTAATTTTAGAAAAAGAAATTGTGACTGAGTTAAAAAAATCAACCCTTTTAAAAGACAGAACTATGATTTTGTCTACTCATCGTTTAAGTACTGTCCGTTATACTGATGAATTAATTTTTTTAGATAAAGAAACTGGAATTAGACATATTGGTAAAACCAATGATCTACTCCACCCTGGAACTGAAGTATATGAATATTTTCAAAAACAAATGGTTTAGTTTCTTATTTTTTAGTTCTGCTAAAGTACCACTCGCTTTTATGCTTGTGGGACTGGGTATTTCTATTTATCTAGGAAATCAAATCCCAGTTCGAACAGCTGAACTGTATTCCAGTTTTCAACAAGAAGGAAATTTATTTTCAAGCGCGGTCTTCACCCTCTTTATTATTTTTTGTCTGGAATATGTAAATCGTGTGATGTACCAAATCGCGACCGATAAATACATTCAAAAGCTGATTAACAATGCCCGAAACTCTTGCTACGAAAAATGGATGTTTAGTTTAGAGGCTAAAAGCTCTAAAACCAACGAGCCTTACACGCTGGGAGAGATATTGGCGCGGATCATGTCTGATACAGATGCTTTGCGCGAACTTATATCATCTGGTGCTTTTTCTATCTTTATTGATTTCAGTTTTATTCTTTCTTGTTTGATTAGTTTTCTTTCATTGAATTCCACATCAGGAATTGCGTTTATTATTTTAGAAATTCTTGTGTGTGCTTTTTTAATTTATGGAAGTCGTTACCTCGCACGGCTTTATGTAACGATTCGTAAAATTACCAGTGATCTATCTCGAAGTATGGCCAACATTACTGCCGGATTTTCTCAGACTTACTATACACCCAATGACTCTTATGCCAGTAAGTCGACGGACGAAATTAGTGAAGAGTTTTTGAAAAAACAATTAAGTGCGAATAATTGGGAGACAACTTATTTTTCTATTGCTGATTCTTTATTTCCTCTTTTCCTCTGCTTTTTAGTTATTATTTTTCCTTATTCAAAAATAACAGAGATGGCAGTCATCGCTGCTTTAATTGATTTAATTCAGCGTTCAATTGCCCCGATTAAGGATGTAACTAATAAGATCTCTTCTCTGCAGAGGGCCTATACTGGAATTGAGCGTATTGAAACGTTTTTAACTGAGTTAGGTAATGCTCCTGCCACCAACCCTGCAATCAAGGAACAGGAAATTGATTTCGAATCCCTTGATGTTTACGTAAAACATTTCGCTTACCCAAATAAAGGTGATTTCTCTTTAGATGAAATTCGTTTTAGCGGTAGTAAAGGTGAAATGATTGGAATTGTAGGCCTTTCAGGGTGTGGAAAATCAACCTTATTAAATTTATTGTCACTAAATCTCTTTGGCCAGGATTTGGAACTAACTCTAACTACGAATCAAGGAAGTAAAATCCATTACGGTGTTTTGAATAAAAGTACCCTTTCGCTTTACCGGAGTTGTATTGGGATTGTGGCCCAGGACTCACACATTTTTAGTGAAACGTTAAAATTCAACATTACAATGGGACAAAAATCGAAGGAAGATTTCGATGCATTTTATAGCAAAGCTAAAGAGATGATCCCTTATCTGGCAACTTTTGAGTTTAAACCTGAAGATAAGATTAATCCAAAAATTTTGTCTCTAGGTCAAAAACAGCTCATTATGTCACTCAGAGCTTGTTATTTGAAAAAGCCCATTGTTCTTTTTGATGAAATTTCTTCCAGTTTGGATTCAAAGTTGGAGGAAGCACTCCGTAAAATGGTCCTCTTGATTAGTGAGAATTCTCTAACAATAGTTGTGGCCCATCGAATTGAAACCATCGTTAAATCCAATAACATTTTGGTCATGGATAAAGGTAGAGTTATCTCGTCGGGTAAACATGATGAGTTAATGCAGCAGTCTTCCCTTTATGTTGAGTTCATTAAGACTCTTAATCACACTTGATTTATTGTCATCAAACTTCTCTTTGGCTAGAATAGGGGGCAAATAATGTTGTCTCTCTATTGTAGGAGTTTCTCATGAAGAAGAGTTTAAGTGCTGCCATTGTGCTTCTTTGCCTAGGGCTAGGCTACGCTTGTAACAAAGCTAATTCAGGACCAAGCTTTAAGTATTTTCCAGCTGCAGGTGATGGCGTTGCCGCGAAAGCAGGTAATGTAACTATTACAGAGAAAGAACTTCTTAGCGGTATCGAAGCCGATATCTATGAAGAAGAAATGAAAATTTTCGAAATAAAACAAAACAAACTGAAAGGTATGTTGCTAGAAAAATATATGGCCCAAGATCCTGATAAAAAGGGCATGAGTAACGATGATTTCATGAGCAAGATCATTGCAAAAGAGATCAAAATCTCAGACAAAGACATCGAGAGTTTCATTAAGGAAAGAAAAATTCCTCAGGAACAAATTAATGCTGACATCAAAGAAAGAATTAAGCAGTTTCTTGAAATGGAAAAGAAAAAAGAAGCAGTAGATCTTTGGTTAGGCAAAAAAATTGGAAAAGATGGTGTAAATGTTTATTTCGCTAAACCTCGTCGCCCAACTTATGATGTAAAAATTGCTGATGCACCTACTTTCGGCAACAAAGATGCAAAAGTAACGATCGTAGAATATTCAGACTTCCAATGTCCTTTCTGTGCTAAAGGGGCAGACTTAGTGAAAGAGCTAAAGAAAAAATATGGTAACAAAATCCAGGTAGCTTTCAAAAACTTCCCACTTCCATTCCACAATCAAGCTAAAGATGCTGCTTTAGCTGGTCTTTGTGCTAATGAGCAGGGTTCAGATAAATTCTGGAGTATGCATGATGCTATGTTTGCGGACCAAGCGAAACTGGACTTTGCTAGCCTTAAGGCAACAGCAAAGAAACTAGGCATGGACTCAAGCAAATTTGATAAATGTGTTGATGATAAGAACTACATGGCCAAAGTTGAGCAAGATTATCAAGAAGGCCAGGTCATTGGAGTTAAGTCGACACCGACTTTCTTCGTGAATGGCCAGATCGTGATGGGGGCCCAGCCAATTGAAGTTTTCTCAGAATTGATTGACGAAGCTCTTAAGTAATAACCGACCATTGTTCTCTAGGACTCAAGGTACTTTTTGCCTTGAGTCCTTTATCTAAACCTTTCATGTATAATCTTTCATAATAGGGGCAAAGTATTTATGCTTTGTTGGCCGTTAATGAAGGGTATGACATGGATAGCGTCGATTACACAAAATCCTTAAATCGAGAGCAAAAGTCTTTCTACGACAAGTTGGATTCAAATCGTGATGCACAGAAAAAAGAAGTTGCACGATTAGAAGAGCAAGCTGCAACTACATCCACCAAACAGAAAGAGACTCACAAAAAACAATTAGACGAAAATGAAGTGGCATTTAAAGATCGTGTCGAAACGATCAATAAAACAGCTAAGAAAGTCATTGAGAATAAAGAGAAAGATTTTGCTGATAAAGTTAAGGGCGATCAAGGTGAATTCGTAAAACAAAAAGAAGAACAGCTACGTGACTTCAATTCACGTATCAATAACCTTTCCGATTCATACCGCAAAAATGCTACTGAACAGAACAAGTATGTCGATAGAGTTCGTGAGTCAGATAAAAATCGTTATTCACAAAAACTTTCTGAAGTGGGACAACAACATGAGAAAGAAATGGTGGATGTTTACGATAAGACGAAATCAATTGGTAATGATGTCCAAGATAGAACAAAGTACGAAAAAAATCAAACGGCACGTAAACACGCTCAAGAACGTGATATGACAATGAATGAACACACGACACAACGTGCTCGTGAACGTGATGATATGAAACGTGAACTAAGTAATATTCGCCAGAATTCAGAAGACATGGCGTTTAGTTCTCAGAAGCAAATGAAGGATAATTTTCAACGTCTGCAAAAAGATAAAGCACATACGATTAGAGCGACAGAAGAGTCGTATGATGATACTGCCGTCAGGTCGAAGCAAGCTCATGCACTAGAAAAAGAAAAAATTGTACGCAATCAGAAAGATCATAATGCTGCTGTTCAACGTGAATTCTCAAAAGAAAAAAACCGTTATGAACAAGAAGCTAAACGTAAAAGTGGTGAAGACACCGTTGGGCAGTTCAATCGTGACTCAAAAGATCGTTTGCATAAGGATCAATTAGAGAATCAGCAAAAGATGTATAAAGGGAACATGGCCGATGCCACCAAGAAATTTAACAATCAGTTAAATGATCAGAAAGAAGATACTGCTTTTAATCGCCGTAACGATGCAATCCAGAATGCTAAACAGCTAGAAGAAAAAGAAAAGCAGTCAGCCATTTTAAATACTCAGAATTTAGGGCGCTCAAATAAAGAGAAAGCTGATCTGATTGATGCCTTTAGTTCTCGTGAAGTCATCAATCAGGACAACTTTAACCGCAATATGTTGGCGGAGAAAA
>JBEIOQ010000027.1:0-22464 GCA_040377495.1 Halobacteriovoraceae bacterium
AATGAAAAACTCGAAGCCTATTTCTGTTGTACTGGTTGCGAAGTCGTTTTTAATATACTTAATGACCATGAATTAATCCCGTACTATAGCTTAAGATCTAAATCTAGTGCTCAGGCTCGTTTGGTTTCTTCCAATGAGTATCAATATCTCGATCACCCTCAGATCATTGAAAAATATGCACTTCAACATGATGATGTCGTAACACTAGAATTTTATCTCGAAGGAATTCATTGTCTGGGCTGTTTGTATCTCATGGAAAATCTTAATCAAATCGACCAACAAATTGTTGTTAGTCGCTTCAACTCAGAAACTGGGATCTTAAAACTTTCACTAAAACGTGAAGCAAAATTGAGTTATATTGCTTATGTACTAGAAACCCTCGGCTACAAACCGCACCTAATTAAAGAAAGAAATGAAATTAGACAATTTAAGCAGCAAGAACGAAAAATAGCTTTAAAAAGAATTGGTATAGCAGCAGCTGTCAGCGGGAATATTATGCTTCTCGCCATAGCGGTATATTCTGGCGCAAGTCCAGAATGGCAAAAATATTTTGATCAAATCAGCGCTATCATTATTCTTCCAGCGTTATTGTACTCAGCGATTCCTTTTTACCAAGTTTCGTTGCAAGGTTTAAAACAAAAGAAAATATCAATCGATCTTCCTATTAGTTTAGCTATTATCGTAGGGGCCATCGTCAGTTATGTTGCAGTATACAAGCATACTGATCAAGTCTATTTTGACTCCATCGCTAGTTTGATTTTTTTGCTCCTCTCCACCCGCTTCATACAAAAAGAAGTAGAAGGGAAAGCACTCCACCACTTCCAAAAACAGAGTTATTTCAACATTGAAAGTGTACAACGCTACAACATAACAAATGGACAATATGAATCTATACCTTTTGAAGAAGCCATTCCCCAAGATCAAATATTAGTAAAAGAAGGCGATGTTATTCCTTATGATGGAAAACTTATCAGCAAAGATGCTCATATCAATGAATCACTGCTCACTGGTGAATCCCAGCCCAAACACTTAATTTCTGGCCAAGTTGTATATCAAGGGACAGTCAATTCAGGTCAAGCATTTGAAATGAAAGTGGACTTTGTTGGTGAACAAACGCGTATGAATCGTATCATGCAAAACCTGAATCGCCCGATGGGAAATTCAGATATCTGGACAATGACTGACAAAATTGGAACGTATTTTCTTAGTACAGTCATCTTAATCGGTTTAATAACGATTCTTTTCTTTTGGTATCTTGGCGATCCCATGACTGGAATTACTCGAGCCGTGACTCTTTTGATTGTAACTTGTCCTTGCGCTTTGGCCATAGGAACACCTCTCAGTTTTGCACAAGGATTTTCCTATCTATTGAAGAAAAAAATTATTCTTAGAGATGTTAAAGTTTTAGAAAAAATTCTTCATGTCAAAAATATATTTCTGGATAAAACGGGGACCCTGACCAAGGGGCGTTTTAAAGTGGTCAATGTAATTTATCATTCACCAATATCCAGCAAAGAAAATGAATTCATATTGGCTATTATTTATTTGTTAGAAAAAAACAGCCGTCACCCTGTGGCCCAGTGTTTGACGAATTTTGCCCAAGAGCAATTAGAAGAAGTTCCTAGTTTTAAACTGGATTCTTTGCTCGAAACTTCTGGTAAAGGAATTGAAGGTCAATATCTTGGTCATCACTATCAGCTTCAACGTTCTTTATCTGGCAATGATTTACATACAACCATCGATTTCTCTAAAAATGGACAAACGCTTACAACCTATTATTTACAAGACGAAATAAAGCAGGAGACTGCTTCTGTCATAAATCGATTAAGAAAATGGGGCCGTCCGATCACCATACTTTCTGGAGACCATAAACAAATTGTTGCAGAATTAGCAAACAAACTTCATATCCAGGCAAAAGGACAGTTAAGTCCAGAAGAGAAAGCAAATATTCTTCGTGAACACCCACTCTCTCTTATGGTGGGAGATGGGGCCAATGATGCTCTTGCCTTAAAAGAAGCCTTCTTACCAGTCTGTGTTCGTGGTGGTGTTGAAATTAGTTTAAACGTATCAGATGTTTACTTGGCCAATGATGATCTCGAGTCACTGGTGACATTATATAGAACAGCAAGGGAGACAAAAAAGCTGATTATCAGAAATCTATTTTTATCCCTTTTCTACAATATAACAGCGGCGACCTTAGCGCTTACAGGCATCATAGGTCCTTTGTGGGCGGCTGTTTTTATGCCCTTGAGTAGTCTTACGATTGTTTTTTCAAACTTATGGGGCACAAAATATTTACGTCAGTTGAAGAGGTCTCTATGAACGTTCTTTATTTTGTCATTCCTCTTGCGCTGCTACTGGGACTTTTCTTTGTCGGTGCTTTTCTTTATTCCATCTACAAAGGTCAATACGATGAAATTGATTCTCATGCTCAAAGAATGCTGTTAAACGATTTACAAGCTCATGCTAATGATAAAGTTCAACCACAAAAGGAAAATGTATGAACGAAAAAACAGAAAAACTCATTTATGATGATAAGATCATCAAAATGTTTATCATGGCCACACTACTCTGGGGTGCCGTGGGAATGTTACTCGGGGTTACTGCAGCTTTTCAGTTAGCCGACTGGAATCTTAACTTCAATTTGGAATGGCTAACATTTGGGCGTTTAAGACCAATTCACACCAATGCCGCCATCTTTGGGTTTGCAGGTAACGGGATTTTTGCTGGTATCTACCATTCAACCCAACGACTACTTAAAACCAGACCACTTTCAAATGCTCTGTCTCAATTTCATTTTTGGGGTTGGCAGCTCATTATCGTTGCTGCTGCTGTCAGTTTAGCGGCGGGATACTCTCACGGGAAAGAATATGCCGAACTTGAATGGCCGATTGACTTAGCCATTACTTTAGTTTGGGTAGCTTTCGCCGTTAACTTTTTTGGGATGTTAAAAACTCGTCGTGAACAACATATCTATGTTGCGATTTGGTTTTATATTGCAACCATCGTTACTGTAGCACTACTTCATATTGTTAACTCACTTGAAATTCCAGTAGACTGGATGAAAAGTTATCCGATCTATGCAGGAGCACAAGATGCTCTAGTACAATGGTGGTACGGACACAACGCTGTCGCCTTCTTCTTAACCACTCCATTCCTAGGTCTGATGTATTACTATGTACCGAAAGCGATTAATCGTCCGGTTTATTCTTACCGTCTATCCATTATTCACTTTTGGTCATTAGTTTTTATCTATATTTGGGCGGGACCTCACCATCTTCTTTACACTTCACTCCCTGAATGGTCTCAAACTCTAGGAATGATTTTCTCCGTCATGCTGTGGATGCCATCTTGGGGTGGGATGATCAATGGTCTTCTTACAATGCGCGGAGCTTGGGGACGAGTTTTTAATGAACCAGTTCTAAAATTTATGGCAGCAGCTTTAACTTTTTATGGACTGTCGACTTTTGAAGGTCCTTTGCTATCAATTAAATCTGTCAACCACATTGCTCACTTTACTGACTGGATTGTTGGCCACGTACACTCTGGTACTATTGGATGGAACTACTTTTTAGTCGCAGCAATGTTGCTCTATTTAGTGCCTATTCTTTACCAAACAAAACTTTATTCTCAACGATTAGCAAACTGGCAATTTTGGCTGGGAACCATTGGTCTTCTTCTCTATATCGTTTCCATGTGGACTGCAGGTATTACTCAAGGTCTTATGTGGAGAGCAATTGATGAATCAGGTCGTTTAGTTTATCCACACTTTATTGAAACAGTTGTAAGAATTGTACCGATGTATTGGGTGCGCGGTTTCGGAGGAACATTTGTTTTTGTTTCATTCTTAATCATGATCTATAACCTGTTCAAAACAATTCAATCTGCTCCTGAGCAAAAAGAAATCGAATATGTCGTTCCAGTAGCGAACTTTAGTCATAAAGAAGAAAAAGGTCACCGCAAGCTTGAGGGTCTAACTCTTGTTTTCTCTGTATTAACAGTGCTTGCTGTTTTAGTCGGTAGTGCGATTGAAATTCTGCCATCATTTTTGGCGAACAAATTCGTTGAAAGAAATGATGCTGTTAAACCATATACGGCACTAGAAATTGCTGGCCGAGATATTTATGTAAGAGAAGGATGTTATGTATGTCACTCTCAACAAATTCGTCCTACTGTTGCGGAAAAACTTCGCTATGGTGAGCCTTCAACAGCAGCAGAATCTATCTATGATCGTCCGTTCCAGTGGGGTTCTCGTCGTATTGGTCCAGATCTCGCTCGCCAAGGTGGAAAGTATCCTGATATGTGGCACTACCGTCACATGCTGAATCCAAGAGAAGTAACGCAAAAATCAATTATGCCAAATTATCCTTGGCTGTTTGTGAAAGAAACTGAGTTTGGAATTTTAAAGAAAAAACTTTCTGTTATGAAATCTCTTGGAGTCCCTTATACAGAGGCTGAAATTGATGGTGCGATAGCATCAGCCAAGGCCCAAGCAGAACAAATCACAACAGGACTTGCATCCTCTGGTGTTCCTGCAAAAATGAAGGACAAACAGATTATTGCCTTAATTGCCTACCTTCAACGCTTAGGAAAAGATACTAAAGTGTCTGCAGAATTAACTGAAGGGTTATCTGAAAAAGGAGCCGAATAATGAAAGCGGAAGTTTTATCAAAATTCGATCAGCCCTGGTTACCTGTTATGGCCCAACTTCTTTTTATCGCGGTTTTCGTTGGATTTGTTTACTATGCTTACCGAAAAAAGAACCAGGTCATTTTTCAAGAACAATCGATGTTACCTTTAGAACAAGATAAAAATGCCGAGGTATATAATGAGCGCTAATGAAAATCAAACACCAGAAAAAAAAGATCCTCTGCTACTCGATCACAACTATGATGGGATTGAGGAATTAAATCACCCTCTACCTAGTTATTGGATTAGTGGATTTATTTTATGTATTTGTTTTGCTGGTCTTTATTTCTTTTATTATCAAATTATGGGGGCCAAAAATCTTCGTGCTGAATATGTTGATGAGCTAAATGCTTATCAGGCAAAAATGAAAGCGATGAAGCCGGAAGAGAAACCCTTTGACCAAGAACAATTCAACGCCATTTTAGCTTCTAAGGAAGAACTAAAAGAAGGTGAAGCTGTTTTTGTCAATAACTGCGTTGCATGCCATAAGGACAAAGGTCAAGGTGATATTGGTCCAAATTTAGCTGACGAATATTGGATTAATGGCGACGGGAAACCACCATTTCTTCATCACATGGTTCTTAACGGGAATGAAGTTAACGGTATGCCACCTTGGAAAGAAATTCTTTCTGAAAGAGAAGTTTATTACGTCATTGCCTATGTTCAAAGTATAAAAGGATTAAAGTTACCTGGGGCCAAAGAGCCTCAGGGTAATAAGTATGAGTAGATTTAATCCGCGAGACATACATACAGAAAGACTTTCGACTACCGATGAAAAAGGAAATCGCGTTTATCTCTATCCCGAAGCTGTGCGCGGTTTTTTTCGGACTCTTCGACATTATATTTTTACAGTACTTATTTTCATTTATCTTATTGTTCCATGGACCAATGTCGGAGGAGAGCAAACTCTCCTCCTCGACATTGCTCATCGTAAGTTTATCATTTTTGGTCATGTCTTCTGGGGACACGATGCTCCCCTTTTAATTTTTCTTTTTTTAGGTTTGGGTTTTACCACGGCCCTTGTGACTGCTCTTTGGGGTCGTGTGTGGTGTGGTTATGCTTGCCCTCAAACAGTGTTTGTCGATTTCATTTATCGTAAAATTGAAATTTTAGTGGAAGGAAAAGTAAGAGATCGGATTCTTTTAGAAGAAAGTCCTTACAATCTAAGTAAAATTATAAAAAAAATTATTAAATGGTCACTTTTTATCATCATATCTTCTCTTATTGCCCATTCATTTTTAGGTTATTTTGTAGGCACCAAAAATCTCTGGTATATCGTCACCCATAACCCAAGTGAGAACTGGACACTCTTTACCATCATGCTCATTCTCACAGGATTATTTGCTTTTGATTTTGGCTGGTTTCGTGAACAATTTTGTATTATTGCATGCCCATATGGACGTCTACAAGGCGTACTGATGGATCAGAATACATACCATGTCGCCTACGATACAAATCGTAGCACCGACTGCATTAACTGCTATCGCTGTGTTGCTGTATGTCCTACTGGAATCGATATACGTCGTGGAACACAATTAGAGTGTATTGGTTGCGCTCAATGTGTGGATGCATGCGATGAAATTATGCTCAAAGTGAAAAAACCAACGAAACTTATTCGTTACGACAGCGAAAATGGCTTAAAGGGCAAAGTCACAAAATTGCTTCGTCCTAGAACAGTCATCTATTTCTCGGTTCTTTTGGCCATAGTCGCTGTATTCAGTGTTACTCTCAAGAAAGAGCAAGAACTAAAAACTTTGTGGATTCGCAGTTCGACTCCCTTTACCATACAAGGTGAAATGATCACGAACCAATTTAAATTAGAACTTTTTTACCCTAAAAAAATAGAATTGAATTTTCAATCAACTAATCCTCAAGTGCAATTGATTACTCCATCAGTTCCTTTCAAACTACAGAATGAAAGAAAATCTGATGCGATCATCTTTTTGAAATTTCCTCGTTCTCTTTTAAAAGATGGAACTCTTTTATTAAAAGTCGATATCTTACATCAGAACCAAAAACTGATTACCACGGAGGTCAAGCTTGTTGGGCCACTTAACTAGTTATACTCCTATTTTATTTTTAACGTTAGGACTTGGTGGTTCACTCCACTGTCTAGGGATGTGCGGACCTTTAGTTGTCAGTATGACCAAATCTCCTATGGAAAATATCCTTTATCAACTAGGGCGATTAATTGGTTATATTAGTATTGGTGTTATCATCAAAACCTTAGGTGCTCCCTTTCTCAATCAATCGCAAAATAAATTGGCTCTGATTGCAGGAATACTTTTGAGCCTATTTTATGTGGTTCAAGGGTTGAGTTTTCTACGTGTAATCAAAGAACGAAAAATCCATTTGCCAGCAGCCCTATCTTCCTGGGTAACGAAACGGATGAAAACAACTAAAAAACCATATCTACTAGGATATTTTAGTGCCTTTCTTCCTTGTGGATTACTTTATACAACCCTATTTTCACTCATGGTGGTTGAAAATTCAGCAACAGCCTTTGTCAGCTTAGTATTCTTTTGGATAGGAACATTGCCAGCGCTGCTCTTTACAGGTGCTATCAAAGCGAAACTCATGCCTCTGCTTCAACGTGTGCCTCGCATGGCAGGAACATTTCTGGTAATCGTAGGACTACTAACTCTTTATACTCGAGTATCTCCCTTTGTGATGAAAGATGGAACGAAAAAATGTCCGCATTGCCATGATAGTAAATAGATTAATTTTGATATTGAATTTCGTGGCTTAAGCTTTTTTTGTCTTCAAACTCATTTAAACTCTCCAATGTGGTGAGAGCAATTTGTGTTAGTGCTTCATGTGTAAGAAAACCTTGGTGGCCAGTCAGAATGACATTGGGAAAACTAATCAAACGACTGAGTTGATCATCAGTAAGCGCATGGCGAGATAAATCCTGAAAGAAAAAATCTTTTTCCAGCTCGTAAACATCCAGACCAGCGTGTCCTACGTGACCACTTTTTAATCCATCAATTAAGGACTTGGTATCAATTAAACCACCTCTGCCTGTATTGATTAACATTACCCCCTTTTTCATTTGTTTCAGGCTTTCTTTGTTGATTAGATGATGGGTTTCAGGAGTCAGAGGGATATGCAGTGAAATGATAGAAGACTGTGAGAAAAGTGTTGGTAAATCGACGTAACGACACTGGTTTTTTTTTGCCCAAGCATCATCTGGGTTCACATCATAACAAAGAACCTGGCAGCCAAATCCTCGTAGGATTTCTGCCAAGGCCTTACCAATTTTTCCTAAACCGATAATCCCAACATTTTTTTGATACAAATCAAAACCGACGAGATGATCTAAATTAAAGTTTCCTTCTCTAACACGATTATAAGCGTGATTAATTTTTCGGTTCAGAGACAGAATAAGTGTCATGGCATGTTCGGCCACAGCATGGGGAGAATATTCAGGAACATAGACCACTTTTAAACCTAAATTTTTCGCTTCTTTTAAATCAATATGGTTGTAACCTGCACATCGAAGAGCAATAAGTTCAACTCCGAGCTGTTTTAGCAGCTTAAGAATTTCCGCGTTTAAAGCGTCATTTACGAAGGCACAGATGGCCTTGCATCCTTGGGCCAGATTGACCGTCTCTAAAGTTAAACGTGAATTTACAAAATGAAATTCATGTTGCTGGTTACTATTGGCCTCTTGAAAAAAAGGTAGTTCAAAATCATGGGAGTCATAAACGACGACTTTCATAAATTCACCTCCTTCCCGTGAGAAGGAATTTCCACTTTAAGATAACCTAGCTCCTTTAACTTTTCCTGGAGAGAGATTTTTGACTTCTCTTCGCCATGAATAAGATAAATAGTTTTATCTTTTCCAACATTTTGAATCCAAGTTAAAAGTTCGGACTGTTCTGCATGGGAGGAAAAAGCATCTGAAGTTAATACCTCACCTTGCCAATTAACCATTTCACCATCTGGCGACGAAACACTTTTTTCTCCATTTGCCAGAGCGTGCCCCGCAGTTCCTTCACCTTGATAACCTGGTAAAAATAAAATGGCCTTAGTATCTTGCTGCCAATTTTTTAAGTAACGCCAAATGCGTCCACCAGTTAACATTCCACTCGAACTCAAGACCAGTAATGGACCTGATTTTTTCTTTAGTGATTCCCACTCCATAGCATGTTCAATCACTTCAAACTCAGAAAGTGAACCATACGTTTTTCCTGCAAATTCTTTGTATACCTTATTTGCTTCGGTCATCATCGGTCCATCAATAACCACACGAATTTTCTCTTCTGGGTGACGATGATAGAAATCATCGATTAAATTGAGCAACATTTGTGCTCTAGCGACGGCAAAAGTTGCAATAATCCCGACTCTGTTTTCTCTGGCAATCTTCACTAAAAAAGTATGCAATTCTTTTTCGATGTTACCTTCTCGATTTTTTCCACCATAGGTGCTTTCCATCACGATCATATCAGCCGATGGACAAGGAACAGGTGCTGCCATATACGGATCATCAGAACGCCCCAGATCCCCTGAAAAAACCACAGTTTTTTCTTCGCGAATTTCAATCGAGCTGGCGCCCAAAATATGACCGGCTGGATGAAAACAAAAATTTACGTCTAAAAATGAAAACCACTGATCAAATTCAATTGGCTTAAAGAGAGATAAGGTTTTCGTCACTTCTTCTTGTTCATAAAGTGGAAAATGATCCTGATTTTGCTCTTGCAACTTAGCGCTGTCTGTAAGAATAATTCGCGCCAGCTTCATGGTAGGGCGAGTACAAAAAATCTGACCACGAAAACCTTCTTTAACCAATTTCGGTAAATAACCACAGTGATCCAGGTGAGCATGAGTTAAAAAAACCGCCTTAATTTCTTTAGAATTAAAAGGTAATTCAGAATAGTTTTTTTCGACTGTTTCGGTTAAACCTTGATGGAGCCCACTATCAATCAGCACTTTTCCCTGCTGGAACTGAACTAAGGTCATGGACCCTGTCACTTCCGATGTGGCACCAATAAATTGTATTTTCATAGACTCTTCTTGATTAGTTGATGAACATCACTGAATATAAGATCAATTTCTTCATCTGTCATACCCAGTTTGGTTAAGAAAGATCTTTTAGTTAAAAGTTCAGAACATAAAATCACGCCATTGCCTAAGAGTTGCCCTAGAATATGTTTTTTTAATCTTCTTAACGAAGTAATAGGATAAAGTTTTAATCGGATTACTTGCTGAATAAAAGTTTCATCTGCAGGAGCATTGACTCCTAGCAGTTTCAAACCAGTCCCCTGAGCGTATTGAATAGCATCGGAAGAAAAAGATGTGTTGGAAACCAGATAAAATCCATCGAGTTTTTCTCCCGTTGGACCAGCTTTAAGATCATCCCAGCGAGATTTCACATAAAGCACGACTTTGATGTCGTTCACTCTCCCTACGGTGTTATGGAATTTACATTCAGCATAGAACAATTCTTTAGCCGAACTCGCAATCACATCCACTTCATGCTTTACATATTTTCCTTGTAAGGTGACTCCAACTTTTGTGTCAAAACCCAGCGCTTGAAAATAACGGCTAGCAAAACGTTCAAATTCATATCCTGAAGGTCCCAGTGCCAAAATCGCTCTTTTGAGAGAATAATGTACCGCCCCCACAGTGGATTCATGTCTGACTAAATTGAAGGCCTTACGGTAAATCGCTTTCGTCGACATTCCGTCTTTCAATTCTTTGGTGACTTTATGAGTGATATCTTCACATGCAGCGCGGGTTAGTCCTGATCTTCTCAGTGACCTTTGCAGTTTAACGGCAGAGAAAGGCTCAATATGCCCGGAAGATTTAACAATCTGAATGCGTTTTTTAAATTTACTCATGAGAGTATTTTAATACTTAAATAGCTCGTGTCCAAGCTCTTTTAAGTTGGCCTTGGCCAAAGCGCCTTGAATAGCATTGCGATTTTCTGGTTTGTACCAGAAAAACAACGTTCTTTGATCGTTTTTGTCGTTGATACTCACAGCAGTCTCTGCCTGCTTCATCGTATATGGGTGATAACCAGAGTAATAGATTTCAGTCGCAAGCGTCATGGGTGTAGGAGTAAAATCCTGCACCTGCTCTAAGCGGTAACCTAATTTTTTCGTTTTAACCGCCAGCTTTGCCATATCTTCAACTTTCGAACCTGGGTGAGAAGAAATAAAATAAGGAATGATTTCTTGGCGTAGCTGACGACGTTTAGAAATTTCTTCGAATTTCTTTTTAAAGATTTCAAAGTAATGAAATGATGGTTTACGCATGAATTTTAGCACTTCATCTTCGGTATGTTCCGGTGCAACCTTTAAACGCCCCGAAACGTGATTCGAAACCAACTGATCGACGTATTCTTCATCTTCTTTTTTATGGGTAGAACGCGGATCAAACATTAAATCATAACGAAGTCCTGAGCCAATAAAAGCTTTCTTCACTTTAGGGTGTTTCGCTACTTTTTTATAAAGTTCAGTCATGGCCTTTGGACTAGTATCAAGATTTTTACAAATCTGAGGAAAGATACATGAAGGAGCAGAACACTTATCACACGTATCCTGATCAATTCCTTTCATTTTATACATATTGGCAGACGGCCCGCCCACATCACTAATATAACCTTTGAAGTCCGGCATCTGGACAATTTTGTCCAACTCTTTCATGATAGATTTTTCTGAACGTGAAGCAATCATCTTTCCTTGGTGAGCAGAGATTGTACAAAAGCTGCAGCCACCAAAACAACCACGGTGAGAATTGATTGAAAACTTAATCATCTCAAAGGCGGCAATAGGTCCGCGGTCTTTATATTTCGGGTGAGGAAGACGAGTATAAGGTAGATCAAAGGAAGCATCGATCTCTTTTTCTGTCATGGTTTGAAAGGGTGGATTGATCACTAAGACGTCGTCGCCAACCTCTTGAGTTAAACGATTGGCAAATTGTTTATTCGACTCCACTTCCACATGCATGAAGTTACGGGCGTAAGCTTTTTTATCTTTTAAACAAACTTCATGAGAAGTTAACTCCAGTGTGGTCCAATCTTCAATGACGGGTAGAGCTTCTGACTTTTTTTGCAAATAGGCGGTTTGAGGAATGGATTTTAAATCTTTAAAAGGAATATTTTGTTTTAAAAATTTCACCACATCACGAAGAGGTTGCTCTCCCATTCCATACATTAATAAATCTGCCCCCGAAGTGGTCAGAATATTTGGCATCAGTTTATCTTGCCAGTAATCGTAATGAGTCACTCTTCTTAACGACGCTTCGATCCCACCGATCATCACTGGTGTATCAGGATAAAGTTTTTTCACAATTTGCGAATAGACTGTGGTCGCGTAATCAGGACGAAAATTTGTTTTTCCACCAGGAGTATACGCATCTTCTGAGCGCATACGTTTTCCTGCGGTGTACTTGTTCACCATGGAATCCATATTTCCTGAAGTAATCCCAAAAAATAATTTAGGTGCTCCAAATTTTTTGAAGTCACGTAGATCATCTTGCCAGTTAGGCTGAGGAATAATGGCGACCCGAAGTCCCATTGATTCTAAAATTCGTCCAATCACTGCAGCACCAAATGCTGGATGGTCAACGTAAGCGTCCCCCGTGATTAAAATCACGTCCATTTCTTTCCAGCCACGTTTCTCAGCTTCCTTTACAGTCGTAGGAAGCCAGGCGGTTATGGGAAGTTCTTTGGGATCCATTGGTTTCGTCATAGAGGGGCAAACTACCCTAAAAGACCATCATCAGGGTAGAGGGGCTAAAATATTTACAGTCTATGGACCGGGGATAAGTCCTTAAAATAACGATCTCTATTGAAAGAAGAACGGTAATGTTTCTCCTAGTACACGGCAGTTTCTCACTTCTCTAGACGACGGTCTTAAAGAGAGCTAATTTTAATGCATGAAAAAAATATTTTGGGGAATTCTACTTCTTAGTTTCAACTCTTTCGCTCAAGATTTTTCCTGTCAACCGAAACAGGAAATAAAATGGGAAGAAATTAGTGATGGAGTTGCTTGGGCCAAATACGATTTAGCTTTTAGACCTTATGATAAAACGACTCATACTTGGGCGAAAGAATTATCTCGTTCCGTTACTGTTCGTGCTTTCAAACTCAATCTAGAAAAAAATAAATTGATGTTTCACCGTCCAGAAAAAGATCTAAGTTGTGATGTGAAGTCAGAGCAATATATCAAAAATATGATCCAAGATCATGGTGGAGATATCATTGGGGCGATTAATGCGAGTTTCTTCGTCATGCCTAATGGAAAAGTTTTAGGACTGGCCTTAGATGAATCTCGTGTCTGGAGCCGCGATCTCAATACTCAAACGATTAGCTCTTCCGGAGTATTCTTGATTAAAGATGGTAAGCCGACTTTGCAAACAAGAGATCGATTCATTGAAAAATACGGAACCACTTTAAGTGATACTGACGCTGCTCAATTCACTTTCGCGGTTCAAGCTTATCCTAGATTACTTAAAGACGAGGTAATGCAAATTACCGACAATGTCCAAGAGGTAAGACGTCCACGCACTTCCCTTGGTTTTGGTGAAGACCTAAATGAAATCATTCTGGTTACCATTGATGCTCGTGGGGAATCTAACGCTACAGGCATGAGTCTTTTTGAATATGCCCACTTGGTCAAAACGCCAGACTGTGGCGTATACCAAAAAACCGCCCTTAATTTAGACGGTGGAGGTTCCACCGCCTTCGCTATACCTAAGCTTAGTGTCTATGAGCAGGCGGATAACTGTCGTCATTTAGGGAATATCCTCACCATTCAGAAGCGTTAAGATAAACTTCGTGGTACCATAGGTTCCATGAAGTTTGATAACAGCTACGCAAGATTACCAGAGCGCTTTTATGCCGCTTCCTCTCCTGCAACATTCTCTGAACCTGAGCTGATTACGCTGAATGAATCATTGGCGCAAGAGTTAGGTTTTGATTTTTCACAATATTCAAAAAAAGAATTAGCAGAATTTTTTTCTGGGCAAAAAGCTCTAGCAGGAAGCCACTATATATCCCTCGCCTATGCTGGTCATCAATTTGGAAGTTTTGTTCCAAGCCTTGGTGATGGCCGTGCGATTTTGTTAGGTGAAGTTTTAGGCCAAGAGAATAAGCGCTTCGATATCCAACTAAAAGGTGCAGGACCGACACCTTTTTCTCGTCGCGGAGATGGTATGTCTGCCTTGGGTCCTGTGATTCGTGAATATTTAGTCAGCGAGGCCATGCATGCTCTGGGTGTCCCTGCAACTCGTGCTTTGGCTGCGGTACTGACTGGAGATCAAGTGCAACGAGAAGAAATTATCCCTGGAGGAGTTTTTACTCGAGTAGCTGCCAGTCACATTCGTATTGGAACCTTTGAATACTTTGCTTCGCGCGGAGATCATGAAGCTCTAAAAACGCTTATCGACTATACATTAAAACGCCACTATCCACAGGCGGTGGGAGATAATCCTGCCATGACCTTATTTTTATCGGTAAGAGAGGCGCAAAGCAGCCTGGTTTCCCATTGGATGAGTCTTGGTTTCATTCACGGTGTAATGAATACGGATAACATGACTCTCTCTGGGGAAACGATTGATTTCGGCCCGTGCGCTTTCATGGATTATTTTAATTACAATCAGGTTTATAGTTATATCGATCGTCAAGGCCGCTACGCTTACGGCAATCAAGGTAATATTTTATTATGGAATTTAGCACGACTAGCAGATTGTTTAATTCCTTTTATTGATAACGATGAAAAAATTGCGATTGAAAAATTAAATAGTGAATTACAAAAGACCAAAACAATTTTTCAACAAAAACTGCATCAACGACTCTTAAAAAAGTTTGGTTTGAGTTTAGATCAAAGTCCAGAGACAGAAAACTTAGTCACGAATTGGTTTGATTTTTTGACCAAAGAAAAATTAGATTTCACTCAGAGCTTTAGAAATCTCATGCACAAGAATTTCTTTCCTCAAACAATTGAATTTGAAAAGTTTTATCAGAATTGGTTAGCGCTGAAGCCTGAAGCAGAACTTATTCATAAAACGAACCCACTCTATATTCCTCGCAATCATTTGGTAGAGCGGGCAATTCAAGGTGCCTTAAAAGGTGACTACTCACTTTTCTATCGTTTAAATAAACTTTATCTTAATCCATTCACGGAACAAGCTGGCGCTGAAGATTTCACTCTTCCTCCAAAAGAGGAAGAGAAAATTAAAAATACTTTTTGTGGAACTTAACTTTTTAAGAATTGATCAAGCTGATTCCCTAACATCGCTCCAGCCTGTCTTTTTGTTTCTTTGCCGCCGTTAAAGACGACGGTGCATGGAATGCCACGAATCCCTAACTGTTGAGATAACAATTGCTCTGTTTCTGTGTTGACCTTTAAAAAGACAGTATTGGTATTTCGCAAAGACGCTTTTTCAAATTCAGGTCCATACATGCGGCAAGGTCCACACCAGCTGGCCCAGAAATCAACCACTACGGGTCTATCGCTCTTAGCGATTATACGTTTAAAATCGTCTGTATTAACAGAACTCACTAGCCCATGCATATCAAGGTCAGCACCACACTTTCCACAAGTAGGGGCCTTCTTCTGGGCCTCTTCGGCCGACACTTTATTTAAACTATGGCATTTTGGACAAGCAGATAAGGTATGTGACATAAATACTCCTCAATCTAAGAATGTGTCCAATTTCATTAGAGTCAATACCCATCAAAACAAGATTTAAGTCTAAATCACATGAATTCATGACCTTGATCACATTTTTTTTAATGGTAAAAGATTAAACTGAAGGTAACAAAGGAGAATTTATGAGAGTCAATGAAGGTATGTTTGATCGAGTCCTAAGAATGGTTGTCGGTGTAGGGTTATTGACCCTGACCCAGATGAACTACATTGGTGCTTGGGGCTACATAGGAGCAATTCCACTTCTTACTGGCGCTGTTGGTTACTGTCCACTTTACCAATTTTTTGGTTTTCAAACTTGTCCGATAAAAAGTATTAAATAAAAAAAAGGCCCTTAAAGGGCCTTTTTTATTATCATCGAATGATTAATTTTTAATGAGCGTTGGCCCGTTCTACCATGGCACGCATAAGCACGGAACAACCTGCTGCTAAATCTTCTGGTTTTGCGTTTTCAATTTCATTATGACTGATACCATCTTCACAAGGAACAAACACCATCGCTGCTGGAGCAACTTTACTGATATAGAAAGAATCGTGTCCAGCACCTGAGAAGATCGGCATATGTGTGTAACCAAGATCTTTGGCTGCGTTCTCTACTGCCTTTACACAATCTTTACTGAATCTGGTTGGAGGCAAGTACCAAATCTCTTTGAAATCTAATTTTAATCCATTTTCTTTTGAAGTTTCCTCACATGCGGCTTTCGCTTCATTGGCCATTTTCGTTAACGTTTCATCATCATTATGACGAAGATCAATGGTAAAAAATACTTTACCAGGGATAGTGTTTCTTGAGTTTGGTGAACACTGAACTAATCCTACTGTCGCGCAAGCATTCTCATATTTTTTTCCGATTTTATTAACAGCTGTAATCACGTGAGCTGATCCTACCATCGCATCTTTTCTAATTCTCATCGGCGTAGGGCCAGCGTGAGATTCAACTCCCACCATGGTCACTTCAAACCAGCGTTGACCTAACCCACCCTGCACGATTCCGATTTGTTTTTTGTCGTGCTCAAGGATTGGTCCTTGCTCAATATGCGCTTCAAAGAAAGCGTGAATGGGTCTTCCCCCAACAGGTTCTTCCCCAGCATAACCAATACGTTTTAATTCATCCCCCATGGTTTTTCCGTCGAGATCAGCACGAGATAAACCATAATCTAAATCAAACACTCCACCAAAAATTCCCGAAGAAACCATCGCGGGAGCAAAACGAGAACCTTCTTCATTCGTCCAGATGGATGCTTCAATCGGGCGAAGAGTTTCAATTTTGTTATCGTTCAATGTACGAATCACTTCTAATCCAGCGAGAACTCCGTACACTCCATCAAACTTCCCCCCTGTAGGTTGGCTGTCAATGTGTGAGCCCGTCACTACTGGAGCGAGAGAATTATCTTTACCAGCTCTGCGAGCAAAAACGTTCCCCATCTTATCAATCTTAATCGTACATCCTGCTTCTTTACACCACTTCACGAATAGGTCACGGGCTTCTTTATCTAAATCAGTAAGAGCAAGACGACAAACGCCCCCTTTTTCTGTTCCACCAATTTTTCCCATATCCATTAAACTTTTCCACAGACGGTCAGAATTCACAGTTAGATTTGTTTGCATAAAAACCCCATTACTTCATTCGAGAATGATTAAAAAATATGACTCAATTTAAGGGAATCTCTGGGCGATCGTCTAGTGAGAATGCAGAATTTATAGGTTGTATCTCAAGCGTAAAATCAGGTAGTTAAGTCTTCAGTATTTGATTCTAAGACAAATCAATATACAGCAAGGCCATTAAGTTTTCTCCTAATAACGCCGAAACGAATTAGTCAGAATATTGGAGTCACAGTGGGAAACCGCCTTTCTAACATTTACATGACCTTCGTTTGGCTTGTGGTCGCAATTACGGGAATTTTCCATTTCGTTACTCGATATCAATCCACTTCTCACGAAATTGCTTACAACCATAAAAAATCTACTGCCCTTTATCAACCTCAGCTAAAAGCGATGAATAAAGGTCGTGGCCCTGCTTCAGTGGATGGACCTCTGGCGTCTTGTGATCCTATTGATCGTGGTTTGAACATGACCATTGGTGCGAATCAAATTTCTTATCTTAGAAATAGTATTAATGTGGATGTCCTCACCATTGAAGGTCAACTACATTGTGATCAACTAAGAGCTGCTTCTGTGATTGAGATCAAAGCGAAAAGCATCATCGTTAAAGGAACTTTTCAATGTGGTACTCAAGCTAATCCATATACTAAAAAACTAATTATCTCTTTAAAAGATAGTGGAGTTGATCCTCGCACCTACCATGCCCACCGCGGAATTATCGTGGAGCCAGGGGGAAAACTAATTCTGAATGGTGATCGCAGTAAAGCTGGTTGGTATAAGCTGGCACAAACGGTGATGCCTGGTGATCAGTCCTTGTTTGTCGATTTTAATAATTTGACTGAAGTCAATGCAGCTCGTGACCCTGCTTCGGGTCTACGTAGTCTGGACCCAGGTCCAGGACAAAGTATTCCTCAACCTTTTATTTGGAAGTCTGGTGACAAAATTGTTTTAGGACCAACCGGATTTAATTATTTAGAAGCGGAACATTTTACCATTGTAGCAGTGAATCCTATCACTCACGAAATTTATCTGGATCACCCAGCGCAATTTCAACACTGGGGAGAAACGCAATCCATCCAATCTCGTGTGATGGGAACTTTCACTTTGGATGAAAGAGCTGAAGTCGCGAACCTAACTCGCTCAATTTTAATTCGTGCTGATGAATCTGAAGGTTTAATCAGTGAAGGAACTACGCCTGCAGCTCAGATCGGTGGTCACATGATGGTGCACGATCAAGGACAAGCGTATATCGATAGCGTAGAACTTTATAAAATGGGACAAGCTGGAGTTATGGCCCGCTATCCTTTCCACTGGCACTGGGTAGGAGATGCGACAGGACAGTATATTAAAAACTCATCGATACATCATAGTTTCCAACGTTGCGTGACCGTCCATAGAACACAAAATGCTTTAGTTCAAAATAACGTCTGTTATGATTTTAAAGGCCATGGATATTTCCTCGAAGACGGTAATGAAACTGGTAATAAAATCATTCACAATTTAGCAATTAAAGCCAAAGCTCCTTCTACTATTAAATTATTGTTAGCTTCAGATAATGTTAATACATCTGAGGCTCAGGGACGATTTCCTTCTGTATCAGCGTTCTGGATCTCGAATCCTAAAAACGTTGTAAGATACAATGTCGCGTCTGGTTCAGTGGGAACAGGAATATGGATGTCATTTGAAAACGAAGTCAAAGATCCAGCAGGAAATATCATTGCTCGTCCAATTAATGAGAATACAACTGATTTTAGCTACAATTCCGCCCACTCTTCTAAATTAGGAATAACATGGTATGGAGCTCCTACTGGTGGTCTAACGAACAATCCAAACAATCCAAACGACCGCGCTGTTCAAAGCGCTCATTATGCCCCAACCATTTTACCAACGTTCAGAGGATTAAAAGCCTATAAAAATAATCTAACTGGTATCTATCTTAGAGGGAATACGGCCATATTTAAAAATACGATCACCGCAGATAATGGTTGGTCCTTTTGGGTTTCTTATAATTCGGTAATCAAAGATTCAATTTTTATTGGTAGTACCCAAAATTCATCTGCATCAGATAAAGAATATTATTATAATGTCAGTCTAGACAATGGTCGTAAAAGAAAAGCTGGGATTGTCATCTACGATGGCCCATTTGAAATCCATCATTCTGACTTTTTAGATTTTTCCACTGCTGAAGAAACGTATGTCTTACAGCAAGGTAGCGTTTCAGGCACAGAAGTTGAAGCGACAACAGTTCCCATTATAACAACTGGTGGAACAAATAAATTCACGAATCTCGTTAGCGATATTCATTTTAATCCCTCACCCATCCATCGAATTCATACACAAAGTAAAAGTGAAGAACCTAGGGCCATTCAATCCTTGGGAAATGCCGTCGTTCGAGACCTTGATGGAACTTTCTCTGGAAGAAGAAGTGGAAGAGTTATTACAGGTTATAGATCACTGGCGATTACTCCAGAGAGCAATTGTGAAGACGGAGGTGAAGTCTTTTACAACTTTAAACTTTGTCCTAGTGAATATAAAGAAGGAAGTTTAACCTTCATGAGATGGGGTGGTAATGCGAGCCCTTGGGGTACACCATTTATTGTGAGAAGAAGTGATGGGATCTATAGCTATACGAAAGATGAATGGAGCCAATTTCCGTACCACCCCAATAACCTCTTCGCCACGGCCTCTGGCTTTAATTATACTTATGAATTACTCCCCTACTATGATTATAAAACAGATAAGCAGTACGGTACCAAAGCTCATATGGATGCCAATCATGAAAATTTCGCACCGGTATCTCCCATTGTCAAAATTGTAGCTTATGGAACAAACTGTAAATTGGAAGAAGGTGCGATTCAAGTCCCGAACATAGCAAGTTTAAAGCGAGCAACTTCAACTGCCTATTACACAAACGGCTCAGACTTTTATGTCCGAATTATTCCTCGAAGCCCTTGGGATACGATCACAGGGGGATTAAATTCTCTTGCCACCGCCTACACCACGATGCCAGTAAGACATGGAATTAGTTGTGATAACGCATCACTGGCCCCTCTAGTTTTAGGCTCTATAACCAGCGTAAGTAGAGATCAACAAAATACAACCATTAAGGGATGGGCCTGTAGTCTAAGAAAAAATGTAACAACAAAAGTTAAGCTCTATGCTTATGGAAAAAATATCTATAACCCTGCTGACTCAAATAATACGCACCTCTTTATTAAACAAGTCATGGCCAACCAAGAGTCCCATCCTGATTTAGCCTTAAAATGTGGTGTCCTCAGTAAAAATGGAAGAAATTTTAGTTTTTCAATTCCAAATGTTGACCTGGCCCGCTTCAATAACCATCGAATATATGTCGAAGGAATCGCAGTATCTGGTGGAACAAATCAATATTTAGAAAACTCAGGTCGTTATCCTGTTGTTCCATTAATTATTCATTCACCGCCGAAACAAATTTCATCTCCACAAAACTAAATCATGAAAGTCTTGTTGGTCCTTCCCCCTCTCATGCAATTCAATACCCCATATCCTTCCACCGCATATCTAACTTCCTATTTGGGAAAAATAGGCCATGCAGCTCATCAAGTCGATTTAAGTTTAGAATTAATTTTAAAAATATTCTCCCAAGATAGTCTAAAAAAAATTACGAGTGAAATAAAAAAAATAAAAAGGAAGAGCGAACTGCATGAGTTCTATTTGGACGCATCTGATGATTACGAAAGAACCATTGATGAAGCCATACATTTTCTGCAAACTAACAAATCTTCGCATTTAAAAAAAATGGCCCAGCGAGATTTCTTCCCAGAGGGTCCGCGCTTTATTCCATTGGACGAAAATCATGGTGGTGTGCTAGATCTTTTTCAGGAACTTAGTGAGTTAGATAAGGCCAAGCATATCGCCAGTTTGTATTTGGACGATTTAGCAGATGTGATTCGTGAAGGGATTGACGAAGATTTTGGCTTCTCCCGTTATGCAGAAAAAATTAGTTTATCCCTCAATTCCTTTAATCCTCTTCTCAAGCGCTTAAAGAAAAGAACTCTCCTTGATGAATGGATTACAGAATTAACTTTAGTCCAAATAAAAAAACACCAACCCGATGTGATTGGTCTTTCTGTACCCTTTCCCGGGAATCTACTCGGCGCTCTTCGTATAGCTGAAACAGCCAAAACTCACTCCCCTCAAACCAAAATTATCATGGGCGGTGGTTATGTGAATACTGAACTACGTTCCTTGGAAGATAAACGTTTATTTGAATATGTAGATTATCTCACCTTTGATGATGGTGAAAAGCCTTTGGAGTATTTACTTTCCTATCTTGAAAAAGGCGAAGGTGATTTATTTCGAACTATGTTCCTAAAAAAGGGCAAAGTTCATTATCAAGCTGGCGCTCACCTGCAAGATATTAAATTTAAAAATCTGGATGCTCCTAACTTCAAAGACCTGGATATGAATCGTTATGTCTCCATGATGGAAATGCTTAACCCCATGCAAAGACTATGGAGTGATGGACGTTGGAACAAAATGATCCTTGCTCATGGTTGCTACTGGAAGAAATGCACTTTCTGTGATGTCAGTTTGGATTATATCGGTCGCTACGAATCAGATACAGCGAAGAATGTCGTGGATAAAATGGAAAAGATTATGGCCGAAACTAAAGTGAACGGATTTCACTTTGTGGATGAAGCGGCTCCTCCAACACTTTTAAAAGCGATGAGCGAAGAAATCATAAAACGAAAGTTAAAAGTACAATGGTGGGGGAATCTACGTTTTGATCCTTACTTTACCGCTGAAGTGACTAAACTCATGGCATCCGCTGGTTGCATCGCTGTCACCGGAGGGATTGAAGTGGCCTCAGAACGAGTATTAAAACTGATCGACAAAGGTATTTCCATTGATCAAGTTTCCAAAGTCACCAAAAATTTCAAAGATGCGGGAATTTTTGTGCATGCTTATTTAATGTACGGCTTCCCTACTCAAACCAAAAAAGAAACTTTGGAAAGTTTAGAAGTCGTGAGAAAACTTTTTGCCGAAGGACGACTTAGCTCTGCTTACTGGCACCGTTTTGCTTTAACCACGCACAGCCCTGTTGGTAAAAATCCAGAAAGATATAAATTAACGGTAGAACCAGTCAAAACCCCCAAGGAGGGACTTTTTGCGCTTAATGACCTTCAGTACACTGAAGAAAAATTCGTGGATCATGATCAATTAGGTTTAGGTTTAAAACGGGCACTTTATAACTATATGCTAGGCGCAGGCCTAGATCTCGATGTGCGACAATGGTTTGATGATTTTACGCCAAGACTAAAGAAAAAAAGCTAATCACTGACATATATCACTACTTTTTTCGTGCCGGACCAGTATGATCAAGACGAGAGAGAATCAAGCTTGTTTCTTCTGGAGCCAATATGGGAAAAATACTCATTATCATGTTTTTATTCATTGCTTGTAGCAAAGAAACTGTTCGCCCCATAAATGGTGAAGTGGTAGAAGCTGTTTATGGATTAGGCATGATAAAATC
>JBEIOQ010000056.1:0-15216 GCA_040377495.1 Halobacteriovoraceae bacterium
ACATACTGTTTATGAACCATTCAACACAGCTTAGACACCACGTGCGAGACAAACATTTTTGGTTGGATTTCAGTTTAGTCTTAATTCTTTGGTCCCTATTATTTTTTCTACCGACAGAGTTTTTTGTAAATTTGGGCCCTTATTTCAGACCAATTCTGAAATTGGTGGCGGTAATTTCCACTTTAGAGTTAGTCACATTTTTCATTTTTCATCTTGTCCAAAAAGAACAAGGTTTTATTTTGCAAGGCTTTCTTGGAGGAGTAATTTCTAGTACGGCCTTTTTTGTTCATGTTTGTCGTTCTACCGATTCCACTGGTCATACGATTCACTACACTCTTGCCCTAGTTGCTGCTCTTCTTGCCATGTTGATCGAATGTGTCGTGATTATTTTAAGTCTTGTTCCTAGTCATCAATATTATTTTGTCATACCTCTTTTGGTCCAAATCCTTATTTTTTTACTACTGCTAGTTTTTTTTCGCACGAAAAGTAAAAATGAAGCAGTCTCAGCGATAGATTTACCGATTGTAGACGATCCAGTTGTTTGGAAAAAAGTGATAAAGTTAACAATCTTCATAGGACTTTTGACATTTACTATTCGCATCCTTCCAGCAAAGTTAAATTTAAATCCTGCTCTTACCATCTTTGTCACATCGTTGTTTGAAGCTCACAGCGTACTGGCAGCATCACTCATTTCTGGTGTTCCTGAATCCTCGCTTTATTTTTCAATCCTTTTAATCTTAAGTGGTCATACTTTAAGTAAATGTATGATTATCTGGAGAGCAAAAAATAAGCAAGTTTCACCAAAGGTGATGATTTTACTTTTTGGAACTTTGTTCTGTTCTTGGTTAAGTTACTGGTTACAGTTATCAGTCCAATAACCAATTAAGTTGAATCCATTCCAAAAAGCCTCAGCTTTTGAGGCAATTTTCCTTTAAGTGCTGAACTCATCTATTGCAAAACCCTAAAATTTCACCATTCCAAATTCTCTATAGTTGGTATCAATTATGCTCATTCACTATATGAGTGCTTAAGTAAATTTGTTCACTCCATCTAATACCCAATTAACAGTCCTTCAGGAGGAATTATGGCCACATTAAAACACACATATCATGAAATTCATCTCACCAAAAGATCACCGGCACAAAAAGTCAGTTTATTCTTTGGTGTTATTTTTCTAGGTCTCAGTATTGTAGGAGCTGTCGTTCCTGGTGCTTTTGGGCTTCATCTACGTCTTATACAAACATCACTCTACTTAGTTACAGGTGTTATTGCCTTAATGGTTGGAGCGAGCAACGAATCTCAGAAAGCTAGTTTTTTCTGTATCGGTTTTGGTTTGTTTTATGCTCTATTAGGTATTCTTGGATTTGTTATAGGCTTACCAGCAGTTTCGTCTCTCTCCCCAGAATTAGGAGCTGATCAAAATCTTTTTAGGGTCATTCCAGGATACATGGAGCTCGGAACCTATGATCACTACTTTCATTTAATCGCGGCAGCTTTTCTTCTCTTTGGAGCTTCTCCTTCTAGAAAAGAAGTAACCATCACAACCGAGAAAACGACGAAAGAATAATTTTCCCAACTAAATATTCCCGCCAAAACGGGAATATTTTTTTAAGGAGTCTTTATGAAAAAAATAATTTTAGGGATAATGGTTCTGTTGAACCTTGCTTCAGCAAATGCCATAAGTACATTAATCGAACCCATGGTCACTTACGAAAATGGTGATGGAACAATAGAAAGAAGCGCGGGTAATAATGGTGGTGGAGTAAATGGTTTTGGTGTCGGGGCCCGTGTAGCAGCGATGGTGCTAGAGACAGTTTTTCTTGGAGTCGATGGACGTTATTCTCGTCCTCAATTTGAAAGTCCTGATTTAAACATGAGTGCAGATACAAAAGCTTGGAATCTAGGCCCAGTGCTGGGGGTGCAACTACCACTTCCTTTTAAAGTGCGTGCTTGGGGCGGATGGGTTGCCAATGGCCAACTGGATCCAGAGTTGAGTAATGGTTATGATTTTAAGTTTAAAAGAGCCAATGGATATCGTGTCGGAGCCGGGGTTGGTTTTACTATTGTTAGTTTCAATCTTGAATACCAGGATATTGATTATAAAAGGGCAGAGGTAAATGCTTCACCAGCAGGTACAAATTGGGATGGATTACGCTTTAACAACCAATCGGCTGTACTAAGTGTTAGCTTTCCTTTAAGCCTATAAAATATGAAGTGAGATTGGGGGGAATAAACTTTCTCCCCAACTTTGCCGATAAGATTGTATGAAGAATATGGCTTTTTTCTTACTAATATTTTTGTGTGCATGCGGTTCAAAAATCACATACGAAAATCGAGTGCAACGTCATCGTGCCGTGGCCAGTGGCAATGCCTTTAAAACTAAACAGACAACACCCATCAATCATGAGAATTATCAACCTCAAAAACCATGCATCAAATCCGAAGACTCAAATCACTGTTTTACTCAAGATTAATACTCATGAGTTGATACGGCCACTTGAAAGGATGAGCGTGGGAAGCTTTATCTTTCTCCGAAAAATGGGTCCAGATAATGTAATAAGGATTTGGGTCAATGCTTTTCCCGGCTTTCTCAAAGGTTGATAATTTCTTCATCCCTTTTTCAGCATAAGCTAAAAGGCCTTTTTTATTTTCAGCAGCTTTGATCATTTCTGTGATATCAGCAAACTGAATGTAGCCGTCTGTTGCGCGAAAAATAATCTTCTTTTTCTTTCTCCAAATTGGTGAGTAGACAGCATCTAGCAAAGAAAAGAGTTCATAGCCTTGATACGTTTTTTCATAATGACGGAAAACGTTGAAAATTGTTTCCATCTGACTTTTTACAATACCATGCTTGCACTTTAACTGTCCTGATTGCACCTGAACTAAGGTAAATTGCATGACATCTTTATTCTCCGTTTTAAAGGTCAGCATTTGAGAGGAAGCAAGCATTGAAAAAGTTAGCGCAAAAATGGAAATGAGTAGTTTCATGAGTTCTCCTGATAAAAGAAATTGTAGCGTAGATTCTACATTTTACTAAGAAGAACAGGGATAAGTTTTCCAGAGTATTTTACTCGGAGGAGGTATTTTCCTCTAGAACTCTATAATGTTCTGATTAAAATAGTTTTAGATGAAATCAAAATCAATCTTAATCATCTTCTTCTTATTATTTATCGCAAGGCCATCTTTCGCTCAAATTGCAAAGTGTTCTATTTTTCCAGAAATGAAGTCTGTCAATCCAGCTGTTATTACCTCGAGAAAAGTAGGGCAGTATACAGCGGTTGGAAACCTAACGAAGGTCCACAAGGATATGGATTTGCGGATTGCGAATGGTTCTCCAGTCGATGCAGACCTTGCAACTGATATCGAATTAAAAAACACCAACTTCTTTCGCGGTGGAAAGGGGAAAGGTTTCACCACTGAGTTTTCTTATGATCAAACTCGAGGAAGCAAAAAAGATATATTGAATCCTTTGGACCCCGACCCACTTGTGATTGAGAGTAAAGCGAACTCATCGTATTTTAATTTTGCCATGGGGATGGGAAAATATTTTGGACTTTCTGCTACTTACGTTAAATATGATTATTTAATTGATTTTACACAGCGTTTTAGTGGAACTCTCTTTAATTCTAAATCTCTTACCAACTTTGATATTACCAGTGTAAGACCCGGACTCAATTTTGACCTACTTGGTTTTCATTGGGGCGCTTATTATGACTATATAAAATTCAAAGGATCTATGGAATCGAGTTTTTCTGCTACAGGAACAACAACTTCAACCAATAAATTTACTGATTTTCCTGATAGTAAAATTGTTGGATTTGGAATTGCTAAATCTTGGGACCGAGCTC
Organism: Halobacteriovoraceae bacterium; assembly: GCA_040377495.1. Lineage (GTDB taxonomy): Bacteria > Bdellovibrionota > Bacteriovoracia > Bacteriovoracales > Bacteriovoracaceae > JBEIOQ01. The sequence goes on from JBEIOQ010000056.1 coordinate 3,849, forward strand.
ACGTGGAAGTGGCCCACGAATTGATGCCTTGGGAGAAAGCGGTCAATGGTGGAGCAAAAAATCCAACAGCATCCAGAACCTCCGCCTTGGCAGAGCTTCGAATTCGTAAATTAGCGTTAGGATACAAATTTAATTATTATAAGAATACATTTACCGATCTGGATAAAATTATTAACTCACAAATGCTTTTTGGAAATCTAGTTGGATCAAGTCGTAAAGAGAATATTGTGAATTTCGCCTGGGGATCGGACAAAGGAATCGCGGTAGGGGGAGGCTTTTCTTATTCTCGTTTTGAGTCAAAGGAAAAACCTGATTTCATTAACACAACAGAAAAACAAAATACTAAAACAAAATATACTAGCTACTCTCTCAAAATCGGTTACTCATTCTAAAAATAACTTGTAATAACAATTCAGAAAAGCCATAACTTAGTATGTTTTTTTTCGTACTTCATTTATTTACTTTTACTGCACAAGCTCAGGATTTACGTGAGTATTTTGCTTTGCCCGCTACTCACCAGTGGTTAGTAGAATTTGATTATGCTGAATCCAAAAATGAAATGGAGTATGAAGTGAATGCTCAAGTGTTGGAGGAAAGAAATGAACGACGGAAAACCTTCACAACGAGCTTAAAGCACGCGCTAGATGATAAAAATATTGTCGGTTTAAAGGTACCTGTAGGGACTTTTCGAGCGGATCATGCCTACAACACTCCTGCGCTGGATAATTATGACTACCCCATAAGCGGGAAAGGTTTTAACCTGCCTTACTTTGACTATTTTTATGTTTTATCACCCAGAGAAAATTACTCGCGACGTATCTATGTGGGGATGCAACCTCTCCTTCCCAATCAGGATGAAGATGATTATCATGATTCACGTTTCATCCTAGAATTAAAATATATTTTCACTTTTTCTTTTGAAACTGCCCAAAGCAATATCAGTTTAGAAACCATTTACTTTGGAAGAAAGAAATCCAGTGGTAATGATAATACTTATGAAACGATCGAAGATGATCACAGTGAGTTTCGCGTTTATGCTAATCACCTTCATTCTTTTTTTCAAAAGTGGCAGATTGGCCCAGAGCTTAGTTTTGGTCTAACCACAAATTATAACATTAGAAACAATCGCACTCCTAAACAAGCTGATAAAGGATTTAAAACTCTTTATGGTATTATGACCAGCTATCTTATTACTCCCAACCATTTAATCGGTTTGAATGTGAATAAAGGCTCCGATGTTTATAATCCTCAAAATCAACCCAATCATTTAAACATTGATTATGAATTCGAGCATGAACAATGGATTTTGAGGTATAAATATACATGGTAATTCTAAGTTTAATTTTAAGTTTATCTCTTTTTGCTGGCGAAAAGTTTGAAACTTTTAAAGGTGAACTAGCGTCTCCCATTACCACAGATGCCTCTTCTATTACACTCGCAGGAACGGTTTCTACTTTGCTTGTCTATTCTTCACAGTCGAATAAAAAATTTCAGAAAAGAGAATCTTTTAATGATGCTCGACCTCTTGGTGAATTTGGTTATTTTGGGGACCTTTTAGGATACGGGATTTTAAATGGTGGGTACGCTATTGGACACTACTGGTATGGAAAAGCTCAAGATGATCCAGTCTCAGTGCAAAATGCTAATATTATGCTGAAGGCGACTACTTATTCTTTGGGCTGGGCCACAGCCTTAAAATATCTAGTGCAGGAAAAAAGACCAGGTTATCCAGATGACAAAACCAGTTTTCCATCAGGTCATGCGACAGGTAGTTTTGCTTTTGCCACGGTAGTTGCGGCTCAACATGATTGGGTGTGGGGTATGTTGGCCTACGGTGTTGCTAGTTATATTTCTATCAGTCGTGTGAATGATGATTGGCATTACCTCCATGACATTTTGGCAGGGGCCACGATTGGAGCTGGTTATGGTTACGGTCTAAGTAGTTATTATAAAAATAAAACAGAACAAAAAATGTGGTTCAGCTTACTTCCTACGGAAGGTGATGGCCTAGGTTTATCAGTAGGACATATTTGGTAAAGTGTTTTGCTCAAGTATAAAACACTTTTCGATGAGTTTTTTCTCTCGATAAACTGAGAGCATGAAAAAACTAATTCTACTTTCACTTGCAACACTTTTTATCACTCCAGCTTTCGCCCATGAAGATCATGATTGGCGCGATGATTATGAAGCTTATTTGTCAGTAGAGTATGTACTCCCTTTAACTTACGGGCCAATGGTCAAACGTAAAGTCGATCCTTTGATCGATATGAATTTCTTTAAAGATAAATTAGCCATTCTCACTGGCAATAAGCCATTTGGTAATTTAGTCATTACAGAAAGAGGTTCTACTGCAGGATTGGATAAGACTCGCGCTTTCTTGGCAGCTGAATACAACGCTCTGGGATTTAGCACTAGTGAACATAAATTCGGTACAGGCACGAACTTCATTGCAGAGAAAAAAGGCACAGTGGATGCATCTAAAGTTTTAATCCTTTCTTCTCATATTGATTCTGTTGGAAACAATGGGGCCAATGATGATGGAACAGGAACCATTGGGCTTCTCGCCGTGGCCAAAGAATTAGCTGGACAGGATTTTCCTATTACCATTCGTGTGGTTGGTTTTGATCGCGAAGAAAAAGGATTAGTGGGATCAGCAGCCTATGTCGCAACACTTTCTCGTGAAACGATTATTGGTGACATTCATTTTGAAATGATGGGTGTGAATAAACGTAACGACGGTGGCTTTCACGTGATCGATTGTTCAAAGACTCATTCCACTTTTATGACGAAGACTATGCAAGAATCAATCGCAAAGCTAGGTCTAAAATTAACGGTCGTGAAAGCTTGTACTGATCGTAGTGACCATGCTTCTTTTTGGAAGAAAGGTTTACCAGCGGTGGTGATTTCTGAGAACTTCTTCGGCGGAGATGCGGATCCTTGTTATCATGCCAGCTGTGATAAGATGGATGGCCGCTTGAACTATCCCTATATGCAAGCAATACTAGAAGCGACACTTGCTTCTACAGTAACAATCTTAAATCAAAAATAGACCCATTAGGACTTCGTCACCTGACGAAGTCCTGCTTCAACTAGTCGTCACTTGACGAAAAACCATAGAATTACAGCAAATTAGCCTTCGTCAAAAGGGAATCGTCTGGGTATTCTGGATAGGTATCAATAACCCTTAGGAGTTTATCCATGCGCCAGTTAATCCTTTCTATATTTGTGTTCAGCTGTTTTTCCACACAAGCGGCTCCTTTAAAAGCCGCTTCTCTTAAAGAAATTAAAAAAGTCGCAAGTACATACTACATCGAAAAAATTCTGAAATTAAATGCTAGTGAGAAAGCTCAGGTTGCGGATGAAATTTGTCCACCTCCTGGTCAGCCTGAACCAGGACAAAATATTAATTGTATGGAAACGATCTGCGAGAAAATTGGTTCATGGAACTGTGATAGTCAAAGTGAGATCAGTGCTGTCGCAGCTGTTTGTTCAGATCAATACAATGGTGCCTGTATCGATAATACTTGCTCTAAAATTGGTTCATGGAATTGTGATTCTTTATCAGAAATCAAAACTATCGCTAATACTTGTAAAGGTATTTACAATCCATCTTGTATCGACAATATCTGTTCCAAGATTGGTTCATGGAATTGTGATTCATTAAGTGAAATCCAAACCATCACAGCAACTTGCCAAAATGTGGGAATCGAAACCACGGGATGTATCGAATTTACGTGTAATAAAATTGGTTCATGGAACTGTGATTCTTTAAGTGAAATTCAAAATGTGATCAGGTCTTGTAAAGGCCAATAGTACTGGTTCGGGGAGAAAGAAAAGGGAGCTCTAAGCTCCCTTTTTTTATTAGAATTATTTTTTCACACAAGTGGCTGTTAATTTTCCTTCAGCATAACCATTAGCATTGGCTTCATTTTCATCTTCTGGGATATAAGCATAATCTAATTTTACTGTAATTTTTTTGGTCTTATTTTTAAGCAGATTTTTAAACTCTGCTTTAGAAAGGGTGAAGTCGTAAGCATTATCACAGCCGTTATTCAATGATAAACTAATGACTCCATTTTCTACTGTCGCTGTATCATATTGGCGTGCATCTCTATCCAACAGATCAGCGCCATCTTGGTAAGAATCTTCTGCGAGGATTCCTGAGAAATTGGTTATTTCAAAAGTGCGGATAGAAGCATGCTTCGCTTTGGGAGCTGAACATTTCACATCAAAAGATATTCCTGCAAATGCAGAGATTGAAGTTAAAGCGAAGGCACACACAAGTAGTTTTTTCATAAAATCCTCTTGAATTACTTTTATTTTCTGATCAAATGAACAGTTGATTTTTGTTCACCCTGATAATCTTCATCTGATTCAGGATAAGGAAAATCGATAGTGAAAGTGGCCTTAACTGTAGTTTTCCACGTTTTTCCAATCTTCTTTTTATAGACAACACCGCTTACAGAAAGAATATTGCTACAACCTGGATCGTCACAGTCCTGCTCAATATCTTTAGAAAAAACCATTACATTTTTTGCCTGCTTTAATTCTATTTTTTCGTCGCCGTCTAAAATTAAAACAGCTTTATTTCCAACTTTCTCAATTTTTGCGTATTCACAAAGAGAATGACCACCTTTACAGCCGTCTTCTCCTTTCATCATTTCAAAGTTTCCATACAGGCTAGGTTCGTTAACTGTTAAGGCCGTTTGAGCGTGAGCAGCGAAACTGAGAAGAGAAAAAAATATAGTGAGCATGAATGTTTTCATAGCGCCTCCAAATAAGTTTTGATGGCGCATATTATGTCAAATAAACACCATTACAATGGGGCGAGAAAAGTTTTCATACGAAAACTAAGTTAAGTTTTTATTTTTGGAGTACAAATGTAGCTTGTGGGCCGAAGATAAAATTACTTTAATATTTTTTATAAGTATTACTGGTGCCGAGTAAGGGACTCGAACCCCCACGATTTTAGGTCGGTTGATTTTGAATCAACTGCGTCTACCATTCCGCCAACTCGGCATTTGTTGAGGGGATAGATTAAGATGAACCATTGCTTTCGTCCAGTGGTTTTGCCGTAAAAATAGGTATTTAAAAGGGAAATTGGGTGTTTTTTAGTGGATATTACGCAGCAAAGGCCCCTTTTATCAGGGGCCTTTTACGATTCTCAGAAGTGATTATCTCGATGATCCACCGTGTTCGTTATAAAAAGTACTCATTAATTCTGTATGGTTCGGGATTACTTTTCGTCCAATAATTTTATCGGCCTCACTTAAGGCAGAGAAAATTAAATTTAGTCTGGCCCGACTGTTTTGAATCATATGCTTTTTAATTGTCCTAATTGCCTTATCGGAAGTGTTTTCTTTTGTGTATTCAAGTGCCAGCATTTCCTGAATCTTTAGTCCTTCCTGATAAAGTGCTGCTGCTTCTGTTTGTGTTTTTTCTTGGAGAGCTAATAGTTTTTCTTTTTGTGCATCAGTTAAGTGGCTCGAGTTTTGGATAATTGTCGTTACATTCTTTCTAGTTTCAGCAGTCGTCGACGTTTCGGGAGCTTTAGCGAGGTTTTCATGAAACTTTTTATCTGCTTTAGAGGCACAAGCGCCCAAAAGTATTAAGCTAGTGAGTGGGGCAAATAATTTTTTAAACATATGTATCTCCTTGTTTAAAAACATACTAATGGCAAGCGGTGAGCTTAAACATGATTTATGTCATGATTAGGTTTGATGGTTGTTTTACTTAATTGTACTAGTGTGGATTATTTCTTTGTTTAAACCAATCTCGAGCGGGCATTCCCACCATTAATTCAAACACCTTGGAAGTTGAAAGGACAATTGCTGCTGGGTAGAAGTTAAGCACTGGAATCGGAGCACTAACAAAAAACATGAGAATAAAAATAGATACAATCTTATTCACACGTTTTAGCCAAATTGCCTGGGCACTTGTGAGTAGGGAATTTCTTGTTGTTAAATAAGCAAGAGCAAGAGCAACCAGAATAATTGGCAACGTAAAAATAAAAATAAAAATACCTTGAGCGTCGGTAGGTATGACGACACAGGAAAATAGAAATGCCCCTAAAGCAATGAGCATAAAGAGAATGCTCAAACCACAAATCAGTTTATTTTTCATAACATGAGTATAACAAATAACTAAGTATATACATTATTTAATCCTTCGCCATTTCCAACGATACCTTAGCTTAAGCGGATAAGTTTTAAAGTATCTTGAATTTTAAAACGAAAAAAATCATTGCCCAGATGTTTTTTAAGCTCTGTATTATCGATGAGACAAGAGAATTTCAAATAATCCACCAGATACTCTGGAACTTTGATGTATTTGGCAATCATACTTGCTATGGTCATGGGAAAAGGAATTCCTTTTGTTCCCAGAATATTAAACGCATCTCGAATAGCAATAAACTCATCTGGAGCGACATTGTAAATCCCCATTGGTATGGTATCAATACATTTTACTAAAACATGGGCCATATCAAACTCATGAATGAATTGAAATTTGGGATTGAAATCTATGGGAAAAGGAGAGTAGGGATTAGTTAAATATTTGCTCATGGTATTGTTAATTTGCGCCCCGATAATATTACAAGGGCGAAGTACAATCGTTTCAATTGATTTTTGATTTTTCCACATCCAATTCGTTGCAATCTGATCCATTTCCACTACATCACGAAGTTCCGCAAATTTAATACTGGCCCTTAGAGGAGCGTCTTCCATAAGAAAGACTGAGTTATCGGGAAAGGCACCGTAGACATGATGAGTAGAGAGTACGACAACTTTTTTGATATTAAATTTTAAAGCGAGATCTAAAATGCGGGAGGTCCCCATCACTGATAGATCCAAGCGTTTAGCTAAATTATCTTGAGCCCCACTGTGTGAAATTCTCGCTAAGTGATAAATGATATCGAACTGATGATCTCGAAACAGGTTTTCAAAATTACCGCGAGTATATTTCATGCGTTGATATTGCAGATGAGGCAAGACTTCGAGCTTGGAGACATCTCGGCTGTCAATGCCGATGATCTCAGCATCAGGATGTTCTCTTAAAATGAGTCGTGCTGTGATTTGTGATAAACCACCCACAGCTCCGATAATCAGAATTTTTTTACCACTACTTTTTGACATAAGATTTCACCAACTCGGTCACTTGTTGCAAAGTATCTTTATTCAACGAAAGGTTTGGCATCAATGTGCGACGATTTTTTAAACCTTCCGCGATCATATTTTTAATTTCGCCTTCAATTTTATAAATATGTTCATTTAATTCTTTTTCATTAGCTTCAGGAGAAAGTTCCACCGGAATGGGAATAGGTTTTCCAATGTAAATATCAATGGGTGATGGCATAGGAATTAATCCCAGTGGCCCAAGTAAAGGAAAGGCAGGCGTCAGTGGTACTGCTGGCATATTCATCATCTTAGCTAATTTTTTAAAGTGAACGACATAGGGATAAAATTCTTCTGCTCCAATGACACAGACGGGGAGAATTTCCGTCCTCGTTTGTAAAGCAATTCGGTAAAAACCTTTAGTGAAAGGTTGTAGCTTATAAAAATCTTTGGTTGATTTCGAAACGCCACGAACGCCTTCGGGAAAAACGAGGATCGATTCCCCTTTATCTAAGAGATACTGACAATTTTTTCGATCACCCAGGATAGATCCAGTCTGTGCAACAAAGTCTCCTAGGAATGGCATACCTGCCAGAAAACGCTCTACCATACCTCGTAAAATTCTGGGAGGCTGAACATCTAAAGCAAACGCCATCGATATTAATAAGCCATCTATGGCGATTTGTCCTGAGTGATTGGAAACGACCATGTAAGGCTTGTCTTTGACATTTTCTATTCCATGTACGCGCACACGAAAATAATGTTGATAGAGTGGCCAAAAAATTTTCACTGCTCTTTCACAAGCCTCTAGATTAAAGCCCCAAGGATCCTCTCCTTCAGGATAGCGACTTCGCAATTCTTCAATCACTCCAATTAATTTTTCTGGAGGAGAGAAGTAATCCTTTACCTGATTCAGCATAAAAGTAGTCCTTTAAGTGGTAGGAATTGTTCAGCAATTTTAGACATTATAGCTTTTACAGGCTTCTTCACAAAGGGATGGGTAATAAAGTATACTCGCCCAAATTAGGTAGATATATGACAGGTAATAACCGCTTTAAAAATAAGGTAAAAGTACTGCTCTCGAACTGCCGTGAGGAGATCGAGAAGACCACTAGTCTGGGCAAAAAGATGATTAATGCCAGTCGTACTAACTCCGAGCTGCATGAGACTTATGAAGAGCTTGGTGTGCTTGTTTATAAGGGAATTAAGGACCAAACAGTCGATTTATCAACACTTAAGGCCCGTGAATTAGTGAAGCGAATTGATATGTTAGAAGAAGAATTGAAACTAATTGAAGAAGAAGTAAAGCGCATTAAGACGGCCTCAGTCCCATGTGGGCCTCATGATATTTCCCGCGATTAATTAGAAAACTAATAGCTGATTAAACAACTTCATTAAAAGCGACATCATTCCCAGAAAAAAACTTGAGACAAAAAGTAGGATGAGAAAAATGGCTCCAAGGGCATCTTTATTATTTTTATACAGAGGTAGGTGGGCATAATACTTGGTTAGAAATTTCGGTTCAACAATAAAGATGAGAGCTGCGTTCAACACTAGAATGTAGATAAAGACCGAGGCGATAAAAAATTGAACTAAATAAAGTTGCATGCTTAAACTTTGTAGTTAATTTCAGTTTTTTTCAAGAGAAAATTAACAATTGCATCGTGAAATTCCTTCATCCCTGTCTGTTTCTCAGCAGATAGATAAAATATTTGTTTCACAAATTTATACTTCTTAAATAAAACCGGCATTTGTTTCTTGAGTTCATGCATTTCTTTTTGTGTCTTCAGTTTATCAATTTTATTCAACACTAAAATAGACTCATAATCGTAATCTTTTAAAAAATTATAAAAAGTTTGATCTGTACCTTGATCAGGATGACGAGCATCTTGAATGTTAATCAGACCAACGTTATGGGAAGCAAAAGAAAAGAAAAGGGCCATTAAGTTATTCCACTTCTTTAGTGTTTGTTTAGAGGCTTCTGCAAAACCATAGCCCGGTAAATCAAAAAGATAATAATCAGGAAGTGGAACTTCATCTGCACCTTCTAAACGAAAACGAAAAATATTAATTTCTCGGGTCCGCCCAGGAGTGTTACTGACTCTGGCTGTATGTTTTCCAAAGAGAGCATTAATAAGCGAAGATTTCCCCACATTGGAACGTCCAACTACTGCGATCCCAATAATATGAGAATTCTGTTTCAACCAAAGGTCAAATTGTTCCTCTTCACTAATTCCCATAATGAATTCTGCTTTACCGCGAGGAAGTGTGATCATATGAACCTTAGGTTAAAAATTGTACCAATTAACATAATATATAAATAGATTATATGGCCTAAAGCTTGAAATGTCGTGACTAAAGTTAAGCTGGGAGGCCATATGATCAGTGTTAATGGGAGATATTTTTCTGCTAAAAAAGAACCAGGACTACAGGAGCGAGGATTGAGATTAGGCGATGAGATTCTACTTAATCCAGTCTCAGGACGTAGAAAAGTCATCAAATTACAGAGAACCCACATTCATTTTTCTTCTCAGAATCCAATAACTGAATTGCAGCAGGGACATGCGGTAATTTTGCCGACTTTAGCAGATGAAAAGATTTCTTTTTCGTTGTTGTTGTGCGGGGATGAAGAATCCAAAGGTCGCTATCTATTACGTTCCAATCAAGATTGTCCCTTTCGTATCAATGGTAATTATTCTTTTGAGTCTTTTGTAGAAAGGGGAGATCGTATTCAATTAGGTTCTAACTTTTTGGAAATGAGGCGGACTTTGGAGCAGGACTTTCATGAACTTCTTACTCATCCAATACTTCAAAACGAAAAACTTATTCGATCCAATTTAAATATTCTTATAGCAGGTGAAACAGGTTCGGGGAAAACCCATTTAGCGAAACTCATTCATAAACACTCGGGACGTAGAGGAAATTTTGTCCATGTGAATCTTTCCGCTTTTTCCTCTAATTTGATCGAATCAGAATTATTTGGCCACGTGAAAGGTGCATTTACTGGTGCGAATCAAGATAGAAGAGGGGCATTTTTAGAGGCCAGAGAAGGAACTTTATTTTTGGATGAAGTGGACTCATTGCCATTGGATATTCAAACCAAATTGCTGCTTTTCTTAGATGATAAGACCATACGTCCAGTAGGAGGCCAAAAAGAAATTCAATGTCCCACTCGCTTAATTTTTGCAGGAGCGAATCCTTTACAGCAGTTAGTAGAAAGAAAACTTATGCGTGATGATTTTTATTATCGTTTGAGTAGTGGACATAAAGTGGAGTTGACTAGTCTAAGAGATGATCCCGAAAAAGTTAAACGTTTCGTTTATCAGTTTTCTCTTCAAGAAGATGTAAGTTTTCACCCCAAACTAATCGAGTTTTATAAGACATTACCTTGGCCAGGAAATATCAGGCAATTAATGGGACATTTGGATAAAAAGAAGACCTTATCGGTTTCTCGTAAAATTGATTTTGATGATCTAGATAAAGAACTGATTGTTCAAAGCAGTTCACTACTACAGATCGCAGGAGAGAAAAAAATAGTACCTTTAGATGAGTTTCAACATCATTACGTACAAACTGTTTATCAGCAAATGAATCAAGACCAAAAGAAGACTTCACTGGCGTTAGAAATTAGTGCAAAGAGATTAAAGAGAATTTTACTTAGGTTCCCAAAAGGTAAATGATGTTGATATCATCAACTTTTCCTTCTACCTTTTCATTGTTGAGAAAAACGTTGATTTCTTTTTTCAACTTTTCTTTAATGATACTTTTACCTTCGGTCTCAAGAGTAAACTCTGAGTCCATAGGTTCGACATGATTAATTAGATGATCTCGTATCATTGTTTCATGTTCACGAATATAAATTACAGAAAGACGATTGGACATTTGTAGTTCAAAATCAGCGGTTAAAAATTGGATATTGGTTTTCCCTTGTGAGTAAATAGGTACTTTTACCGTCGAGAAGTTCACCTGCTTTTGATCAGCCTTATAGTAAACCGGTCTTGGAGGTAATTTAATTTCAGGGACACTGGCGATTTTTCGTGAGCTTTCATAAATTCTTCCGCCTGAGAAAACAATACTGAAAATGGATAAACCAGTAATGGCTATAAGGGCCAGCATGCCTACTGCCTTCTTTGGTTCCATTTGAGAAAGTTTTTGAAAGAAATTGGCGAAAGGCTGAGTCAGCATCTCTTTTGGTTTTTTCCCTTTAAACTGATTTAATTCAGCCTTAATACTATCAGTAACTTTACTTACTTTTA
>JBEIOQ010000124.1:0-5364 GCA_040377495.1 Halobacteriovoraceae bacterium
AGTATTAACATATTTATAAACAAATCCATCGTCACAGTTAGGGCCATCCGAAGCGGTATAGTCGCCAGAACAAACTGGAGTCAGTGTTCCTGTAGGTACACAACCACCACCGGCACAACCATTACAGACGACCTCCGTTACAGTTTCTGCTGGAGCTGCACGACCACCAGTATTTCCGGCGGATCTTTTATATTGGTAACGATAAAAGAAATAGTGATCATACATCACGTACTCACACACATCAGCAGGAACAGTGAATTTTGGTTTAATCCCATTAAAATAAAGATCTAATTCTTCGGCATCAAGCAAACATGTGATGTCAGAATTAGTGGCAGTAGCACCACCACCTTGAATACCACCAGCAGCGATATCGGTTTTAGCAACCTGGCAATTGGCAGTTAAGTTCGTGGTCGCATTTTCATGACGGTGAAGATAATAATTTACACCTGATCCTGTTTGCTCTGTAATCGACATATAAGAAACAGTATCAAAGTTTGTTGTTGTCGTTGTTGTCGTGGTTGTTGAAGATGTTCCGGCGGCAGCGGCTGGCAGCACGGGATCCTGCTTATATTTCGTCATACTATCAGGCATACATCCTGAAAGACTCAATGCTAATACATTTAGCGAAAGAAAAAATTTCCATGACTTCATAACTAATCCTACTCATCTTCATTAACGAGATTATTATTGTCTCGTCTATCTATCGGAGTAGTAATTTAAAGTCTTTAGCGGAAAGCTTTTCTCTCAACTATAAAAAGCTAAATTAACTTTTTATGCTCTTCAATTAGTTTATTAACCACCTCAGGTTCTGCCAGGGTCGAAGTGTCGCCTAGCCCTTCGTAGACGTTCTCTGCAATCTTTCTCAGAATTCGTCGCATGACTTTCCCACTGCGAGTTTTTGGTAACCCTTGGGTTAGGTGAATAATATCAGGACGAGCGAATTTTCCGATAATCTCACTCACCTTTTCCTGAATTTCTTGTAGAGTAAATTCACCGGCCTTAGCATGGGCCTTTAAAACGACATAGGCATAAATCCCAGTCCCCTTTATTTCATGAGGGTAACCAACCACTGCAGCTTCTGCCACATCTGGATGCTCTACCAAAGCACTTTCTATTTCTGCTGTTCCTAGACGGTGACCTGAAACATTAAGTACGTCGTCAATTCTGCCAGTAATCCAGTAGTAACCATCGACATCTCTTTTTGCACCATCACCGGTGAAATAGAGACCTTTGTATTGAGTAAAATAAGTTTGTACGAAACGATCATGATCTTTAAAAATAGTACGGGCCTGTCCTGGCCAACTACGCTTTAAGCAAAGTGCACCCTCAATATTATTTCCTATTTTCTCTTTGCCTGAATCCGCTTCAACAATCACCGGCTCCACTCCAAAAAAAGGAAGTGTCGCTGAACCTGGCTTGGTAGGAATGGCACCAGGAAGTGGAGTAATGAGAATCCCCCCAGTCTCCGTTTGCCACCAAGTATCCACGATCGAACACTTTTTCTCTCCTACGACATCGTAATACCACTTCCAAATTTCTGGATTGATCGGTTCCCCTACTGTTCCTAAAATTTTGAGAGAGCTTCGACTGTATTTACTGACAAAACTATCACCTTTTTGAGCAATCGCTCGTAAAGCTGTGGGAGCGGTATAGAAAATATTTACTTTTAAATCTTCTACTACTTTCCAATATCTGGAAGCATCTGGATAAAGTGGAGTGGACTCAAATAAAACGGTGGTAGCACGATTCGCTAGTGGCCCATAGACGATATAAGAATGTCCAGTGACCCAACCAATATCAGCAGCACAAAAATACACCTGTCCTGGTTTATAATCAAAAATATAGTGATGTGTGAGTGAAGCATAAGTTAAATAACCACCAGTTGTATGTAACACTCCTTTCGGTTTTCCAGTAGAACCGGAAGTATAGAGCATAAAAAGTGGGTCTTCACTATCCATCCACTCGCAAGGGGCATAAGGACGATAGCGTTTTAATTCATCTTCATAATGAATATCAATTTGAGGATTCCAATTCACTTTCGTAGGAGTCCGATGAACCACAAAAACTTTTTCAACAAAACGAAGGCCCTTAATCGCTTCATCAGTAATCTGTTTTAAAGGAATTGTTTTCCCTCCACGCAATCCCTCGTTCGCAGTGATAACGACTTTCGCTCCAGCATCTTCTATTCTGGAGGCCAATGAATCACTACTAAAACCAGCAAAGACGATGGAATGAATGGCGCCTAAACGAGCGCAAGCAAGCATAGAATAAACTAACTCTGGCACCATTGGTAAATAGAGACAAACTCGATCACCTTTTTTTACACCATGTTGTTTGAGCATATTCGCTGTTTTACAAACATTTTCGTAAAGCTCTAAATAAGTAATGCGTTGATAGTCACCTACTTCATCTTTGGCCCAAATAAGAGCTATTTCATTTCCATGTTTTTCCACATGACGATCGACGCAATTATAGGCAACGTTAAGTTTCCCGTTAAGAAACCAGGACATATTGACTTGATTAAAATCACCTTCATTAACTTTAGTAAAAGGAGAAAACCAATCTAAACGCGAAGCCTGCTTTCTCCAAAATTTTTCCGGATCATGCAACGATTCCTGATAGAGAGCTTGGTATTCACTTAAACTTTTCACATAAGAATCCTGCGCCACTTCAGGTAAAACGGGATATTGGTTCATAAAATTTCCTTTCACGATCTAAAAATATAAGTTAAAAATGATTACTTATTACAACAAAACTTGGGCTTTTCGTCTAGAAACGGTACAATAGACCAGACGGGAAAATTATGAAGCAATACAAAATTTTAATTGTGGACGACGAAGAAGAGATTTGTACCCTACTATCCTCTATTCTCTGTATGGATTTTCCTCATATTGAAGCGACACTGGCCTTAAATGGACAAGAGGCCATTGAAAAACTTGATCAAACTCTTTTTCATCTGATTATTTGTGATTATAGTATGCCAATAAAAAACGGATACCAGGTATTTGTTCATAATCAGAAAAAGTATAATGCTCCTTTTATTATGCTGACCGGTGATTTTCCAGATAAATATCCTGAGTTGTATAATCTTACAGAAATACATCCTCATAATACAATTATGACAAAGCCATTTTCTCCCCACCTGATGTTGGAGACAGTTCAAAAAATTTTAACTGATATTAAATAGCGAGAATTTTGCCTTCGAGAGGTCTTTCTTCAAACTTCGAATGCTCCAGAACTAATTCTAATTTTTCGGTTAAAGAATTAACTTCTAGAATTTCTTTTTTATGCGTTGGATTTTCAATCAAAAAATGGGCTGCGTAAGCAATAATTTCTTCTGGTTTTACAATTTTTTTAAAGAATGTTTCACGGTCTTCTTTACTCTTAATATTCATCTCCAACCAGTTTTTCAACATAATTCGAAGACGATTTAACCTAAAACGGTGGGCATCACTCACATCATAAACTTCATCAATCATTTGTGCAGAATAAACACGGAAGTTTTTATCATTGGTATTTTCAATTAAGCGGGCCTTACCCACTCCCTTCAACATAATAAACATACTTCCATCAACATTCTCATGAATAATTTGTGGATATCCGACGCCAACAACTAAGCCAGAAAAGTCACCAGTATTAGTTTTTAAAACAAACTGTTCATTCTCGAAAAAATTTGTAAGTGCCAAGGCAATTGGGGTATGAGTATTAATTGAATGATGGACCATTTTTATATAACGAGGCTCAAAAATATTTAAGGGAACAGATGCATGTGGATACAAAACAACATCAGACAAAGGGAATAAATTCACAAGAACATTCTGCATACTTAAATGGTAAACTATCTTTCTAAAATAGACAAATTTTAATCACTTGCGATTAGCTGACAAAATCCATCCTCTATAGAACCAAAATTTTGCCTACCTTGCATTTCCGTCGAGAAAGGTCACAATAGACCTATGCGATTACGCAGTAAAAATATATTGCTCTCAATTCTTTTGTGTCTATTAGCAATCCCAGCTATCGCGGGGAAAATCTCTTATGATTCAGAAGAAAATTTAGATGTGAATTATTATTATTCACCTCCAAAAGAAGATAGTTTCTTTAATCTAAAAGATGATAAACAAAAATCACTTTCAAATCTGAAATTAAGAAACGAATCTTGGCAGCGAAACGACGAATTCGTGAAACATTGGCATCTTGGATCGACAGGAATGTACACGACGCCTGAGAGTGATCAACACCGTGATGTTCTTCGGACCTTTACTCGTTACACTGAAAGACACATAAAAAATCACTTAACTACTAAGCGCCAAAGTAGAGTGAACGATCTACTTTTTCACAAAAAATCACAATCTACCAAAGGTAGTGAATATTATTTTACTTATAGCACTGTTTTGTTGCGTGGTCGGGCACGTTTAGATTTCCATAATCCTTATTTAGAAACATACGCCCAGTATTCATTTTCAAACAAAGACGAAGTAATCCTGATGAAAAACTGGTCTGATCTTAGACTGAAAATGAGTTTTCTTTATGCCCCATTTAGAGACCTTACTGTGATCCCTTCAGAAAGAGCTCTGACTGATAGTCTTCTGGGAAAAATTTCTTACATTAATTATGACGAACGTCGCGCTGAAATTATCTACTCGATTAACTTCTAATTATTCCCACTCAATTGTTCCTGGTGGCTTTGATGTGACATCATACACCACTCGTGTGACTCCTTTTACTTCATTAGTTATTCGTGAAGAAATGATTTCCATCAAAGGATAAGGAATATGGGTAAACTTGGCAGTCATACCATCCATCGAATTGACTAATCTCACTGCAATCACTTCTTCATAAGCACGTCCATCCCCTTTCACACCAACTGTTTGCACAGGTAGAAGTACCGTGAAGGCCTGCCAGGTTTTGTCGTAAAAATCATGCCGCTTAAGTTCCTCATAAAGAATTTGATCTGACTCTTGCACTTTACGAATACGATCCAATGTAAGCTCACCCAGTACACGCACACCAATGCCCGGCCCTGGAAAAGGATGACGAAACAACCATTCTTTGTTTAAGTTTAACTGTGCTCCTAAAGTTCTCACTTCATCTTTAAACAGATAGCGGAGTGGTTCCACTAACTTTAAATTCATTCTCTCGGGCAGACCCCCAACATTATGGTGCGATTTAATCGTCACCGATTTTCCATCTTTTTTATGAGGGGATATAGACTCTATGACATCGGGATAAAGAGTTCCTTGTAATAGATATTCAAAATTAATACCATGATTCTGCATAAACTCTTTCACTTTCATCTCAAACACTTCTATGAAAGATTCACCGATGGCCTTTCTTTTTTTCTCAGGGTCCGAAATTCCCTGC
>JBEIOQ010000141.1:0-3596 GCA_040377495.1 Halobacteriovoraceae bacterium
AGCAGAGAACCCCAAGATTAAAAAGTACCAGACAATTAAGTAGATATTTCATCAAGAAGCTTAAAGGCAAAACCGAATAGATTACGGAGGCAAAAAGAGCATAAAGTGTAAAAAAAACCACCAAGCATAGGTTCTCTTTCCAAAGAAAGTTCTTCTGTCCTAGAAAAATAGCTAATCCTAGCCCCGAAAGACCAAAAATAATCGGAACAGTGCTTATAAAAAGACCGTAACTGATTAAAGAAAGTAGGATTAAAACAAAGAGATACAACTCCAAGTTTTTCTTCTGAACATCTAGCAAAACAACACCCTAAAAAATTGATTTCCCATCTTACTTTCATGAGCAAAGTCTGGAAAGACTTTAATCCCCCAAAAGCCCCATTTCTATTGGCAGGAAGATTGCCTTTGGGTATGATAAATTCATATATATTGTGCAACGCTCATTTTTGTTAGCGCAGAGAGAAAAAGCAGGTAGTGGCCATGACTTCACAAATTGATTTTGTCGTTCCCCTTCTCAATGAAGCTGAAAGCTTACCTGAACTTCGTACCAGAATTTTTGAAGCGATGAATGAATTGCATATTTCAAACTTCCGTATTCTTTTTGTGGATGATGGTAGTAAGGACAATTCCTGGTCCATTATTGAGCAATTTCAAAAACAATTTCCAGCCCATGTTACTGGTATCAAATTGAGAAGAAATAAGGGAAAAGCTTTTGCCCTTAATATCGCTTTTAGCAAAACGACAGCACCAGTGGTTTTCACTATGGACGCAGATCTGCAAGATGATCCCAAAGAAGTGAAACATTTTTTACAAAAATTAGAAAATGGAGCCGACTTAGTCAGTGGTTGGAAAAAGAAACGCCATGACCCTATCGATAAAACTCTCCCTTCCAAAGTCTTTAATGGTCTTGTTTCAAAACTCACCGGCATTCAGTTGCACGATTTTAATTGTGGATTTAAAGCTTACCGAGGAGAAGTGGCACGTTCCCTCAATCTTTATGGTGAACTTCACCGCTTTACTCCGGTCCTGGCAAACTTCTATGGTTATAAAATTGAAGAACTGGAAGTCGAACACCATGCCCGTAAACATGGCCATTCCAAGTACGGTTTCGAACGTTTCGCTCGTGGCTTGATTGATTTATTGTCGGTGGTGGCCTTTACTAGGTTTTCCGATCGTCCCGCTCACCTCTTTGGAGGTTTTGGGCTCCTGTCGGGAATACTCGGTTTCACCACTCTGGCCTACCTGACTTTTATTAAATTAGTTTTCAATGAACATATCGGGAGCCGACCTTTACTACAACTTGGAATCCTACTCGTCATTCTTTCGATCCAACTTCTTTCTCTGGGAATTATTTCAGAATTAGTTATCCGCAAGGGAAAGATCGAAGGAAAAGATGAAAACTTTGTGGAAAAAAATATTTAATGGCATCCCACTTTACTGAGGCCAATCTCAAAAACCTCATCGATACCATTTACCCTCGCCTACTTTCTCAGATCGACCATGATCCTGATTCAGTCACTTATGGTTCTTGTGACCGAGGTTACTGGATGTACCGTCTCCATGATTTTAGCTCAGGCATTATTCAACAAGGCTCTTTGTTTTTTGCTTATATGGCCAAGAATGAAAAATCATCCAAAGCAGTTTGTGATTTCACTTCAAAACTTAGCCTTGCCATCAATAAATATAACATGAGTATTGCTCATAACGATGGTAGCTTCGACGAATATTACCCCGGTGAACATTCTTACGTAGCAACCGCTTTTACCAGCTATGCTATCTTAAAATCAGCAGTCATGCT
Source organism: Halobacteriovoraceae bacterium (assembly GCA_040377495.1). Classification (GTDB taxonomy): domain Bacteria; phylum Bdellovibrionota; class Bacteriovoracia; order Bacteriovoracales; family Bacteriovoracaceae; genus JBEIOQ01. The sequence goes on from JBEIOQ010000141.1 coordinate 1,796, forward strand.
GAACCAGCAAGACATCATTCACCATCCAAAACTTAGAGCGACGTTTGAACGATTTTTAAATTCCTGCCCTACTCCGGCCGCGAACCAAGATGTGGCCTATTGTGCATTTGCGGCCTTATATGCCCAAACTCATAAGCAAAGAATAGAAGAAACGAAAAAAGTGATTCATCAATTTCTCGAGCGAAAAGAATTTCAAGGTGAATTCTATGAATATGGTGGTGTGGATTTAGGTTATTCTTCCGTCAGCCTTAACTATCTCTCATATATGCATCTCGATGGCTTCATTGATACGAAGAATTATATTTATAAGTTGGCCTCACAATGTGTACCTTTCATTTCAAAGCTAGGTCAATTTGGGGGAGACTTCCCTTCCCGAAGCACCAGTTATTTTTTACCTTTTGGTTTTTACTATAGTGCTCGTTTATTCCCTGAATTCAGTACCAAGATTTCTAAGCTCAACTTAAATTATGTCATTCAAAAAATTGATGATCGATATTTATCCCATTATTTAGCTCCCTCTCTTGCCTGCACCTATGTTTTAGGTCAACAGCATCCTTTAACTGAAACGCAAGAGCATCAAGGTCAATCTTCTGACTACGGAGTGATTGGCGCTTCTCTATTTTATTACAATTCATCATTAATGAATTTTTATATTGGACTCAATAAAGGTGGAGCTTTTTATCATGAAAGTTCAATGGGGAAAATTACCCATAATTCAGGTCACCGCGTATCTACCGGTGGTTTCGTTTATTCTTCTTCGACCCTTCACGACCAAAATACCTTCAAAGTAGAGGAAACAGATAATGCAATTGTGGTCAATTGCACTTCCCATCTCGCCCGTTATAAAACACTGACCGCTTCCCCCCTCAAAACGATGATTTTAAGACTTTTGAGTTTTATGGGAAAAACACTTAATCAAGCTTTCAAAAATATGTTAATCAAAAAACCTCAAGCTTTATCCGGTGTCATGTCTCATCGAAAGATTTTTATTGATAAGAAAACGGGAAAAATAAAAGTGATGGATAAACTAGAAGGAAACTTAGAAGGAATTGAGCTTATGAGTTCACCAGCTTCTTCTTTTCGTCTGGTTCCAAGTGCTAAATTTACCTTGAGTAACGAAGAAGAGAGTTACTTAACAGAAAAATTCTCTGCCCGCCTGCCATGGGAAAAGGCGATGGAGCTCTAATGCAACTCAAAGATTTCAGTCTCGAGACACAAACGACGATTCCACTTAAAGAGAAAAGCATGAAGACAGATGCTTTGGTACAAAATCCAAATCCAATGATGCCTCTCTTAGATGCTGTTTGCACTCGACGAACGTCTCGTTCTTATGACCCCAAGCCTGTTCCTTACGAAGTTTTCTCTTGGTTAGTGAAACATGCTTCTCATGCCCCTTCTGCCTGCAATGAACAAAAATGGAAAGTGGTTTATATAGATGATCCTAAGGCCATTTATGATTTATACGAGAGAGGCTCTGCTTCTTTCATTAAAAATGTTAAACAGTGTTTTATCGTTTGTTACAATAACCAGACAGACAACATTGAATGGAAAGACCACATTCAAACTGGTGCTGCTTTCATCAACACTTTTAGCTTATTGGCCCACTCTATTGGTATTGGTTCTTGCTGGGTAGGACATTTACCTAACAAGTCTGAAGTGCAAAAAGTTTTTAATATTCATTCACGATATGAACCCATTGCCCTTGTCACTTTTGGTTATTACCGTGCCCAAATGCGTATGCTGGAACGTAAAAAAGATATCAATCAGCTTATCTTTAATAATAAGTTCGATTCGACTAACC
>JBEIOQ010000084.1:0-11050 GCA_040377495.1 Halobacteriovoraceae bacterium
AGAACATAATATTTAGGTTTGGATTGATCTACAGTTGATTTAAAAGTTTTATGCTCATCCCAAAACGTTTGCCATTTTTTCTCAATTTGACCAAAGTTATACTCTTTGTTTTCCACTCGAAACTCCCTCTTATTTTGAGGCTTAATCCTAGCAAATCTATAACATTTGCAAAAGCCTAATCGTGGCCTATAATTAGACTATGATCATTCAAGAATCTTTTATGCACCTTGCACCATTCGTGGTGGAAAAGCTCTGGGGCGGGCACAAATTGGCGCCGCTGAAGGGGCTTGCAACCAATGAATTAGTAGGGGAAACATGGGAGATTTCTACTCTGAAAGAGGGCCCTAGTCTTTATCAAGGGAAGCCACTTTTCGACTGTATACCTGAGCTAAAATATCTTATTAAGTACATCGACACGACAGACTATTTATCTGTGCAAGTTCACCCCGATGATGCTTATGCTCACAGAGTAGAGCGCTCTTCTGGTAAAACGGAGTGTTGGTTTATTTTGGAGGCTGAAAAAGACGCAGGGATTTATTTAGGCTTTAAACCTCAAGTGACCAAAACTCAGTTTGAAGCTGCGATTGTGAACAAAGAAAACCTTTCTCAATACCTGAATTTCTTCCCCGTTGTTCGCGGTGATTTTTTCTATGTTCCAGCAGGAAGTGTTCATGCTATCGGTTCGGGTGTAACTCTAGCAGAAGTGCAACAGAGTTCAGGTATCACCTACCGTGTGTGGGATTGGAATCGTGTGGATAAAAATGGCTTACCAAGAACACTTGATGTGGCCAAAGCTCTCGATGTATTAAATTTTGAAACTTCAGCGAATCAACCAGCTCATTTTAAATATCGTCGCAATGTCTTTGCACAAACAGAACACAATTTTATTTCTCATGCTGATTTTCATGTTTCTGTCCTGCATTTGAAAGCGGGAGAAACAAGCAGTATGAAGTTAGAGCGTAATCATACATACTCCTTACTATCTTTGGAGGGAGAGGCCGTTGTTAGTCTGCATGATAAAAAGACAGCAATGAAAAAATATTCTAGCGTACTGGTCAATCCGAGCGTTCAAGGTGAATTACATTTTCAAGCGAACACCGCTTGTGTTTTCTTGGTGGTAAGATAAGTATGAAAATTTTATTTTTGTCTCTTTTGCTTCTATCAACTTTGTCTTGCCGAAAAGACACAGAACTTATCATTGAAAAAGATAAAGTGGTAGGGATGGAAAATCTCGACGCTTATATCGATGGCATAAAAATTATGCCATGGAAAGTGGGAGATTTTCATGCTCATACTTTACATAAGGGATTTCTCTTAATGGTGAAATTGCCCAATTTAGATAAAGAGGACGTTATTCGAGTCGCAACGACGACTCCCGTGAATTCCTGGTTAGTCAGATTTTATAAACGAACTTTAGGCAACGACGCTCATTTATTAGGAAGCGTCTATGTGCCTTTTTGGTCTATCATTCCTAGCTCAGGTGAGAGACGTTATGAGCCGCCAACTGGGATCTATGTGAATATTTATTATGCTGCCGCTGCATTGTCAGGTCGACTCGAGCATTTAAAGTGTCCTGCACTTAATCATCGTAAAGTTATCGAGGATTATAAGATTACCAGCACTCAGGGCACCCATAAAGCCTATTTTAGTTTCAACAACACGGTTAATGATAATCCCGCTAAGGCCGAAATTCTGCCTGAAGTTTTTAATGGGGAAAGTTCTTTGATTGGAGAATATTTTGTTGAAGTCGCTCTTTATAATTCTGAAAGTAAAGTGCTTCATTCAGACTTTTTTAATGCAGGGAATGTTTTGAAGATTGAATCAGAAGAAGACAAAGTGGTAAAAGACTGCGATAACTTTGTCGTTCCCACTATCGAACCGAATGCGGATAAGCTGAAACTTTTTCGCTTAAAGAAAGAGTAGATTAATTCAGTTGTTCACAGGTAATCGGGTAAGTCATCTCGTGGCCTTTCGGTGATACGATAGAAAGATAATCTGTCATTTCGCTGAATTTTTTTAAATCTTTTATAACGATCTTATGGTTGTTACCTTCAAAAGAAAGTGTCTGCACAATTCCTTCTCCACTGACTTTTGTTCTAACTGGGTTTGCGGAAGAAATTGCTCTTTTAGAAAGAAAATTGGTTGATTGAGCTTCGTGAAAAGTAAGGAACTTTTCACTGATGGTAAACATTTTTTCGTGATTTTGAGTATGACATTTAATCTCTCGGTTACCAAGAGTTGATGCTTTCGCCAGACCATTAATAAAAAAGGTCACGACTAATAATGTGAGTAAACCTAACTTTGTTTGCATAGATTGTTTCATATTTCCCTTCCATTCCTTCGTCTGTAATCTCACTTAAAATACGAGTGGCCAATACTTAAGCAACTCTGTCAGTTATATTAAGCCTGCCCAGAATTAATCTCTAGTGCTACAGTAAGAATTACTAAGGGGTATGTATTATCTTCAGACTTGTCCAAAAGATGGACAGTTATTCTGACTATTTAGAGAGGGGCAGATGAAAAGAGTCGTAATTACGAAGACCGGTGGAGCAGAAGTTTTAAAGGTAGAAGATGTGAATTTAGCGCCTCTAGAAGCTTCTGAAGTAACCATTAGGGTAGCAGCTGCAGGGTTAAATTACGCCGATATTATGGCCCGTCAAGGCCTTTACAGAGACGCTCCTAAAATTCCTTGTACTGTTGGGTATGAAGTGAGCGGTGTGATTGAATCAGTAGGAGCAGGTGTGGAAAAAGACTGGATTGGAAAAGAAGTCGTTTCTCTCACCAGATTTTGGGGACAAAGTGAATTGGTAAATGCTCCTCTGGAAAGAGTTTTTTTAAAACCGAAAAACTTTAGTATGCAAGAAGCTGCGGCAGTTCCTGTGAATTATTTAACGGCTTATTTTTTATTAGTTAATTTTGGAAATCTTAAAAAAAATGAAACAATTTTAATCCAAAATGCCGGCGGTGGAGTGGGATTGGCGGCATTACAAATTGCTCGTGCTCTTGGAGCTAAAACGATTGGAACAGCTAGTAGTGGGAAAAAAGATCGTTTAAAACAATTTGGCTTGGATGTTTTTGTCGATTACCGTCAAGATAACTGGGAAGCAGAAGTGCAAAAAGCGACAGAGGGAATGGGCGTCGATTTAGTTATAGATCCCTTAGGCCCAGAGTCATGGAAAAAAAGTTTTAAACTTCTTCGTCACGGGGGAAGACTCGGAATGTTTGGTGCTTCCGAAGGTTCTGCATCAGGATTGGCGGGAAAAGCAAAGATGATAAAAGTTTTGCTCAGTATGCCTTGGTTTCACCCGGTAAGTTTGATGGAAAATAACCGTGCTGTGTTTGGAGCAAATCTAGGACATCTTTGGCATGAAGGCGAAAGGGTTCGTGGCTGGATGGACGATATATTTTCCCTATTAGAAAAAAATAATTTTAAACCACATGTCGATAAAACTTTTAAGTTTGAAGATGCATCATCAGCTCATCGTTATTTAGAAGAAAGAAAAAATTTTGGAAAGGTCTTATTGTTGCCATAAAAAATCCCCTCTTTGAAAGAGGGGATTTTGCCGTACGATATGTTTTATGATCGATGGATCTTATTTTTCAAAAAGGCATTACTTTCTGTGACCTGCCTTCTCATTTTTTTTAAAGCTCCACCAATTCCATCGTAGGCATTGCTTTTCACTACTTGAGCTTGGAAGTGTTTCCCATGCTCATTTAACTGTAGCGATACTTTGAGACCGTGAGCTAGTTTTTCAATATAATAAGTTAAGTTCGAGTTAGGATCGATCAGTTTTAAGAATTTTTCGCTATGTTTTTCAATGAACTCGACAAGTGTTTCCGAACGATCAAGATTTTTGAACACAACTTGGATAGACATAATAAATGCTCCTTTTTGTCATTTTTGAAAAGAAAAGTAATTTTCAAATTTGAAAGAAGCCCGGGATCTTTCTCTATTAAGATAATATCAAAAAAATGAACGTCAAGAGTGCTGTTCTAAAAATATTTTCTAAAATAATTCAATTAGCTTGGAATTTTCGTAGCTTGCACACTCTGTAGATTGGTCCATGCTTGATGAAATTGATTTAATTTATCAAAATCGTTAAGCTTTAACATCCCTCGGAAATTCGCCCAGTCAAGATACGAATATAATAGCATTGCGGGAAATTTCCATTGGGAAAGCAGTTCCAAATGACTACTGATATGATGTAAAATATTTTTGATGCGTGAATGGTTACGTTCAAAATAGTAACTCTGACCATGAATATCGATATCAAAACGCTTCATCATAAAAAGATTAATGGTCGTATCCATCACGCCGTAAATTTCACTCAAAAGATTTTCTTCTTCTAAACTTAATGTTTCATAAATAAGAAATTCTTTTTTGAGATATTGATAAATCACTCTGGAATCAAAGATGACTTTTTCGTCATGAAGGAGGACAGGAATTTTATTAATAGGATTAATACTTAATAAGTATTGAGCATCTTTCTCTTGCAAATAATCGATGCTTTTAAAGGTAAAGGAGATCCGTTCGTGCATGAACAAACGGAGGCTACGTACGAAGGGTGAGGGGTAAGAGCCTATAAGTGTAAGTCCTTTATTTTCCATAATTAAATCCTAAACCGATAAAAGCGCTCAAGTATTGTGGTATCATAACCGATAAGAGGTTAAAGAACCACGAGTCTATAACGGAGGTACGTATGAGTAAAGGACATGATGGTGATCACAAAAACAAGAAGAAGCTTACGAAGAAGGAATTGAAAGCGATTAACCACGCTAAGCTCATGGGTAGTAAAAGCCATGGCGTTCCAGGAGCTTCACAAGAAAGTAACAGCAATAATGTTATTCAACTTGATCAATTTAAGCTTAAAAAAGCAGCTTAATTTTAGTTACTAAAATCTTCAAACGTAGAAGAGGGCCGAGAATTCGGCCCTTTTTTATTGGAATTTTGCCACGTCCTAGGGGCGAATCATTTAAATCCTTCGTGACTTCTGTAACTTACCAAAACATTATACTTGGCACACACCTTGCTCTCTATAGTCCTAAAAGAAACAACGAGCGAGGCAAGTATGCTAAACATTAATGACTTATCTAAAACTGTAAACTTATTATACGTTTTACTGTCATTGTTTTCGACAACAGCTTTAGCCCAGCTAAAACCAGTCGGAATGGAAGCAAAGCTTGTGGCCTTTATTCAGGATAGCACCACTAAAAATCATGGTGTGCAAAACGTAAAACTTAGTAATGAAGCTTGGTTATTACAAAGAGAAGAGCAAAAAAATTGGAACACAGCGGGAATTCACGCGATCGCGACAGAAACAGACCAAGAGAAAATGTCTATTTCTGGTCTTATTCGTGGCTTTACCACGACTATTAAAGGTGGGCTTAAAAAGAACGTTCAGGAATCAAGCGTTCTAGAAAACTTTAATGAAGATAAGGGCACTAATCGCCAAGTTAAACACGAAGAAAAGGTTGTTATCAATTGGAAAGTACAACCAGAGAAAATGAGAGGTCGTATTAATGCTGCTTATAAGTCTTTTAACACGGAAGCAAATTTAGCTGCGAATGGTAAAAGAGAAATTGCTTCTTATCATCGTTTATCTGATTTAGGAGTAACAACAAAAGTTAGCTACCGTTTTGATACACAAACAACGATTACTTCTTTAGATAAAAACATTACTGACAATGTCGTAACAAGAGTAAGTCATTCAGCTGGGATTTTAGAAGAATCAAGAGCAGAAGTGATTTATAGCCAATCTTTCTAAGTAAAATTATTGTAGGGCACCTCGTACTATTTCAATCAGATGATCCAAATCGAATGGTTTGGTAACAACTTGATACGCACCTCTGGCCAGTACCTCTTTTGTCTCGACATCAGAAAAACCTGTCAACATGATCACTTTAGGAAGCGAAGATTGAGTTGCTTTTTTATTGGCAAAAATACGATCTAAAAATTGAAGACCATCACCATTAGGCATTCGAATATCTGAAATCACGACGTCAATATAGACTTGTTGGTAAAGGCGATAAGCTTCTTCCCCGCTAGCCGCCGTCAATACATGATAATTTAATTCTTTAAATTCAGTTGCGAGGATCTCTCTTAGATCATTTTCGTCATCTGCGATCAGGATGGTTTTGCTCATGGTAGTAACTTAATGTATGCTCTTAGAAACGTCATGATGTTTTATTATAATAATTTTCAGAAAGGAATGAGGAAATGAATATTTTAATTACAGGTGGGGCCACAGGCATAGGTTTAGGCCTAGCAGAAAATTTTTTAAAGCGTGGTTACAATGTAGGCATTCTTGGAATTCAAGCATTACAGGAAGTCGGCCACCTAAATTCAAGTTTTATTTATTTTCAAGTTGATGTGAGTAAAGAAGAGGACATGCAATTAGCTGTAGAGCAGTTTGTAAAAAAATGTGGGTCTATTGATATCATGGTGGCCAACGCTGGTTTAAACATGCCTAAAACCATTGTTCCAGATACTAAATTAGGAAAATCTGTGACTGTGGTGAATGTTCTTGGAGTCATCAATGCTTTTAGTGCAAGTTTACCGTATTTTTTACGTCAAGGTTCGGGGCATTTTGTGGCGATGAGTTCATTGTCGGGTCTAAATGGTTTGCCTGGAATGAGCTACTATGGAGCTTCTAAAGCTTTCGTTGGAAGTTTTTGTGAGAGTTTGGCGATTGATCTTAAAGAAAAAAATATAGCAGTCACATGTTTCTATCCTGGATTTATTGCCACTGATTTTACCAAAAAAAATCAACACCCTATGCCCTTTCTACTTACTCCAGAAATTGCGGTGGAAAAAATGGCGAAGGCGATTCTGCAAAAAAAAGAAGTTGTTCATTTTCCACTAGTACCTTCTCTTTTTATGGGCATGCTCAGAAGGCTACCGCGTTTTCTCTACTATCCAATCATGAAGCGAGATCTGCTTAAACTACGCCATCAGTGATTCTGCACTGAAAATAAGGCAGCATTTAATTAGCGATTGGTCTGGAGAATGTGGTAACTAATTGAAATTTGGGTTAAGGAAACTGAACCTAAATTATACTTTATAATATTTTCAGTTTCACCGATATGATAAAGAACACAAATGTTAAAGAGAGATCAACGTGCAAAACCGCTGTCTAATCTGCAAATATTTACACACGAACTTATCCGAGACTTTGTCTCGTTCGACCTTTTACAACAACAATGACAACCGCCAGATTATCCTCTGTCAGCTGCACTCTATAGAGTTCTTTAAATTGGGGCAATACCGCTTCCTAGCGAACTATATGAGTCTATTCCAGCATGGAATGTTCCAGCTGGATGAAGATAACTGGGTACTCGAATATGTAGGAAGTAGGTCCAGCCAGTATCCCCAGGCTGTCTAATTTTTAGACAGCGTCGATAAAGAATACCTCATCTTCTCCTAAATTCATTATTCTGCGCTATAGTTGTGCTCAAAGATGAAGTACTAGGAGCCAGCGTTTATGACAGTAGCAAATCAGGGTCTAATTAATTCCATCCATAGCCTATTTGAGTGCGAGTGGGAAACCTATTATTACGATGAACAAGTTCGAGTGGTCTATGGTCACTTACGTGAACTAGCGGATCGATATTTTGAAATTAAAAATATGACGGAAATTCCTGCTGATCTTGAACGCGAATCTTACTCGATGAAAGTTGAATTACTGCGTTTGAAAAAAGAATTATTGTGGGCGGTAGAAAAGGCAAAAGAAAAAGAATCTCAATCCAATAATAAAACAACTGAGTTGCAAAAAATGGAAGCAATGATGATTTTTGCAAAAGAGTCAAATGAGTTGGCCAGAATGGCAAGAACAGAAACGGGCCAAAATCATAAGCGCTTAGAGAGAGCTTTAACATGGGCCCGATTAAGTGTGGCAGCCAGTGTGTTGATTGCTTTTCTAAGTGCAGTGTCTCAATTCTATTTTCATCAGCAAAATAATGAATTGGTGAGGCTGCGATCAATAGCAAGCTGGACACAACTTACCGTGCCGAACTGAAAGATGAATTAAGAAAAGAGATGGAACAGACTTTGAATACAAATGAGCGCTCACTCTTGGAAATAATTCAGAAAGAAAATACGCAATTGAAAGGTAAAGTGACAGAGATGGAGCAAGCTTTTCATGTGATAAAAGAAAATCAAATGCGCGAGAAAGAAGTTTTTGCTTTAAAAGAAGCAGAAACAAAAAGAAGAGCTCAGATGGTACGTGAAGCAAAACAGATTAAAGCATCGGTAACAAAAAGAGTGATAAAAAAAGCCAAAGCGAAAATCACTAAAATTGATAGACATCCAACAGCAACACGCAGAAAATAAAAAAAGGGGAGCTTTGCTCCCCTTTTTTATTATTTCCTATATAAAACAAAACTCCAGGCTCCTTTAGGATATAACTCATGGTTATAATTTTCTTCAATCTTAATTAGATCTAAGTCACCATCTTCATCAATGTCGAAAAACTGTTCTTTCTTGAAATATTTTGGATCGACTTCTTCATCAGAGAAAAGCTCATTACGACCATCCATCCAGAATTCATGATTGGTTGGAGTCGATAGCAATCCATAGATGCAGTCAGAGTTTTCTCCGCCAAATAGAATTTGCAGAGGGTTGGTTATGGAACTATTTTTATTGATTTTAAATAGTAGGTTAGTTCCAATGACACAATACCGGTTAAATGGGACAGTAAAAAGTATAACTTTATTTTCGTTTGTCGGTTGTCCATGAGGCCAAATAGAGCACTCATTTTCTTCAAAAACAATTTTACGAGCACTTGTAAGGTTCTCAAATTGGTAAGCAATATAGTGATTTCCTTCTTTTACCAAGCGTCCCTGATTTGTTCCAAGACAATTGATTAGATTATTCTGTGGACTTAGATATCTTGTTTGCTGGCATTTTTCAGTGATTGCTCCCCAATACATTGTTTCATTTTTTAAGTCGGTACCTCTAAATTCAAATGATCCACCTTCACTTCCATCGGTATCTAAATAGTTGGTGTATTTTACAACCGCAACCTTGTACTGATTTATATTGATCTGCCCTTGAACGATGACTGGATTTGTCAGGCTACCTCGCTTAATGCAATAAGCAAGTTCTTCCATTTTTAAATAGCGTTTAACTTGATTTACTGAAGCATGGGACAAATTTAGGGATAATAAAAGACACAAAACAATCCATTGCTTCATAAAAACTCCTTTAAAGTGTATCTAAGATGGTACAGGCTTTACACCATATAGTCATCACATGTTGGATGCTAATAAGAATGAAATCGTTTCCTGCTTGAATTATTCTTTAATTTCTAAAACTTTAATCAGCCCACTTTCAAGATCGTAAACCCATCCATGAATGAAAGGACGTTCTTCATTTTTCATCTCTTTAATGATGTTAAGACTTTTTAGTTTTCTCACTTGGGTCTCAACATTGAGCTCCACCAGCTTATTGATTCGTTCTTTTTCCGTGGCTTCTTTTTCAATCACGAAATTAAATTTGGTATGAGTTTCGGTAATTGATCGTACCCAATTTGTAATGAGTCCTAAATCCATCTTCTTATAGGCGGCAATAACTCCTCCACACCCATAATGTCCACAAAGGATAATGTGCTTTACCTTTAAATTAATAACTGCATATTGGATAACACTCATGAGATTGTTGTCATCTTCATAAACTAAATTAGCAATATTTCTTTGTACGAACATTTCCCCAGGACGAGTATTCGTAATTTCATTAGGCTGAATACGAGAATCAGCGCAACCAATCCACAAATAAGTAGGGGTTTGATCTTTTGCCATATTGGTAAAAAAAGCAGGATCAATATTAATTTTATTTTGCGCCCAGGCCTTATTCTCCAGTAAAATTTTAGCAATTCTTTCCATTGTCTACTCCTTGAAAAGTGGGTGTAGGGCCAGAGTGGATTTTTCTAGCGATACCTTTATATTTCTTTCGGGCGCCACTTCCACAAAATCCTCGATAATCTCAACAATGTCATCGTCCATGAAAACGCTGTTTGAGCCGTCGATAATGACACTGGATTCATCAGGGATGAGATGGAGAAGTTCAGTTAGTTTAGGTTTATCTAAGAAACTAGCATCTTTCATAAAACGCAGAAGATAATTTTTCTCATCGTTCACCAGAACGAAAGAGTCATGAATATTGGTTTTAATCACAAATAATATTCCTGTGGCTAAACCAATTCCAATTCCGACTAGAAGGTCAGTGAATAAGATGGCCACAATCGTAACAAAAAAAGGAATCAGCTGATCCTTCGATTTAGTCATAAAAGAACGTAAAATTTTAAGACTTGTAAGTTTATACCCTACCAAGATTAAGATTACCGCTAAAGCGGAGAGTGGGATCTGGTTCAGTAATCCTGGAAAAAATAAAGTGAAAAGTAGCAACCATAAACCGTGAAGAATCGCTGATTTTTTCGATTCCGAGCCCGCAGTGATATTGGCAGACGTTCTGACGATTACTGCAGTAATTGGTAGGGACCCAATAAAACCACCTAATGCATTTGCAATACCCTGAGCAAACAGTTCTCTGTTTTTACTTGAGATTCTTTTGTGTGGATCTATTTTATCGGCTGCATCTAGACTTAGGAGGGATTCTAATGAACCTACCACTGCAATCGTGACTGCTACCTTATAAATGGCAGGATTGGTTAAAGCTGACCAATTAGGAAATTGAAGCTGACCAAAAAATTGCGAAATACCACCAGTACTTACTTGAACAAGATGTTGTGATTCCAAAATAAAATTTGGTCCAATATTACCCAACATATTATTGATGATTATTCCCGTGATGACGACGATCAAAGAAGCTGGAATGGAGCTAATTGCATCAATTTTTTCTTGTAGCTTTGACCAAGAAAAGTAGCTAATGAAACCGATGACAGAAACGACTAAGGCACCTTTATGGATGGCATCCCACGCATAGAAAATCTGTGAGAAAGTATTATGTCCGTCTTTTTGTTCGAAAGCTTCATCACCCATAAAACTAAGATCATATCCAACAGCGTGAGGTAGTTGTTTCAAAATTAGAATGATA
>JBEIOQ010000081.1:0-11609 GCA_040377495.1 Halobacteriovoraceae bacterium
GTTTTAAACGATTTTAAAATCAAAACCACATTATTGGTATTTACTTTTTTTGTATCCAACCCAATTTCACCCACGCCTCGAGAAATGATAATGCGGAGGTAACAATTTGGAAGATTAAGGGTCTTAAAGGTCTTCTCGATTTCTTTTTTAAGCTCATCTTTTGTGATTGTAAGTTTTAGAGACAAATAGTCTGCTGATAGCCAAAGACGTTCAAGATGTTCATCAAGTGCAAAAAGTTTTCCATTATAGGAACGAGTCACTTCATATATAGAATCCCCATAAAGGAAACTTCGATCAAAAACCGAAATCTTGGCCTGATCAGGGGAGAAAATCTCACCGTTAATATTTACCAATGTTTCTTTAAAGTTTTGCTTTATGTAGGTTTCGTTATTCATTAGATAAGCTCTCGATCGACATCTTTAATTTTCTGAATTAATTCCGCCATGTGCTCACTTCTGTTCAGATGGCCTTTAATATAACTCATAACTTCTTCAGGAGGCACATTGCCTTTGCGACCTTTAAATAAAGCGCGAACAATGCCTTTGCCCACAACTTCAGTTTTGCTTTTTTTTTGGCGAATGAAGGATTGCTCCATATAAAACCACTTTTCATCCCAATAAACTGTTTTAGTCACGAGTTGGTATTTTTCAAAAAGTTCCAGTGATTTACTAAAACGAAAATGGGCTGAACCTAGTACCGGCATCCAACGATTTTTCAAAGTCGGAGCAAGCAAGCCTGAACGCAATAGAAAATCTGTCCGCCCCAAATCCATGATGGTAAGGAAGCGGCCGTTATTCATATGAAAATTAGTGTCGAGATCATTAGGAAGAACGCGAAATTTTAAGCGACTAGGATGATCAAAATCAACTTTGTGCCGTAAAAAGATATTTTTAATGATGAGACTTAAAACTCGAAAAAATAAATTCACAGTTTCACCATGAGCCCATCGCGCAGACTGTTGCGATAAGCTTTAAGCCCTGGAATGAGTCCGATCACGAAGCCTAATCCAACGAATGTCCCTAGGAAAATGAGTTCTTCAGTATTCAGTGCAGGAATATCCAGATAGAGTCCTAATTGAGCATAGATAAGAGGACGAAGAATAAAACACATAAGATTGGTGATGAGTACTCCTGCGACTGTGCCTAAAAAAGAAAGTAGGGTGGACTCCATAATCAATAATCCTAGAATCAATCCAGGACTGGCACCTAAGGTTCTATAAATCGCCATTTCTCGTCGTCTTTCTTCTAATGAATGAAAGAGCACAATGATCATGGTGAGAAAACCAATCACAATCACCAAGGCCGATATACCGGCCAATGTTTTTTCCAAATAAGAAAGGGCCTGCCACATATTGGAAAGTTCAATCCCCGGGATAATTGCTTGCAGCGAAAATTGTGAGTCAGTGACAATCCCTTGGCGTAAAAATAAAGTCGCGATACGGTTTTTGGCGATCACCATGAAAGCAGTTAAAGTTGAAACTTGCAGCTTATTCATATCGACGTCGACATGTTTCTCGTAACCTTCTTGCCAATCTGCGTGTATTGCTTCCAGCCCCAAAAGTGGAACATAAACGGAACGGTCTACTGGGGTATGAGTCGGAGCAAGTATACCGACGATTTCAAATTGAAATTTATCATGCGTGACTAAACCGCTATCATCGACTCCATGGCTTAAAATGATTTTTTGCCCAAGTTGGTAACGAAGTTTGCTTGCGACTTCAGATCCTAAGACGACTTCTAAGGGCCTTTGAAACATTCTTCCTTGAGGGAAGGATAAACTTTTATCCCCTTGGTAATGGTAGTGCTTAAAAAAGTTTTCATTGGTCCCGACCACGCGATGGCCTTGATGACTATCACCTAAAGAAAGGGGAATGAGGGCTTCGACCTGCGGGTGTGAAGCATATTTTTCGTATGCTTTATAGTTGATGTTGTTGGTGGCACTTCCCATGTGAAAAACACTGTAAAGAAGTAATTCTAAACTTCCACCTTTAGCTCCAACAATAAGATCTACCTTACTGACAGTGTTCATAAAACTCTGCTGACTTGCTGTCTTAATTCTTCCCACCATTAAATAAAGTGAGATTGACAAAGCAAGGGTCAGAACAGTGAGAGAAGAGGTAAACTTACGGTTTAAAAGTGATTTAGCGGTGAGACGGAACATCATAGTTCATCCTCCGCTTTATGAGTATATATCTGATTAATTTTCGTTAGATCAATGTTTCTTTCAAATAAATGTTTGAGTGTTTGATCGTGACTGACAAAAATCAGAGTCGAGCGAGTGCGAGCTTGTTCTTTCATCAGTAATTTAATGAAAGCTTCTTTGTGTTCTTGATCCAAAGCAGAGGTTGGTTCGTCGGCAATAATAAGCTCTGGTGAACCTATCAGACTTCTGGCGGCAGCGACTCTTTGTTGTTGACCTACACTGAGATGCATGGCCTTTTCATTTCTTAATTTTTTTATGTTCAAATGATCCAAGAGAGTTTCCAACTCTTGATGAAGATTATGAACTTTATTTCTTCTCTCTGCATTCATTTGGAGTGGAAGCAGAATATTTTCTTCCACACTCAAAAAGGGAATAAGGTTAAAGGATTGGAAAATGGCCCCCATCTTCTCTCCTCGTAAATGATCACGATCCCGAAGCGATAAGCTGGCCAGTTCCTGGCCCAAGACGAGTGCGCGTCCACTGGTCGGAAGATGCACTCCTAACAGGAGATTTAATAGGGTCGTTTTTCCTGAACCAGAAGGGCCGTAAAGAAAGACACTCTCTCCGCTTTGAATCGTAAGATGTTCAAACGAGAGTATGTGCTTCTCATAATAGTTAAATTGGAGGTTTTCTAAATGAATAACGTGGTTACTGGTCATATGTCCTAAGGGAGATCAATCTCTCCTTGGCCTTTCACAATCCCAAAGGATTGGGCTTTTTTCTCTGTAACTAAATTAATATTGAGCTTTTTCAGTTTAGGATAAAAATCTTTGAATTTTAAAAAAAGTTTACCCGTAGTGATAGGGCGAACACAACTTGCGGTTGCGTTCAACGTTAATTCTCCGTGGTTACCTTCTCGCTTTAAAAGAGCATTGGCCTTCTCTTTTTGACATTTATATTCAAATCCGATGGTGACTATGTCAAAAAAATTCTTTTCCAGATCCGCCATTTTTTGTTGCTGTGTTTTGATATCTTTTTCTTTTTTAGGTTCGTACTCAAAACCCACGATGGTTTCAGCTGGAACGGTCATGATGGCTGCAATCTTGTTGCCAGAGATCCCAATATAAAGTTCACCTACACCATGTTCATGTTTCATTTCTGCATGGGCCAGGAAAGAGGAAAAAAGAGCAACTATTAGCATAGAATATCCTTTAATTATTATGAACTTTTACACTTCCATCTTCAGCTTTATATTCAACAATGGATTCCCCTACCATTTCAAAAGAAGGAGCTTCCATCATGCCTTTTTCTCTTTTGGCAGCCTTGATAATTCCTTCAGTATAAACTGCTCCCCAGAAATAATTTCCTTTACTTCCCTTCTTCATTTTGACTAACACAATTTGATTTTGGGGTGGGGGAGGAACGTGCGTACAGGAAAGAGGAGTAGGAACTAATAAAAATTCTTTGATGGATTTTTCATCGTAATCAAGGGGAACCATGAAACCAAGCAGTTTCATTTTTTTGTTTAAATGTTTTTGTAATTTATCACTAATCTTGCCTGATTTTAAATCCAGCCCCATGAGAAGTTCCCAATCAGTTACACCAGAATTTTTAGCTGGCACCGGACGAACAAAAGGCGTAGGAGTTGGGTCTTGAGCATAGCTTTGAGTTAGAAACAAAGTGAGTACTAAAATCAGATGCATGTCCACCTCTTGGAATAAGTGGATATAATTATGCAAAATTATTTTGGAATTGGCACTAAAGACCTATCTTTTTTTGATCAATTAATGAGGCGGTTCCCTCATCCATCTCTTCAATATCTCGTTGGTCAATTTTACGCGGGTCTTTGAGTGGGTCATTATCAGGTTTAGATTTTAATGACGCTAAGGTCATTTCAACCCCTAAACTAAGGGCATCGTCCCTTTGAATTGTTTTCGCAAAGTTTTCCCAAACCTGGTTGTTTAGAATCATCCAGCAACTGAAACCATCTGCTGCTTCACAGGCAAGATTTAAATATTTTTTCATAGAAAATTGATCTTCTCTCATCATGGCTACGTAAGCATAAAGTTGACTTAATTCTTTAGGAGGTTTATTTCCAAAAAAACCTTGGGCCCTTTCTAATCTTTTAGCTGCATCATCAAAGCCCTTCATGTTAGTGAAAAATGCTGCTTGTAGAGTTAAGCGTCCTGGCTCATTTCGGTCATTCAGAATAATTTTTTGGGAAAGCTCTAATCCGTCTTGCCATTGATTTAAAATCCAGGCGAGCGAAACCGCTCTTTCAATGGCATTATAAGAGTTTTGTTTTTTTGCCAAAGCCAGTTTAAATTGTCCATAGGCCAATTCATA
Source organism: Halobacteriovoraceae bacterium (assembly GCA_040377495.1). Classification (GTDB taxonomy): domain Bacteria; phylum Bdellovibrionota; class Bacteriovoracia; order Bacteriovoracales; family Bacteriovoracaceae; genus JBEIOQ01. The sequence goes on from JBEIOQ010000081.1 coordinate 4,489, forward strand.
TTGCTTTTTCTCAAGATAAATATTCCCTTTAATGTTTTCCGAGTTTGGAGTCTGTAAATCTTCAATGAAGTTGACGGCACTCTTAAATTTATGTTTGCGGTAATAAATTAGTCCGACTAGTTCTCGAATTTCTTTGTCTTCATAGGCCTCAGGATTCAAGTTGGAAATGAGTGGTAAAACCATACTTTCTTTATTTAGGTACAATGCCAGCTTTAACCAAATTTTTAATGTAGGAATATCATAAGTATAAGTGACTGCACTGACCACTGTTTTGCCGCTCAGAAGATCTGGTTGCTTAAGTTTGAGTTCAATTAAAGTGGAAACCCAATCGTAAGAAGTGGCAAAAGCGTTATTCAGTTGACTACAACGAGCATACTCATCCCGGATATTATCCATTTTATCAGTGACAATTTTAGAGAAAATCCTCAACATACAAATCTTGCCATAAGCTTTGTCATGAGCAAAAACAGGATCAGAAAGAAGCTTTAGCGTTAACTCATATTCTCCATCAATGAAGTAAAGCAGAGACAAATAACGTTGTTTTATGATGTAGGTCAGGGGGCTTTGACTATCGATTTTTAGTAGTTCTCTTCGTGCCAGAGTCGTGTCGCCATTTAAAATATAGTACTTAATTTCTCCAAATTTAGTGGCATGACCTTTTAGATTCTTCAGCTCATCTTCTTCGAGCTCCGCCTGCACTTGCGTAAGAGTTGGCGGACGCATTTGCGCGAATGCTTGTCCGACTACGATACTCAAGAATAAGACACCAATAAATTTCATGTAAGAATTTTCGGCTAAACAGCCGATAGAGTTGAGTACAAAAAGTAATGTATTTATATGTTGAAACAAATAGTCGGACTTAGTCTTATTCTTCTTTCAAGCTCCCTATGGGCCCTGGTGCCGATAGAGGGAGCTTTACTGGGAAAGGTAAATGAAGATTTCCAAAAAGATCCTCTTGATCTGATTTTCAAAAAAGATGAAACGGACCAATCTTTCGAACAAAAACAAGCAGTCAGACTATTTAATGGTTTTATTTTAGAAGGCGAGCGTTTAGAAAATAGTTGTCGTCAGTCACCGAAGCTTTATTATTCTGAATCTTGGCGCGAGCGTACTGCTACTATTTCTGTTGCCAGCACTCTTCAATATATTGGGCTGGACCTAACTACCCGGGCGATTGGAAAGTACGCCAAAATTTTAGATTTCACTCCGGAAGAATACCAAAACCTGACTGACCGTTTAATCAAAAATTACTGTTCACCCAATTTAACGGTGATAAGCTTACGCAGTTTGAAAGAAAATCTAGCGAAGCGTTTTGGAGATGATAATAATTTTGTCTTACCAGAGATTAGTTCTAATTTACATTATCCTAGAGACATGGCGAAGTATGCCGAGTCTCTGAAAGCGCGGGAAAACGAATTTTTGACCACCGTAAAACTATTTCGATCTTTCTGCTCATGGGATGGAGAACCTCAAGATTTTCGTTTGATGATACCTCTGCTAAAAAACCCTTTCATTATGGCCTTTATTAATCGTTTGATTGTGGGAGAAAAATTGGCGTGGGATAGTCAAACGAATCAACTGAAAAAAACAAAAATTGATTCTTCACATTTAAAAACATTATGCCGTGATTTAGTTTGCCGTCCGACGGAAGAAAAAGAATTCAATCGCGATTTTCCTCGTTCTATTGGTTCCCCCGAACTGGAAAGTGATCTTAACCGTATTTATTGTCAAAAACTTAGAGATCTTGATTATAAAATGCGAGAACAGGAAGAGCACGTAAAGAAGTGGATTAATGATCAAAGTTTAGAAGAAGAGAAGTTTGCTCAAATGCAGATGATTGCTCTGATTACTGGTGTTCCGAACTTTTTAATGAGTGCGAATACTTATAAAGATTTTGTCGATATCGCTAAATTAGGGGTGGTCGAAACGTGGACTAATTGGGCGCAAAAATCTAACCAAGAATTTACTCATGAACTTTATTATGAAGAATCGTTACGTATCCAGGTAGTGGATAGAAGTTTTTACTATTTCTTTATGCGCCCAGATTTTCAGGTGAAGTTTGATCTAAGTCTTGGGGAGTTTGATCGTACCACTGTTTTAAACGATAAAGTGGGCTTTCTTTTTGATCTCAAGTTAAATAAAGATTACGTGCGCTGGGTGCGAGGTGAATATTTAAATGCCACAACTGCAGAAGCATCGGATATTGTTTTAAAAAATTTTATAACTCATATTTCGCCGCAAATGGAAAAACTTAAAGGCTCGCTCAAGATAACTCCTTGGAATGAAGGCCTGGAACGACTGGTAGCAGTAGAACTCCTCGAGCAGTTTCGTTTATACCAAGGAAATTTCTTTTCAAAATTGGGTGGTGATGAGGTTTCCATTCCTCTTGATTTCAGGTATGGTGTGTTTGCTTTAAAGTACATGAATTATAGGGCAAAAACCAAGCCATCATATGAAAAAAACCAAGCTCAAAAAGACCGTCCTCAATCCTGAAGTCGTTGTTGAATCCACGAAATCTAAAGCGATGTCTTTGCGTGATGACGAGGATGAAATTGTTATCGATGACGATGAAGCGATAGATTCCAGTTTTAGTTCTCACCCTGTCCCTGTAAAAAAGAAAGAGTCTACTTTACCCACTAAGCGTGGAGCTACTGAACTAAAAAGCATTGATTCCCTTGACCTTTATATCAAAGAAATTAGTCGTTATGAACTACTGACTCCGGAAGAAGAACAAAAACTCACGCATGAATTAGTGGAAACTGGTGATATTGAAGTGGCGAAAACTTTAGTACGTGCGAATCTTCGTTTGGTGGTGAAGATTGCACTTGAGTATCGTCACGCATTTCAAAATGTTCTTGATCTCATTCAGGAAGGAAATATTGGTCTAATGAAGGCCGTGAGTAAGTATGATCCTTCTAAGGGAGCTAAACTTTCTTATTACGCCAGTTGGTGGATTAAATCTTATATTTTAAAATATATTTTGGACAATTTTCGTTTAGTGAAAGTGGGTACGACAGCAGAACAGAAAAAACTTTTCTACAATCTCATGCGTGAAAAAGAGAGAATTACGCAAATGGGGATGGTGCCTGATACAAAACTTTTGGCGCAAAATCTGGATGTTTCGGAAAAAGCAGTCATGGAAATGGAAAACCGCCTGCACCCCATGAGTGGGGATGTGAGCTTGGATAAGCGTCTGACGGAAGATTCGCGGGAAACGATTGGGGATCTCCTTAGTAATGATGACGAGGGGATAGATGAGAAACTGGCCAATGAACAGGGGCTGGAGATTCTACAAGAACAACTGGAAAACTTCTTAAGTACCTTAAAAGATAGAGACCGTGAGATCTTTAGCCGACGACTTCTGGCTGAGATCCCAGACAGTTTGCAAACCATCGCGGATGAATACGGTGTGTCAAGAGAACGTATTCGACAAGTGGAAGAGCGCCTCATGAACAAATTAAAGGTTTACATGGCGGAGTTTATTCGCTAAATTGCCACCCACAAGACCTTGGATTTTTTAGACTTTTAGGGATTACCCAGTTCCTAATCAAGCTCTAAAATTCCTTGCTCTCGGTTTCAAAAATAGTTTTGATACTTGGACAATGGAGAAAAAAATGATCACGAAAGAAAAAACAGCGGAAATTATTAACACTTTTGGTAAAAACGCTAAAGACACAGGTTCTACAGAAGTTAAAGTTGCAATCATTACAGAAAGAATTAACAATCTTTCAGGTCACTTTGAGAAGAACAAGCACGACTATTCTTCAAAAAGAGGTTTAATGAAGATGATTGGTGAACGTAAACAATATCTTTCTTTCCTAAGCAAAACGGATGAGAAGAGATACGCAGCCTTAATTAGTAAATTAGGTCTAAGAAAATAAAAAAAAGGGGTCAACAGACCCCTTTTTTTTTGTCTATAATTTAAGTGCAATTGGGTAATGAGGAGAAGAGAACGGATTTTAGGGGATAGATGAAAAAGAGAGCATAATTTCTTTCTCATCTATTTCTTAAAATTCTCTCCTCTCCTTAAACCGTTTTATTAATGTGTTTCTAAGGAGAAATGAATGTTAAACAACAAAAAAGAATTCAAAATGATGTACGGTGGAAAAGAAATCACCGTCGAAACTAATCGTATGGCAAAACAAGCTGATGGTTCAGCCGTAGTCACTTGCGGTGGAACTCAAGTTATGGTGGCCATATGTTCTGCTCGTGAAGTGAAAGATGGACAAGACTTCTTCCCGCTTACGGTAGACTATTCTGAGCGTTTTTATGCTGCAGGGAAATTCCTTGGTGGTTATTTAAAACGTGAAGGTCGTCCTTCAAATCAGGAAATTCTAAACTCACGTTTGATTGATCGTCCTCTTCGTCCATTATTCCCTGAAGGGTATATGTTCGAAACAACTGTTCAAGCTTTAGTTCTAAGCTTCGACGGGCAAGAAGATCCAGAAGTGTTATCTAGTTTAGGTGCCGCTGCCGCTCTCGCCGTCTCGGACATTCCATTTAATGGGCCACTTGGTGCCTGTAAAATTGGTCGTATTGATGGCAAGCTAGTGCTTAACCCAACTCATGATCAAATGAAGACATCTGACTTGGAAATCGCCATGGCGGCTTCTCGTGATGCTATTCTAATGATCGAAGGTGAGTGTTCTGAAGCTTCTGAAGCAGATATGCTTACGATTATTAAGTTTGGCCACGATGCGATTAAGCAATACTGTAACCTTGTTGATGAAATAGCAAAAACTTGTGGCAAAAAGAAAAGAGTTTTTGAATCAGCAGCTCCCAATGAAAAATTCATGAAAGAACTAGGAACAGCTTTCAATGCTGACGCTAGAAACGTTCTTTCGATTAATCCTAAACAAGAAAGACAATTGGCGACAGCTAATTTAACAAAGAAAATAGCAGACACTCTTAAAGTTGATTTTGCTAAATTTGGTCTAGAAGAAAAGACTGATTTCAAAAAAGCAGCAGCGAAAGGTGTCGATGAACTTCTGTATAAAATGATGAGAAATGACATCCTAGCAGAAGGAAAACGTATCGGTGGTCGTAAGATGGATCAAATCCGTCCAATCGAAACTGAAGTTGATGTTTTAAAACGCCCTCACGGTTCTGCTCTTTTCACTCGTGGTGAGACTCAGGTTATGGGAGTCGTTACCATCGGTGGAGCGGAAGGCGAGCAAATGGCCGATACAATGACTGGTTTAACTTATTCACGTTTCTATCTTCACTATACTTTCCCTCCATTCTCTGTTGGTGAAGCTCGTGGTTACCGTGGTGTTGGACGCCGTGAACTTGGTCACGGAAATTTAGCGGAAAGAGCGATTAAAAAAGTTCTTCCAGATCCAGCTGACTTTGCTTACACCATGAGAGTGAATTGTGAAGTTTTTGAATCAAACGGTTCTTCTTCAATGGGTTCTGTTTGTTCGGGATCGATGGCCCTACTAGATGCAGGTGTACCGCTTAAAGCTCCAGTGGCAGGAATTGCCATGGGGTTAATTAAGGAAGGCGCAAATTATAAAATTCTTTCAGATATTTTAGGTGATGAAGATCATCTAGGTGATATGGACTTTAAAGTTGCTGGTACAGAAAAAGGTATTACTGCCATTCAAATGGATATTAAGATCACAGGAATCACAGAGCAAATCTTTACTGAAGCTCTGGAGCAAGCGAAAAAAGGTCGTATCCATATCCTGGGAGAAATGAGCAAAACGATTAAAACTAATCGTAAAGATTTCAAAGCTGGTGTGCCGAAAATGTCTACCGTGCAAATTCCTCAAGATAAAATCGGTGCTCTAATCGGTCCAGGCGGAAAAAACATTAAAGCTCTTCAAGCTAACTATGGTGTGACTATGGAAGTAACGGAAGAAGGTTTAGTGAAAGTACTTGGTATTGATCCAGATAAAATCAATGCTTGTATCACAGCGATTGATATGCAAATCAACGGACCTAAACTTGATAGCGTATACAAAGGAACTGTTGTTACGATTAAAGAATACGGTGCTTTCGTGGATATCGCGGACGGAGTTTCAGGACTTGTTCACGTATCAGAAATTGCTGATGAAAGAGTACAGAACGTAACTGATTATCTGAAAGAAGGTGAAGAAGTTAACGTGAAGGTGCTTGAAGTGGATCGCTTCGGGAAGATCAAACTTTCCATCAAAGCGGTTGCTCCCATCGCGAAGAAAGTTTAAATAAGGTTAAAAAGGGGGACTTCGGTCCCCCTTTGTTTTTATGGTGAAATACAAAGAACAAATTCTGAATCACTTTGAACGAGGAAAAATCAATCGCGCACAGTTTGAGAATGGTGCAGTTTTTCTTCATCATAAAACATCCCGTACTAAAGGTGTGGTGATCAGTGTTTGGTTTTTAGTTGGTTCTCGCGATGAAAGAAAGCATGAACATGGTTTGGCCCATTTACTAGAACATATGATGTTTAAAGGTGGATCGGCCATTCGTGGGACGGAGTTGCTAACTCTAATGGAAGGCTTAGGGGCTGAGCTTAACGCTTACACGACTAAAGAATATATCTGTTTTGATCTTTCTTGCTTAGGCTCTGATTTACCTAAAATTTTCCCTTTGTTTCTAGATCTTATTTTTACTCCTGCTTTTGATGAAGGTGAGTTTGCTCGTGAAAAAAATGTGGTCTTACAAGAGATTCGAGAGGATCGTGATAATTATGAACTAGAAGCTGAAGAAAAAGTTTTCATCAAGTCTTTTGCTGAAGATCTTGGCCATCCTATTACAGGAACGATTAAATCGGTTTCGAGTTTTACCACTAAAAATGTAGCGAATTTTTATAAGACGCACTTTATCCCAGCCAAAATGGTCATCTCGATGGTGGGAGATAATAAAGCTAGTTATTACACCAAATTACTTTCGAAACTTTTTACTCGTTATAAATTAACTAAAAAACAAAAACCTATTCGTAGAAAAATGCTGAAGGGTTTAGGGAAGATTCCTCATTTCAAAGAAACTATGAAACGAGGATCGGAAAATCCCTATTTGTTTATGACCGCGAAGACCGCTCCCATTGATAGTGAATATCGTGCGGAGTTTATGGTACTGAATAATTATTTATCTGAAGGTATGAGTTCCAGATTTTTTAAAGCTCTTCGAGAAGAAGA
>JBEIOQ010000138.1:0-3751 GCA_040377495.1 Halobacteriovoraceae bacterium
AAGCACGGCTTCGCCAGCTCAATTTGTAAATGGTAACGGTGGATGTAAGGATAAATCGACGGGCTTTATTTTTAGTGCTGCTACCACAGGATCTTTTAATGGGCTAATGAATTGGCACCAAGCTGTATGGAATGATGTCGCTTTAGGAACGAATGATGCAAACGTGTATGATGATGGCAGAACGAGTGACGAAGCTTTAAACCATCCATCTTTGACTACTCCAGATTCAAACTCCATGAACTATTGTCATGATTCGAAAGAATCAGGTTATGAAGATTGGATGGCCCCTGAATATAGTGTTTTAAATTCGATTACAACAAAACAACCTACCAACTCAGTTAATTTTGCGAGCTTGGCTGTTTGGTCTTCTGCAACTGTCGCTGCAACTCCTGCGAATGCTTACTATTATAATACAACAGGAGTGATGGCCAATGGTGCTAAATCCTCCGCTACCATTCGTGCGATATGTGTTCGTCGAGATCCGCCAGCGCAATTAACTTTTACACAGCAACCGAGTGGAGGTGCTAATGGATTTGGAGCTGGTGTCGTTTGGACCACTCAACCTATTGTGAAACTTCAAGATGCTGATGGTGCAACAATGTGGGGGAGAAGTGATACGATAACGTTGACTGTTTTAAAATCAGATGGAACTCCAGCTGCAGGAAATTTATATGTAAATGGAGTTTTGGCAGGAGCCAGCACTTCGGTGAATGCACTTAATGGAGTTGCAACCTTCTCAGGCCTCAATTATGACAATGCCAATGAATCGATCAAATTAGTTGCATCGATTGCTCCTATAAATTGGAAAGGTAGTGTGGTGAACATTCCTGATGCAGATTCCTCTACTTTTACGATTCCATCTCTTTTTATTCCATCGATGTGCCAAGCTGGTGGTAACTGGGCGTCTCAAAATGGTGGGTGTCAAGATTTAGGTGCAGGTGGAATTGTTTGGAGTTACGTCGTTAATACCAGTGCGACTTGGCACAATATTGTTTGGGACTCTACTCAACCAGGAGCAGTTGCGCCAGATGTCCATGATGGAGTGAGAGTAGATGATTACGATCCACTTTATCCAGCTTTAACTGGACCAGATACAGATCAATTAAATGATATTTGCCATAGTTTACGTTTGAATGGTTACAAGGATTGGCGTATGCCAACCTATAATGAAATTGATCTTGCTTTGAAGACAACCACGAGAGCTGGTTACACACGTATTTATAAAAACGGAGCAACGAATATTTGGGCCTCTCGAACTTACAATGTCGATCCTACGAAAGGCTATATTTTTACAATTAGTTCGGGAATTTGGTACGCATCGAACCCATACGCAAAAACAAATCCTCAGGGTGCGATTTGCGTCCGAGATCCGTAATTAAAAACTTAACGATAAAGTGGATGATAGAACTGGAGAGTTTTACTTTTCGATTCCGTCACATCTCTCTTCTTCGCCGCTTGTGTATCTTGCCATGCGATTGAAGACATAACCACTGCAGCTAAAAAGAAGGAAGCAATTTTCATAAGTAACTCCTAGAGTAAATTAGAACCATTATAGTTTCAGCAGGAGTTAGACTGAAATTTTACTCTAAGATGTGGAATTCACAGTAGTACAGGGTTAAGAAGTTTTAAGAAAAAGTGCCGTGTTTTTGAGTCTTAGGGAAAAAGATCTTTTTTCAAGCGTTTTAAACGTTGGGTGAAGTCTTCGGTTAGATTTAGATAGTAGTGATGATCTAATTTAGAAGGATCTGATATATATTTTAAATATTTTTTCTTTTTCACAAAATGAAATAAATCGGCCCCCGTATTTGATCCTCTCACCATAAAGTTTTCTTGTGTATCAGTAATCTCATCACTAAAAAGAGCTGTTCCTGTTTCAATCGTTCCAGCAATGAACCCCATTAGACGTCCTTCTTCATAACCAAAAAGAATCATTCCAAAAAGATGATACCAAGGTCCATAATGATCAAGCTCTGAGCCCAGGTGATTGATGATAGGACTTAGCTTATTGGTTTGAGTTAAGTATTGTCTTTTCGGATGACGGAAGTATTCAGAGAGAACATTTTCGATATTGAGTAAACTTAAATACACATCACCACAGTGAAGACGGTAACTTTGACGAAAAATTTCCGTCAGAGTCACACTGCGATTTTCTTGCGCCAAAATCCATGATCGCAGTTCAGCTTCTTTTCCTGTTTTCATATACCAACTTGTTTCACCATTACCTAGGGCGAGAAGGAGTTTCGATAAAAGATTTGGCGTCACGAGCATTTTCTTGAAACGGTCTTTGGATTCCTCACTCCATTCGTGAGGGTTACCAATTTTAGGAGTCATGTCACAGATATCAGATTTTAATCTTTCTTCATGCATGACTTGCATAAAACTCAGAGAGAGCTTATTGAAGTGAATGGGTTTTTGTTTCCCATCGATTTTGACTTTCACTTTGTAACTAGTAACGGCTTCAATTTCTTCTTCAGAAAATTCTGCTGCTCTGGCAGTTTCTTCTAATTTTTTGGTATCAAAAGGAGCTATCGCTTCATCAATCAATGGAGCTGCTTTTTCTTTTAAACCTAAGCATTCCAGGGAATGGGCCTTGTTTTCTTTATCTGTTAAAGAGTAAGTCATGTATTGTTTGGTGGATGTGTTACCAAGTAGAAGTTGTGTTTTTTCTTTTACACGAAGATTAAAACCTTTGAGTAAAATATAGTCACCGATCACATCATTTAATTTGTATTCAGTTTGATAGTAGTGGGACAAGAGACTGTAGTCGATGCTCTCGAGATTCTCTTCTAGGCGATCAAAACCTTTACATTCAAAGTCTTCGGCGCGACTTGGGTAAACTATAGAGAAGATAAGTAGACCTATGAGGCTTAATATGTAGTTCTTCATATTCGCATTTTAAGGTACTTAAGTTTGGGATAGGCGAAAAAATTGTGAAGCTCCTAATTCATAATTGAAATAGATTGCTCTAAGTATTTTGATTAATAAGACAATGGTTGAATTTTATTAGAGAAGAGAATCGCAGGGGGGAAGAGGCATTGGTCACGCCAGTCCTTAGGAATTAACCTAGAGGCATCTTTTGAATAAGAGGTGCCTTCCCTCCTGCGTTTTAGATTATAGCTTAGTTTCTCATTTTCGTCATTAGATCCTTAAAACTAATAAATTCAAGAATCTATCATTTTACGATTAAGTTTAAAATCTTCCCTGGAACAAAAATTTCTTTCACAATCGGTCCCGTGATAAATTTAGAAAAACGTTCATCTACTTTTACCATCGCCATTAAGTTATCTTTTGAGATATCAGGAGCGATCATCACTGTTCCACGCATTTTTCCGTTAATTTGCACCGCCATTTCAATTTGGTCGTCCACCGTTTTGGCCGGATCAAATTTTGGCCATGGCTCATAAGCAAGTGTGGTTTTGTTACCGAGCGCTTGCCAAAGTTCTTCACCTACGTGTGGTGCCAGTGGAGAAAGAATAAGTGCAAAGGCTTTGACGGTTTCCTTAGAAACTTTTCCTACTTTATTCACGTGATTATTGAAAATCATCATTTGAGAAATAGCTGTATTGAATTTGAACGTTTCAATATCTTCCGTCACTTTTTTAATTGTTTTATGTAAAAGTTTTTCTGTTTCAGGATCTTCAGCGCCTGTTGTCCAGTTGGTTGGTTCAGAGAAGAATTTATAAGCTTTGCTCATAAACCCATATACCCCTTTCACCCCGTTCATCGACCATGGTTTTGTTTTATCCAGTGG
>JBEIOQ010000083.1:0-11263 GCA_040377495.1 Halobacteriovoraceae bacterium
AGAATAGGGGAGCTAAGCTCCCAATCTCATTAAGACTGCCTAAAATTTTCGGCGCATTTTAAGAGGGGTGTCTATTATTAACTCTCCCCTAACCTATGAAATTCCTTAAAGCTGAGAGAAAACCTAGGGTATTTTGCCAAAAGCTGGTTTAATAGTTTCACCCCACACATCGTGGGTTACTCTGGAGGTTACAATATATGGTACGTTTTCTGAGGGTTGACCTTGGCCGCTTCTTTAATGCTTTGAAAATCAAAGATGAACATACTTCATCTCTTGTTATTGTGAGCGGTTCTGTGATCGGTGTACAAGCTTGGCTTGGCTCGTATGAGTCGGCGTTTGTAACGGGCACTACCTTCATGGCCTTATTATTTTTCCATAAACTGGCTGTTTCTGGAGATAATACGGAAAATAGAATTTTAAAGCATAAATACTGAAGGTTCTCAAAGAAATAATCTAGATTTCTAGATGGGGAAGGCGGGAAGCCTTCCCTTTTTTTTTTTCTTAACTATAATTAATCTATGTCTAATACAGAATTTGCCCCTATATGCATAGATAACCTTAGATCAGATTGTACTTTTGATTTCGATCTTTATATCCGAGTAAACGAAAAATTTATTCTTTATATTCGTCGCAACGATGGAATTGAAGAAGATCGTCTGGAAAAATTAAAACAAATTCTGAAACTAAAAGAAAAAGACGTCGATAGACTTTTTATCAAACCAGAAGACCAAGCTAATTTTGGAAAATATATTGATACATCCATGAACAATGTATTAGAAGATGTGTCCATGCCAAAAGAAGAACAAGCTTCTATTGTGCTAGAAATGGCACAAAACGCAGTGGAAGTTATTTTCAACAATCCTGAGTCTGTCCAGGCCTTTGAAATGACCGAAAAAATGGCGAAAGGTTTACGCAAACTGGTTCAAAATAATCCTACTGTTTTAAAACAAGTATTCACTAAAAAAGGTCGTACAACAGAGAATCTCGAAACACACTGTAAAAACACAGCTGCTCTCGCGTTGAAATTAGCTTTCAGCTTAGGTTTCCGCGGTGAAGACCTGGATAATCTTGGGGCCGCAGCTTTGTTACACGATGTTGGTCATGTCAATATTAAGAAAGAAGAACAAGAAGTACTTTTCCGACGTCCAGTAGCAAAATTCTCGCCTGATGATAAGCGTATCTATCACCCACACGTGAACCATTCAGTGCAATTAGTATCGAATAAACCTTTTGTGAATGAAAAAGTAGTTCGACTCATTTCTCGCCATGAAGAACGTTTGAATGGGAATGGATATCCGAACAAGGAACAAAAACTAGAGTTGTTAGAACAGATTTTAGGATTTTCGAATAATTTTGATAAACGTGTGACAATTTTAGGTGCCGATATTCAAACGGCTTTTAAAGATATTCAGCTAGAAGAAATGGGCAACTACGAACTCAGACTTTTCCAAAAACTACGTGAACTGCTTCTAGCTGAAGATATATTTCAAGAGGCTAAATCTAATTAGATCGAACGCAAGTCATCTCAATTTGGGCCACCATTTCTTCAGAAAACTCACCAGTCTGTAGCATCTTATTCAAAGTCCAAACGCCATCAACATCTTTAGTCAGGTAAGTGTTATAAACATTTCCCATTAATTTATCTGTGCGGATGAGATACAGTTGAGTACCAGCTCTTTCCTGAACCTTTAAAATATTGATGTTATAAAGTGTTTCTTCTGGAACCACTGGGCTACACACGATAGAGGCGGCGAAACTAGAAACAGACGTTAATGCAGTTAAAATCAAAAGCCATTTTTTCATCATAAAACCCCATAAAAAGTGAACATTAATAAGTTAGTTCTAGCACAGATCTAGGTCTAGCTGGACAGGGCCGATAAAAATTACAAAATAGGCTTTGCTTTACATGGCCTAAGCAAAACAATAAGTTACAATCACTCATTTCACGATAATGTTTCTTATCGTGAAATGGATTAAGTGCATTTCCTCGTAGATTTTACAGACAATCTTTAAAACTATTCAGACTTCGCCTATAGATATTAGCGCATCAATCAGGAGTCAATTATGCTGCGCTATCTACCCTGCTTATCTCTGCTCATTTTATTCGGTTGTAATAATGCCGATGAAAAAATTATCACCATCACAGAGTCTGCTCCTCGAGATGTTCAAACCCTTGATGCTTTAAAAAATCCAGTTGTACTTGACGTAAATACTCTCCTGCCAAGCGGAAACTACAATGCTGGCGACTTAATTGAACTCTATGTACAGTTTGATAAGGTAGTCGAAGTTACAGGAACTCCCAGATTAAAACTCGACATCAGTGGAACGACTGCTTATGCCACTTATGTTTCAGGTTCAGGCACTAATCGTCTTAATTTTCAATTTACTCCTTCCATTGGTCATACCACCAACGCCCTTACTTACAGTGATCAAGATGCTTTGGAATTAATGTCTGGAGACATTAAAGATTCGCGTGGTTCTTTGGCGGATATTACTCTTTTGATTCCTAATGAAGAAGGATCTCTTACTTTTAATAAAACGTTAAAAATTACTCGTTCAGATAATTTTAATAATCAAAAGATTTCTTCTCAATGGACCAAACTTGATCAAGATAATTTTGATGCTAATGGGAACGGTAATGTAAGCGATGACGTTGATCTTGCTTTTATTGAGCAAAACGGCGTTTTGACTATTTCTACCAGGGGTCTAGATCTCTACGGGACAACTAGACAAATGAATGGAGTTTTCCTTAATGATCAGAGCGGTGATTTTGATTATTCTTTAAAGATCAGTTCCATGACTAACACCAATACTCTTGCCCGCGCTGGCTTTTTTCTCACTACAGACATTACAAATTCAAACGGTGGAGTTTATTTTTGTGGGACCAGTGGGGCAGGTAACGTGATCGTAAGTTACTCCACTACCAATAACAACAATCTAAATACCAATCTGGCAGCTGGAGCATCAACTAAACCAGTTTGGTTAAGAATCACAAAAACAAATAAAAACCTTACTTGTGCTTATAAATTTAATGAAAATGATCCCTGGACTAGTCATTCCAGCGGAATCAGAACGGTTACAGATAGCACCAGCTTTTATGACCTAGGGATTGTCGCTTCTGCGAAAAATACTGCATCGACAATGCAAGTGCAAATTGATGATTTTAAGGATCTTTCAGCACCGTAATGATTATTTAAATTTTAGAACTTTCGGTTGGCCAAGCAAATTCCCGCATTCGACTAAGTAGTTATCGTCGACCTTTATTTTGGAAATATCCATTGCGAATTGACCATTGGATGAATGAGGTAGGTTTCCCCTACCATCGCCCGCCACCGTGATATAAATATCACTTATATCATTATTTGAAGCACGAAGGATGATCGTTGTCTGCTCAGGCGTTTGTAGTCGGCAATCCACGATGTAAGCAAGTCCCACTGACTGTCGGCGCGGTCCTTGAACAGCATGCTCGCCCAGATAACATTTCGCGATGGATTTGGATGGATCATTTCTTTCAATTTTAGACAAACGGCAAAGTACATTCGCTTCACTTGCCATACTTCCCAAGAGTAAAATCGCGCTCAATATTGTCTTATTCATGAGGTTATTATGACCAAAACCACCATTTCTCTCAATGGCAGAGGAAATATTTACACTCCCTATCTAATTTAGTTTAGTTTTGTCAAAATAGGAGTCAATAATCAATGCTATCGATTTTTATTTAACCAGTAGGTAAATATGCATCACAGTGAACACGAAAGACCATTTTTTGTGAACAAGGACATCCTTGATACCATCAACTCAATCTCATGGTTTTTTATGGATGCTTTCTGGATGCTACAAATGAAGCAATTTTCTTTTGCCTTCATCTTCCCTACTGTGGTCACCGGAATCTTTCTTTGTTATATTGAAAAGCGTCTCTCAGTCAGCTTCATTAACTTTGCGGTTATGTGCTGGATCTGTATGAATGTCTCTTGGATGTTCTCTGATATGCTTGGCTTATCTTACTACCTGATTGTAGCCAAAGCCTGTATGGCACTAGGTTTATGCTTTATTTTAGCTTCCATTATTTCATCGAAAAACGTCAGCGAAACATTTTCACATTTTCGTCGTTTTCGTATTATGAAAAAAAGATGATTTAATCTTGCTTGGCCTTGCCGTCAAAAGCATCGTCTTTAAAACCAGCAACTCCACGATTTGATTGCTTCGCTTTTCTTGAATTAGATACTGGGACTGGTGGCGTAGGAACATAAGTATTATCTCTGACCTGGGCTTCAGGAACAATACTTAAACTTACAGGTGTCATTAGGGCATAAAGACGAGTATCGCTACAAGTAATCTCCAGATTATCATTCTTCAATGCACAGCCCGCAAGCGTAAACTTGGGAGCTTGTTTTAGATTTTGAATTTTAGTTGGTAATACGACTTTAGTGCCCTCAGCTATCATAGGTTCTTGTTTCAAAATTAATTTATAAATACTTCCATCTTTACACTTCACTACATTTCCCTCGTCATCTAAGACTGAACAATCCTTAATCGATTTTTCCTGTCCATAGCTGGAAAGTGGCATAAGGGCGAGCATTAAGAGAAAAGTAAATTTAGGCATAAAAACTCCTCCATTTCCTATCGGTCAAAAGGCCAAAAGCTTGAGAAGAACGTTTCGAATGAGCTTGTCTAAGTGAATTACTGATTGTCTAAAATTTAGACAGTTTCCATCGAATCCTGATCGAAATCAGCTATTCAACATGGTCTTGAGTTTGCAACCCTCCCCCTTAGTGAAAACATTTATTTTATGTCTCTTATTCACCCTCACTATGAGTGTTCAGGCCCAGGATTTGGAGTCAGAGGAGAATAAGTATCTCGGTTATATTTATCAACAACCGTCATATCAGCTGGATGATCCTAAGGGGGATATTCTTCTGCTATGGACTGCCAAACAAGTTCCGCAATATATTTGGGCAAGTCTGGTAGGAAAAGGGAGCGAACTAAGAGAATATCGAGAAGATAAAATAGAAGAACTTTTAATAAAATTTCCTGTGTATCATCCTGAACAAGAATTACTTAATCTTTCTGAAAGCGATTACAATCCTTATAATACTAATCATGAACCCATTATTTTAGAAGGACATAAAAATCCTTATAAAGTAAACC
The DNA here is from genome assembly GCA_040377495.1 of Halobacteriovoraceae bacterium. Taxonomy (GTDB): domain Bacteria; phylum Bdellovibrionota; class Bacteriovoracia; order Bacteriovoracales; family Bacteriovoracaceae; genus JBEIOQ01. The sequence goes on from JBEIOQ010000083.1 coordinate 5,149, forward strand.
ATGTTATTTTGATGATGAAGCAAGTGATCGTAGAGGAAATGCAGAAAGGTATGACTCCTCTCATTGGTAAGCCACATGAATGGAGCCCAGAGAATGAGAAAAAACTGAAAAAGATGTTCCCCCTCTTTCGACGCATATCCAAAGCTCTGGTGGCCCTAGCACGTGGAGTGACTTCAAATTTCATGGTGACAGGAACGGAAGATCAATTAAAAGAATATATTGTTTCTAGACCTCGAGATTCTATCACACTGGAAGAAATGTTTCGTGCATCTTATCGTATTAATGGTGGAGACGTTTACCTCGCTCTTCTAACAGTGGAAAATATTCTTTCCCGATTTTGGTCCACACCTGGACGAGACAGATTAACGATTACAACTAAACTTAAAACGATTTCAAACTATAATTATAAAGATGATAAATTTGGATCATGGTACCACCTCTTCGGAGTAATGTACTTTGGTTATGTCCAAGGACGTATTACTTCTCAAACAGTGGGAATGTTCGAATCCCTTGGCAGTCATATTCTAGGTCGTAAAGATGAACAACAAGAAGATTTCATTAATCGTACCGGTGGACGCATTGGCGCAGCTCTCCGACAATTTGTAGAAAAAAAAGGCTATCAACGTTTTGTTTCTAATCCACACTATTTAAATGAAAAATTTTACATGACCTTAGATGAAAATTTCGCGAAGAGATTAAACAAAGCCAAGAAAAAAGCAGCTAGAACAGCGGACAAAACAGCTAAGAAAAAAGCGGCACAATAAACGCCATGGTTAAGCCTACAAAAAATAATCCAACCGAAATCCAATAGACTTTTACACTCCAGGTCTTGGTCGCCATACAATTTTCTTTCTGATCGATGGGACAACTTGTGGGTCTCAATTGCAACCATCCAGAGATCGCAAGAATCAATCCAGTGACACTAAAAACAAGCTCTTTATATTCGGAAACGATGGTGATCTGAGGAAAGATACCAATCAGACCAGCTAGTACAGGGCCAAGGCCCAGCACTACCAACAAGCTTGGTAGTGCACAACAAAGTAGTGTTGAAAATGAAGTAAAAAGGCTTAAAAAGCTACTTAATTTTCCATTATTCATGATTCATCCTATGAATTGAAACTAGGGCAACCCCATTATCTTCCACGATGGTTTTAATGGTTTGGTCATTGACCGTTTGTTCAGGCTTAGTGGTAATCGTCACCATCTTTTCGTCCATGTCTACCTTCACATTGGAAACAGTTTTTTCCGCACTAAATTTTTTAGTCAGACCCTGTGAGCACAAAGAACAAACCATACCCTGCACTTTCACATGAATGACCTCCGCTTGGGCCGACATCGCAAGAAAACTTAAGAGAAATACAATTTTTTTCATAAACACTCCTTAATAGTGAACCATAAAATTAAACATCATATTGCCACGGGTACTTGCCCCGACTTCCCACAGAACATTTTGATAAAAGAATCGTAACATCGGTGTAATTTCCACTTTGTTTTCTTGATTTCGGAGAGTCATCCCCTGCACCATAAACCAAGTGTGAATCCCATCGAATCCAGTTACATAAGGAGCAAACCCTACCCGGCCTTGAACCATCTGATAGTCATAAGATGCAGCATGAAAACCGGAAAACTTAAGAGAAGTATAAATTCTTCTGGTTTCAAAATCGGCTTCGAGTCCAGTCGTAAAAACGCCTTTGCTCTCATCATTTTCATATGATCTCCCTCCACCTAAAGTGGTATAAATATTTCCTTGGGCCTCATCAAAAAGAAATTTCTTTATAAGCCAAGATCCTTGCCCCAAATAAAGTGTTTGTTTGGTGAGAGGAAAATAAACATAACGAGTGCCTGAAGCTAAATGAGAAGTGAAACTATAAGTGGCCTGATAATCGCGAATGGCCGACATATTTACACCGCTTATTTCAAAACCATTCTTATAGGTCACAGGGTGGCCAAATACCTCTAGTCCTAGAGTGAATAAAATAAGCGTAAGAATTTTTTTCATGTTCACTCCTATACCATCATTACGGGAGAAACTATAAAATTGTGACATTGTCACAAAAAGGACTTCTTTCACGTTATAATAATGAGATGAGTGAAGAACAGATTCAGTTAAATATGCAGCGCTATATTCAAGGAGACAATGAAGCCTTTGCTCGTCTCTATGAAGAATTTCATCCTCATGTGTATGCTTATCTCAGAAAACGTATGTCTCGAAGAGAAGAAGTGGATGAATGTTTTCAGCTAGTGTGGTTAAAATTTCATCGCAGCAAAGAAAAATATAATCCTCAATATCCACTCCTCGCTTGGCTCTTTGTTATTAGCAAAACCACCTTGATTGATTATATCAGGACAAAAAAACCAGCTCTTAGCGCTCAAGGTTTTGAATTTGATCAGGATGAAACGGAGATTGTACTCCCCTCAATGGAGAATCTTACGCGAGATCAAGAGCAAGCAATTAGTCTGCGTTATTTGTCGGAAGAAAGCTTTGAACAAATTGCAGTAAAACTTAAAACAAGTCCGGGTAACATTAGACAATTGATTAGCCGTGGATTGAAAATTTTAAGAAAGGATCATGTATGAAAAATGATTATCAAAATTTCACCACCACCAAAGAATCTGCTCCACCAGATATTGCCTTAAAAGTTAAATCCTTAGTGCAAAATGAACTGAATCCAAGCCTTAAAATTATTCTAATGAAGCTCTGTGGTCTCCATTTCGTAGCAGGACTAAGTTCACTCTTTTTCTGTCATCAATTTGGGCACGGAGTCCATCGCCATGACGGACTTATGGCGCCTTTAATGAAATATGGTGAAAGTGTCTGTCAATTCGCTTGCGGAGGTTTTTTCTTTTTAGGGACAACTCTCTTACTCTTTTTTATATTAAATCCTGATGAGCTCAGAGTTGTTTTAAAAAACCGCTATGGGGCGCTCTTAGCTTTAGTGGGTCTGTCGACCGCAGGCTTTATTTGTTCTGGTTCGACAGAAGTCTTAGCCGCGACAACATTATTTTGGATCGCTGGTGCCACAGTTATCTGGTTAGTCGGTTTAAATTTTGGTATAACGATTAAGAAGGTTTTAAAATTTAGTTATTAGGTTTTAGATATGGCAATTCATTGCGAACACAGTCACAATTTCATGCAGGATAATGAGAGAATGCGTTCTAACGAGCGTAAAACGCTGATCGTTATCATCATAACTTTAGTCATGATGATCGTTGAAATTGTAGCAGGATATTTTACTGGATCCATGGCCCTTACCGCTGATGGTTGGCATATGGCCAGTCATGCAGGAGCATTATTCATTAGCTATCTCGCCTATCGTTTATCTCGCTCCCAAAAAATCCAACATCATTTTTCTTTTGGTACAGGAAAGTTTATTCCACTTGGTGGTTATACTTCCAGTGTTAGCTTAATTATGGTTTCTCTATTTATGATTTGGGAATCAGGCATTCGTCTTCTTAGTCCTGTGCAAATTCAATTTAATGAAGCAATCTTAGTTGCGGTTGTCGGTTTGGTGATTAATATTATCTGTGGTTTTATTCTTAATGATCACACTCATCATGATCACGACCATCATCACGGGCATGATCACCACCATGGGCACGATCACAATTTAAAAAGTGCTTATATGCACGTCATGGCGGATGCTTTGACTTCTGTTTTTGCCATCGCCGCTCTCCTGCTCGGGAAATATTACAACTTCATCTGGCTTGATCCACTTATGGGAGTGGTGGGTGGTTTAGTTATTCTTAAATGGGGCTACGGCCTTTGCCGTGACACTGGTTATGAATTACTGGACGGTCACTCGAAAGGCTATCCCCTACATACTCTGAAAAATAAACTGGAAGATCCACAGACTAAAGTCCTGGATATACATCTTTGGAAAGTGTCTCCTGATGCGCATGCTTGTGAAGTTATACTCGAAGTGAAAGCGATGAAAGGATCAGAGTTCTACAAACAAAAACTCTCCGACGAAAAACATATTAAACATTTTATCGTCGAAGAGCGTGTATTACAAAGTATCAGTCTGAAATTCTAAAAGCACCTAAAAATAGAAGCAAGAAATTCAAGGCAAAAACTTTCAGGCTGAGGGAGCATACAATTAGTATGTGACCGATAGAATAAAAGTTTTTAACGACGAATTTCGCCGCTTATTTTTTTAGGTCAACATTCCTACGATAGTCGCAGTCATCAGTGAGCAAATTGTACCGCCGATTAAAGCTTTGATCCCAAGTTCCGCCAACATACTTTTCTTTGATGGAGCGATGGAGCCAATACCCCCGACCTGAATTCCGATAGACGAAAAGTTTGCAAAACCAGAAAGAATATAAGTCGCAATGATCACTGACTTAGGATCTTGAAAAACGTTAGCCGCTTTCATTTTTCCTAAAGTCGTATAAGCAACAAATTCGTTTAGAATGGTTTTTTCACCAAGCAGTTGTCCGATATAAACCATATCCGATTTGGCCACCCCAAGTAACCAAACGAAAGGTGCACAAATATATCCCAGGATAAATTGCAGGGTAAAGCCTGAATATTGCCCGTTTGTAAATGATTGAACCCATCCATTTAATCCAGTCCAGTTACCAATCAAATCACTTGTAACGTAGTTACACATAGCGATCATGGCGATGAATACGATAAGCATCGCTGCCACGTTGAAAGCCAGCTTTAAGCCGTCTTCAGTACCGATCGCAATAGCTTCGATCATATTTGAACCTAGTTTTTCTTCTGTCAGTTCAAGTTTCTCATCAATTGGCTCAGTTTGAGGAAGTAGCATTTTTGAAACGACAATGGTCGCGGGAGCCGACATTACCGAAGCGGCAAGTAAATGTTTCGCAAAAAATAATTGTTGAGCGGTATCAGTTCCACCGAGGAATCCAACATAAGCGGCAAGAACTCCTCCAGCTGTATTGGCCATACCACCAATCATGACACAAAGAATTTCTGAACGGGTCATTTTTTCTAAATATGGTTTAATCAAAAGTGGAGCTTCAGTTTGCCCTAAGAAAATATTCGCTGTGGTTGAAAGGTTTTCTGCCCCCGAAATTTTGAGCAATTTTCCCAGTGACCATGAAAGAGCATAAACGATTTTTTGTAGAATCCCTAAGTAGAAGAACAAGCTCGTTAAAGCTGAGAAGAAAATAATCGTCGGTAAAATCTGGAAAGCAAAGATGAAACCTGAAGTATTCACATCCATCATATTTCCGAAAACGAAAATTGAACCTTGGCGTGTAAACTCTAAGACGATAACGAAGAATCCACTCACAGTATCAAAGATACCTGCGATGAAAGGAATTTTTAAAACACCAATCGCAAAAACGATTTGCATTAAAATTCCCACTCCCACTAATTTCCAAGGAATGTCTTTTTTCTTTGAACTCAACAGATACATCACCAGCACTAGGATTGCTAATCCCAAAATACCACGCAGAATCGCTTCACCACTCATGAGCTGCTCCTTATTAATAGTTGATATAATTTATCGCCCAAGGAGCGTCATGTAAATAAATAAGGCCAGCTTTTTACAGCTGGCCCTCATTTTATAGATAAATTCTTAAGCAGAATTAGTACTGAGAAGTGTTCTCTGCACAGAAATAACGATAGTTATTTTCATACGAATTTCTACTGTCACGTATGTCTGCACACTGATCATAACCATCGTTACAAGTGTAACCGCGGAAAGATTGCGACGCTTGGTTCGTATAGCTATCTACTAGTTCATAGTTACAAGTATCGTATTGGCTATAACGGTACTGGTAGTTGTTATAAACATAGTACGGATAGTTATTAATCACGTAATACCCAGTGTTGTAACCAGTCGCTGGATAAAGAACCCAGTTCATAAACACGTTCTGGTATTGAAGTGTGATGTAGTAGTCATACGGGCTGTAGTAACGAACGTAGTTATAGTTGTTATACGTCGGATAGTACGGAGTATGGTGATAGTTAGAGTATGGAGGACGGTTGTAACCTGGGTGACCATGGCCGTAACCATATCCTGGATAAGGATTGTATGGAGATGGATTATACGGATAAGGGTTATAATTCCCACCATTATTTGGATAAGGGTTATAAGGGTTATATGGGTTCGGATTATAATTCCCGCCATTATTTGGG
>JBEIOQ010000150.1:0-2605 GCA_040377495.1 Halobacteriovoraceae bacterium
AGTTAGCTTCACAGGTCCTGTAGGGATTCAAGAAAGTGATTATTGTTCTCAGTACGATACTTCAGTTGACGGAGCATTTTCGACGAGAGAAGACGACGTGATTGATTTAGCCGTTCAGGCCATCGGAAAAAATGCGAAAAATGGAAGTGTTGATTGGACCAGTGGCCAGGAATGGTTTAGAGCGGCATACCTTAAAAAGTTAGAGTCTGACCCCCGTTTTGATGACTTTCAAAGTGATGATCCCAATGGGAAAAATCATTTACCTACCATGGTGAATATGTGGGCCGATGAAATATTTAGGTCAATTAAAGAACAACCAGAATTGGTCGATTTGGTTGGAAAATCGAATAATTATGAAGGCCATGAAATCAAAAAATCTTTCGAGAAACAGTTGGCACCAATTTTAGTGGAACTAAGCGATCAAGAAGCTGTCGGTTATCAAGCCAGTATTGATAAACTCATGATTGATTGTGAGAAACAGCATGGTGATTATATTAAAGCGATTGCTTGTTCTAATGATGAACTGGATATGACTGAAGTGGAAATGATTGCGCAGATTGATCCTCTGGTTTCATTTTGCCCCATATTGTCTGACTCAAATGAAAGAGCAAAAAGAAAACCTGAAATTGATAAGGCCATTGCTGACTATAATAAAGAGATGTCAGCCAGTAATAGTGAATTTGATGATTTCACTGAGAAAGATCTTGATTATCGTTGTGCTGCCTTTAAAGCAGTAACATGTTCAGCCTCAGTTGACAGTGGAGCGAAATCTATTCCTGAAAAACCAGTGTTAGCTGAAATGATTAATGATACGAATAAAAAGAAAGAGCAAGACCTAATTCGCCAAGATTTATTGAACGAAAAAAATCAACAGCACTTGAGTAAGCTTTCTCCTGAAAAACAAAACATTTTTCTTCAAAATACCAAAGAGTCTTCCTGTGCTGAAATTGTTAAAAAGTGTGAAGCAAGTAATGGCGGAACGAATATGTCTTTAGAGGCAATGAATTTGTGTTTTGCCAATAGCTGGAGTTCCATTCTACAAAAATATGCTGGAGAGAAAGACAATAATCAAGTTGTGGCCAGTTTTACGACGGTCGCTGTTTACAATGAGTCGACAGATAACATCTGTAAAGACGAGTTGATTACAAAACTTGGAATTGAAGCCGTATTAAAAATGAACCCTTTAGTGATGAAAAATACCTGTGAGGACCTAAGAGCTGAAATTGATCCAGAAAAGATTGTCTATAAAACATCGGTTAATACCGCAGCAGATGAAAGTTATACATCAAGAAAAGGCTCTGGCCTTGTAGACAATAATGATGACAGCCAAAGTAATAAACTGAATAATGGCCTGGCACAAGACTTACTAAAAAATTCGGGTGTTAATACCACTGTAGGTCAGACTGGAAAACAATCAAATTCTAGTGAAAACAATAAAAAAAGTACTCCAACAGAACCTGCTTACAATGCGCCTAAGTCCGAATGGATTGATTACACGAAAAATGTAGTGTCTAACGTTAAGACTGAATTAAAAGATCTAAATAAAGAAGTAGCAAAGTTAGAGAAAAAGAAGAATCGTACGCCAGAAGAAGATGATGAACTGGATGAAAAACGAAAACAAAGAGATTTGTTGAAAAAACAGACAGAAGATTTAGAAGCACAAATTGCGAACTTGAAAAAGCAAAAAGATGAAACGAAAGATCAGAAATACTTAGACGAAATTGACGACCTAAAGAAAGAACTGGCGGATACAAAGGGTTTGTTGAAGAAAAAGAACAAAACTCAAAGCGCTCCTCAAGAGGTTTCCTCTAAAGAAGTAGAGAGTGAAGAAGATCAATTTGGTTTAGGTGATAAGAAGAATAAGGTAAGACAAAATAGTAATGTGATTACTTCTAGTACTCCAACTCCGGCACCTGGTTCAGTTCAGAGCACGAATATTTTTAATGGTAGTTCAGGCCCAGCTTCTGGGGGAAGATCTAATCCTTCGCAGAGTAAAGAAAATGAGTTAGGAGGAGTACTGAATACTAATACCGGAACTTCAACCGCTAGAGCGGGAGTGCAAGTTGGTGGTAAATTGGATACTTTTGAAGACAAGGATCTTATGAGCAACGATAGTGCACCAACTCTCTATATTACGTCAGAAGAGCAATACGGAAATCTTAATGTGAAGATTGATGAGTATTTGAAGAATCCAGAAATGTGTAAAAATGGATGTTCTCCAGATAAACCATTCCGTATTATTGTAACTTATAATCCGAATGAGAACACAACTGGTAAGATTAAACAAAATATTAAAACTGATGGGATTGTGACCAACAAAGTAAGTCGCTCAATCGCCAGTGAAAATATTGATCCTAAAAAAGATGAGAAAAAAGACAAGAAAAGAAAAACTCAATCTTTCTTTGAGGATGATTTAGAAAAAGAGATCGATAAAGCGCTTAAATAGGCTTAAAGCCATTTCGATAATTGATCAGCTAACCATTCAGGGTCGTCAGCGGATAAATCATGTCCGCCACCCTGATGGGTAATAATCGGAACATTCCACTTATTCGCAATATCTTTTGAGCAGTCAGGAGAGACCATTCTGTCGGAATCAGAATTAATC
>JBEIOQ010000028.1:0-22136 GCA_040377495.1 Halobacteriovoraceae bacterium
ATCAAAAATGGCCGGTGGTTTAATTTATAACGTACGCCGTACATTTTTATGGCCGCTGGTGAAAAAGGCACTCAACATTAGCGACTTTTCAAAACAAGTCCCTCGCAAAATGCTTCGTACCGTAACTCTTTTAGGTCAGATTGGTGAAGTGATGTTGGCCGAATTAAAAGCTAAAGATGCTGCCTTTCAAAAAGAGCATGGCTGGCCAATGACTTATAAAGAACTTTACGGAGTGTTGGAAGAATTCAGACAAAAAGATTTAGCTCTTTTTAAAAATAAGAAAACAAAAAAAGAATCAAAATTCCATGCTTGGTTTCATCCGAAAAAGAAATAATGAAAAGTTTAATTTGTATCATTTTATTTCTAACCACAAATCTGACCTATGGTCAGACGAATACGAGCTGCGCAGGCTGCCCGGATCTTCCTGGACCAACTGAAAACATTGGTCTTGCAGAGAAAAAGGCACAGGCAGACTGGGCCAAATTACTTCAAATAGTCGCAAGCCTTCAAAGCAAATTAAAAAATCAAGCTCAAGTCTGCCAAAAATATAGTGATCATAAGTTCGACACAATCAAAGATGTGGTACTTATATTGGCCATCGAGTACAAAGAACAAGTCTCATATGGTAATAAAAGGGAATGTGAAACTTGTCAGACATCTGATCAGTGCTCACTGTTCACCAATGAAGTTAAAGAAACCCTAGTCCGTATGACGAATTCATATCAATTAGAATTACTTCTAAAGCGGGACTTCAGCTTAAATGATGATGAAATAAAAGCTTTAATTGAGAAACTAAAGTTATATAGTAAAGCTGCGAGACAATAATGATTAAGGCCAAAACATTCATCCAGGCCCTTCATCTTGTTTGTTTTGAAGTAAAAAAGGCTAAGTCTTTTCTTAAAGACAAACGACTCACTCAAATTGAAAAAACAATATTACAATGCCACTTGCATCTGCGTGACAATCAGAATCAAGAGGTAATTGATCAACTCACTTCATTAAAAGCTTCTGACTCTTATGTCGAAGCGCAACGTTTGCTCATTTTAGGGTGCGCAGAAAACAATCTATGTCATTATCAATTAGCTCAGGATTTTCTTAATAAATCTGTGGAATTGATGAAGGACCATGAGACGCCACGTTTTGAATATATTGCGTGGAACAATCTCTATATCATTGCTCTCAATCAAAAAAATCTTTCTGCTATGGAAGAGGCCATCAATCAAATAAAAAAAATTAATCTTGATTCTGACTCAGCTAAGATTAGCCTACTTCGAGCGACATTCACTTTTAATATGATGAAAGGAAATATGCAAGAGGCGACCAAAATCATGCCCAAGCTTGACTTCGTCAAAGAAAAGATGTCAGAACATCAACGAATTTCCTTTCTGATTGATAAATTTGTTTTCTTCATTAAAAATGACCAATTTCAGGCTTGTGAGGAAACGTTAGTCGAAATGAAAAAGTTCCGAAAGTTCCAGTTATCCGCCAACTATAACTTTATGAAACAGCTTCTAGCGCACTTAATGCGTAATGAAGCACTCTATGTTGATAATAGTGACTATGAAGCATTTCCAGTACTGTTCCATCAAATTAAAGTCATCCAATGCTTAGAAGAAGGAGAAATAACTCAAGCTGATATTCATTGGAAAAATCTCTTTAAAGATGCTCCCCAAATTTACGGCCATGAACTTTTTGATTATAAAGGTGATAAATGTTTATTCTCCCTATGCCTGGCAAAACATCAAAAGATCAGCAACGTTAATAAGATTATCAAAATGGACCTTCCTCAAAACAAAGAAGAAGCTCTATTGAAACTACTTCAAGAGAGTGAAACGCCATTGCATCAGGGACTCATTTACGAACTTTTATGGGACGATCCGTTGCAGAAAAAAAGTGACTTAAATAAATTGGCTCAGCTTGTTGTCTCGCTCAGAAATAAGACTGGGCTTGATATTAAATTTAAGAAAAACTGTTATTTTATAGCTATTCAAGTGCAGGTACAGAAAAAATCGTCCTAAGTCGACTCCTTCAAATGATTAAGAAAAATCTCTGCTTGTTCGGGAGTTTTTAGGCCTAATCCACAAGCACAGCTAACTAAAGTTGGTTTTGTAAAAAGAAAAGGCGCTAGTAATTCTTTAATATTCACAGGAGTAGAAGCCTGATCCAACATCTGGGTTGGTAATAATCCCAAAGCAAGTTTTCCACCACGTTCAAGGTAGCTCTGCAAGTACTTTTTAGCCATTAAAATTTCCTGTCCTGACAAAAGAACATCGAAGGAAAGATAGTCGAGTGGTAATTCTAAAACTTTGCTCCATACTGTATTGCCACAGCAATGCAACCCTACTTCCGCACCGGCTTTCTTAAAACAAAAAGTGAGCATAGAGATTTCAGAAAGACCCGAGATAAAGCGTGGGTCACGTTCTTTGAAAATAGTAAGAATTGGTTCATCGATAAAAAGAATTGGCTTAATATTCTTTTGTTTAAGCGACTGGATAAGCGCAAGCCCCTTCGCCATGGTCCATTTATAAACATCATTTAAAATTTGCGGATAATCTTTAAGGGCCTCACCATCTTCCAACATTAACACTAGCCCAGAGGTCAAATGCCCGGTTATTTGAATCTTGGCCTCACTACAGTTTCTCTCTTGCAATTCAAATAAAAAGGGAGCAAAACAAGAATACTCAGTGGGAGTCGGTAAAAAGCTCTCATAGTTGTTTGCACTCAAAGCCTTTTCTAAGATGGAAAAAGTGGCGTCTCTTTTTTTCACATACTCTTTTAAATTAAGGATGGGCTTACCTTCGAATATCGTAAGACCAGGAAAACCAAATAAGGTCTGGTAAACCATCATCTCTTCTGGGTTTTTCAAAGGTAACTGCGGCAAAAAAGGAAGATCATGACGAAAGCTATAGTCCAGAGCACTATCTACATTGTGATGAGGAAGACTTCCGATACCAGTGCTTTTCACTAGAACTCTCCTCTATCTCCTACACTAAAATAAGTTGCGTCAGGATGAGCAAAGACAATGGCAGAAACCGAAGCTTCTGGATCCATCATAAATCCATCGGTTAATTCAACACCAATATTTTGCGTTGGTTTTAAGAGATTAAAAAGAATCGCTTGATCATCTAAACGTGGACAAGCAGGATAACCAAAAGAGTAACGTTTACCTCGATACTTCGCTTGAAAACGCTCCATCATGGTTATATCCATCTGATCTGCAAAACCAAGTAAAGCGCGCATATGAGAATGCAGATATTCCGCATAAGCTTCAGCACACTCTAACGCCAGAGCGGAAAGAGCATGAGATTCCAGATACTGACCATTCTTCTTTAAACTTTCCGCAGCTTCTCGAGTTTTCTCTCCCACAGTAACGACAAACAAACCGACAGAATCATTAACATTCATAGAAATTGGCGTAACATAATCGGATAAACATAGACCATCATTCTTAGGTTGACGTGGAAAAGTAAAACGGGCCACTTCTGTATTTTCATTAAACAGGATCAGATCATTACCATCCGACTTGGCCTTAAAGAACTGATAGATGGCCTGTGGCTTCAAATGACTTTGTTTATAAGTTTGCTTTAACTTTTCAATCTGTTCGTAAATGGCAAAAGCTTTTTCACCACCCTCTTCTTTTTTTAGATTGGCCCAATCTTCCTTTTCAATTAGTCGGACTAATTTTCCATTAATTCCCAAATGACGGCCATAAAGCATCAAAGGATTGATATATTTAAAAATTAAATCAATAGGAGTGTTTTTAATAATATGTTGAGCATAGTCTTGAGGCAGCGCCGGCTTTTCCATCAAGGCCACTGCCTTAGAGCGAATATTGGAAATAACTTTTTCAGTCGTTGTTTCTTCCGCCGAAACAAGATTGTCCCGTTCTGTTTTGAGAATTCCTTTTAACTTTTCAAATTGCTCAGGAGTTGTAATGGTATTCGCCAGTTCAAGTCCACTCATCGCATCTTTCGCGTAAACCACTTCTCCTTTGTAAGAAGGAGCAATTTTTCTGTTCACGAAATTACGAGAGAGCGCTGCTCCTCCCACCATGATTGGCACATTAATATCCGCTAGGCTTAAATCTTCAGCTGAAAGAACCATCTGTTGCGCTGATTTTACTAAGAGACCTGATAAACCAAGAATATCTGGTTTGTGTTCTTTCACTGCTTTGATTAATTCTTCACTTGGGATCTTAATTCCAAGATTAATCACTTCATAACCATTATTCGCTAAAACAATCTCAACCAAATTTTTGCCAATATCATGAACATCACCTTTCACTGTAGCAAGGACAATACGACCTTTCTTTGCTGCACTTTTCTTTTCCATGAAGCTTTCAAGATGAGTTACAGCAGCTTTCATTGCTTCTGCACTTTGGAGCACTTCCGCTACAATCAGTTTATTTTCATTAAACAGTTTACCTACGGTGGCCATCCCACCCATTAATGGTCCATTGATGATCGCCATAGGATCCATTGTTTTTAGACACTCATTAAGGTCATCAATTAAACCATCTTTTGATCCTTCCAGAATATATTGAGGAAGTCTTTCCATTAAAGGCAGCTTAACATCACTTTTCTTCTCTGCCTTTTTTCCTCTGAAGTGAGCAGCGAAAGCGGCAACAGGATCAACTCCCTTATTATAAAGAAGGTTCATCGCCAAAGTTTTTTCTTCCTCAGGGATTTGAGCGTAACGTTTTACTTTTTCAGTATTCACAATCGCAAGATCAAGGCCTGCTTCAGTACAAAGATAGAGAAAGACGGAGTTTAAAACTTCGCGTCCTGCTTCAGGTAAACCAAAGCTCACATTCGAAATTCCTAGCACGGTTTTGGTCAGTGGAAATTCTTTTTTTAGTAGTCTAATCCCTTCAATCGTTTCAGGAGCAGACCCAATATAATTCTCATCGCCCGTCGCACATGGGAACACGAGAGGATCCCAATATATATCCGTCGGCTTGACACCGTACTTGTTCACCAATAAATCATAAGAACGTTTCGCGATAGAAAGCTTTCTTTCGCGAGTCACTCCCATCCCTTGATGTTTATCATCATCAATCGTTCCGACGACTAAAGCAGCCCCAAATTTTTTCGCTAGTGGAACGACTTTCTCAAAACGCTCTTCCCCATCTTCGAGGTTAATGGAATTGATAATTGCTTTACCTTGGGAATAAGTCAGTGCCATGGCGATGACGTCTTCATCAGTAGAATCGATCATTAAAGGAACACGAACTTTCTTGATCAGAAGCTCCAGAAATTGTTTCATGTCAGTGGTTTCATCACGATCAGGGTTGGCCAAACACACATCAATTAAATGCGCTCCTTTTTTCACCTGATTTTTAGCAATTTCTGTGGCTTCATCAAATTTGTTATCGATAATCAGTTCTTTGAATTTTTTTGAACCAATCACATTGGTTCTCTCTCCTACAAAGTAAGGACGGCCGTCTTCGGTGATTTCTAGTACGTCAACACCTGAAAGGCGCGAGACTGGTTCTGCAGGATGAGCATGCGGTTTAAACTCTTTCGCCAGTTTGGCCATAGCAGCGATGTGTTTTGAGTGTGTTCCACAACATCCACCAATAACGTTCACCCATCCCTTTTGCAAAAAACGTCCCAGCACATTCGCCACCATTTCAGGCGTTTCAAGATACATTCCATTTTCATCAGGAAGTCCTGCGTTCGGAACGCAAGAAATAGGAACTTGGCTCATCTGTGCCATCGTTCGAATGTGATCAGTCATGAATTCAGGTCCAGTCGCACAGTTCAGACCAATATAAAGTAAATCAACATGCTCTAATGAAGTCACAAGCGAATCGACCGCTTGACCCGCTAACATCGTTCCCATCGGTTCAATCGTACCGGAAACAGCAACCGGTAACTTTACATCGACTTCAGCTAAAAATTGATTAATACCGAGAAGCCCAGCTTTGATATTTCTCGTATCCTGGCAAGTTTCGAGCAGATAATAATCGACACCACCTTCATACAAAAACTTTGCTTGCTGATAAAAGTTTTGAATTAATTCTTCAAAAGTAACTCCACCAGTAACTGAAATGGCTTTCGTTGTTGGCCCAATAGAGCCTGCGACAAAACGAGGTTTTGTTGGATCTTTCTTAGTGAATTCATCACAAGCTTCACGCGCGAGTTTCGCGCCTGTGAGATTAATTTTATCCGCTAGATGGCCAATTTGATATTCATTCAAAACTAAGGGGGTCGCACCAAAAGTATTAGTTTCAATGATGTCAGCCCCAGCTTCTAAATAAGCGCGATGAACATCCATAATTACAGATGGTTTGGTTAACAAAAGATACTCATTACAACCTTCAAAATCTACACCACCAAAATCTTCAGCAGTTAAATTTTTGTCTTGTAAAGCAGTGCCCATAGCACCGTCTAAAACGAGTATTTTTGTCTTAATTAGGTCTTTTAAAAGAGTCACACGTTCTTGTCTATTCATAACCCCCTATTAAAACATAAAGGTTATAAATAAAATAGCCTCAATGTTAGAAAGTTTTAGAAAAGGAACATGGACGCTTAAGCGTCTAGCAGTAAGAATTATCTATCGCAAAAATTTCGTGAGGGACAAAGGGAACGGGCCACTTTAGAAAGAACATGATGTTTGGACTCTGGTTATAGCCTCTTCCCTTCTTCATACTCCGCCACTACCATATTTCCCTCGTGATCATACTCATTCCAAGGGCCATGTTTAGAGTCGTTTTTAAAACTTCCTTCCGCTTTCGTCTTTCCATTGAGGTACCAAAATGACCAAGTTCCAACCTTTTGTCCTTGATCATACGTACCTTTGGCCATGAGCTTTCCATTTTCAAAAAAATGGTGCCACTCACCGTGGCGGTGATTTTTGATCATGTGGCCTTTTGCTGCAATCGCTCCATTATCAAACTTAATTTCTTTAAAACCGGTCACGCTTTGCATTTTATCTTCTCGCATGAGTTCAACCGGTGGAAGCTGCCAGATAGGTCCATAAATGTCTTCTTTGGCCTGTAATGAGCGCATCACTTTCATGATAAGAAACTGTGCCCCTTCCTGCTCAGCACGCTTAAGCGTGGTAATAGAAGCAAGATAATCATTAAAATCCGCCACCATATAACGAGAGATCACCTGTTCTTTTAAATAGGTCAACTCAGGGGTATTAAAAAAAGCTTTGGCCATCACTAAGAGACCGCTGGGAAGATTGTTGATGATTTTTTCAATTTGATCGCTAGAAAGTTTCACGACTTCTTCTGCAGTCGTAATATTTTTAATTACCCAGCTCATATAGATTGGGTCTTCTAGCACAGCCACCTGAATGATTTCCTTACGGCGCGCTTCAGTGGTCGTTTCTAAATTAGTCACGAACTCTTTGAAGCCTTCTAGCTCTTTTCTCTTTATACGACTTAACATACCCATAAGAGTATTTTATCCAGAATTAAATTTTTTGAAAGACTGAGATGATTTTAGTGGAAAAATTTTGTGCGTCCTCTAAAGACATTTGGGGTGAAAAAGAAAACCTGAGACCATGATTTTTCCACTCATGGTAACCCAGCGCGACTAATACATGGGAAGCTTTCATTCGACCTGAAGAGCAAGCAGAACCAGCGGAAACATCCATACCAGCAAGATCGAAATGAATCAAGGCCGAGTCGGATGGGGTCTTTTTATAAATCACTTGGATGGTATTAACATTACGGACAGCCCCAAGCCCTACGATAATGATTTGATCACCTAAGGTTTCTTTGAGCTTATTCTCTATTAAGTCTTTCGCTGCGTGAGAGACCAAAGGTAGGTTTTGGGCCATATTTTCTAAGGCCAGACGTAAACTAACTACACCCAAAACATTTTCCGTCCCACCTCTAAGCCCATTCTGCTGGCCACCACCAATAATCAGAGGAAGATATTCGCTAGGATCATGAAGCAATGTGATTCCTACACCAGTGAGAGATCCAAATTTGTGGCCGGAGAAGGTATAGGCTTCGATTTCTGGGAGTAATTCATTCCAATGAGGAATTTTACCAATGGCCTGAACACCATCCACATGGATAGAAACACTTTTTCCTTTCGTAACTTCCACAATATCTTTCAAATTCTGTACAATGCCTGATTCATTATTCACCCAAGTTACATTGATTAGAATCGATGCATGAGAATGTGACTGTAAATCTTTCTTTAAAGCTTCTAAATCAACTTCCCCCTTAGTTAAAACCGGAAGCACAGTCACACTGACTGATTCATCTCTCAACTGCTCAATGGTATTCAGAACAGCTGAATGATCAGTAGCAAATCCTATGAGATGAACTTTCTTTTTTTCTCTCAGAAGTTTTTTCACTCTTCCATGAAAAAAAAGATTAATCCCTTCTGTTGCTCCAGAATGGTAAATCACATGTTTTTTGGTTTTAAATAGTTTTTGAATGAACTCGGTCGTATCAAAAATTTCTTTTTTAGCGACTTTGCCTGAAGTATGTGAAGACGAGCTGTTAAAAAACACAGCCCCTCTTGCTAGAAACTCTTTTACAGAGTCTGCAAGAGGGGCTGTAGCGTTATAATCAAAATAGTATCTATTAATCACGCTGCATATTTCTATTGTTCGAAATTATTGATTAATTTCGCCGATAGAAGGTCTAATCGCAGATGTTGAAGATGCATTAACATTCGCATTAGCTTCGTTGCTGTTAGCATTTGTAGCTGTACCAGCAGCTCTACCCTTACCTTTTCTCATTAGATCGCCAAGAGTAGTAGTTTGAAGATAATCTTGCATTAATACACCCAAGTTCTGGAAGTATGTTTTAGAAAGATTGAATTCTGTTGTATCAGCTGCTTCATCAGCTGCACCAATGATATCACGAGCTGGGTTGATGTTCTCACCAACACAATCAAGAATATCTTTTACAGAAATTTCGTCCATAGAACGAGCTAGAACATAACCACCACCTGGACCTCTTACTGACTTAACAGCTTTTCCTGTGCGTAGTTTGCGGAATAGTTGCTCTAAATAATGTAGAGAGATTCCTTGTCTAGATGAAATTTCCTGTAGACGAACAGGGTTTCCATTTGAGTTGAAAGTTAGATCCAACATAGCTCTGACGGCGTAACGGCCTTTTGATGTAAGTCTCATGCATCCTCCATAAATCCGATTAGACCCATTTATTATTTTTGGGTAACAGTCCTTGTTATGAGATTCAATTTATCAAGTTTTCCTAGATTCCATTACCAGGATTTTGATCCCGATAAATTTTCTCTCCTAAATAGTATGACCTTAATGGGGAGTTCAAGTCAACCTTTTTGAAAAAAGTTTTTTATAATTTTTTTTTAAACAATTTTTTGGAGTCAAAAGGTCACCTAAATCCGCTACTAGAAGGGATTCCCACAAAAAGTATCAAGCAGTTAAACTGCCCCTGTATCACTTTGACACTATGGTTATTTTTCTATGGTGGGCCATGGTCCTACGGCATTTTCTGCCTATTTTAGTCCAGTTTTCACTCCACTTTTAGGGTGTATAAAGTGAAATCACGAGCTGGTGTATCTTGAGGGGCATTTTCTCGATTGAACTGAATCTCGAGTGAATAAACATTAAATTCTTCTGGGATTTCTCGGATCAGAGAGTGAACATATTTCTCTCCCCATTCGACTAATATAAAATTCTTTCTTTCTAAATAAAGAGACAGTTCTAAAGCTGTTATTTCTTCTTTCGATTCCAGACGATAAAAGTCAGCGTAGACCATGTCTAAAGTTTCATTGATAACTGAATAGGTCGGACTTGTGGCAGTCTCGTCACCCAGAAATTTTTTAACAAAAGCAGTTTTACCTACTCCCATATCTCCATTAATTAAAATCAGGGCAGGTTTATCAATTGCTTCTTTTAATTCAAAAGCAACATATGTGAGATCGCTTAGAAAAACTTTTTTCCACTGACGTAATAATTTTTTGGTCATAACTAAAAATGATCCGCTTCTAATTCAGTAAAAGCCTCTTTGAGAGATTCAATCAGAGAGCTGGCAGACATACTACGAACTCCATGTTTTTCTCTGGCATGTTTTCCTGCTAAAGAATGAACCATAACACCCATGGCTGTAATGCGATCGAAAGTTTTATAATCTCTAACTAGAGATTTACTATCTTTGTGTGAAAAATGTTGTCCAAATAATCCACCTATAATTCCCGCCAGCACATCACCGCTTCCCGCTTTGGCCATACCATCATTAGGGAAATAATTGAAGTAGATTGAACCATTAGTTGACCCCACAAAAGTACATGGGCCTTTTAAAATGACTGAACAATTAATGGTCTCTACTAGTTCACGCAAAGATTTCACCGGTCGTTCCAAGACATTTTGGATATTAGTGTTAGTAAAACGAGCAAATTCTCCGTAGTGAGGAGTTAACACAGTAGGAGCATTTCTCATGGCAAAAATGCGATGGTCTTCTTTCAGAGAAAGAACATTTAAAGCATCTGCATCGAGTACCACAGGGCCAGGAAAGTTATTTAAAACTTCTATCACTAGTCTACGAGCACGATCACTGCGCCCTAAACCTGGACCAACCACGATGGCATCGTATTTAGTTAGATTTTTAATTTCCCCCGGCCATCTGGTCTCATCTTTTGGGACGAATCCTGTCATGATTTCCGGTAAGATTCTACTAGTAAGTTCACTATAATATTTTTCCCAAGTAACTGCCGTGACTAATCCTGTTCCGACTCGAAGTGCTGCTTGAGCTGATAAATGCAGTGCCCCCGTTAAACCAAATGTTCCCCCAATAATCAGAGTGTGACCAAAATTATTTTTATGAGCAAATTTTGATCGTTTATTGGTGGTTGTTTGGAAATGTCCAGGTTCCA
Source organism: Halobacteriovoraceae bacterium (assembly GCA_040377495.1). Classification (GTDB taxonomy): domain Bacteria; phylum Bdellovibrionota; class Bacteriovoracia; order Bacteriovoracales; family Bacteriovoracaceae; genus JBEIOQ01. The sequence goes on from JBEIOQ010000028.1 coordinate 10,830, forward strand.
GTAAGAACTTATCTCCTTTTGCTGTAAGTTCTGTGGGAAATCCTACATCTAAAGTTACAACTTCCCCTGAAAGTTTGGCCCCCTCAGAAATATAATGACCCATTTTAGGTAGAGCGATCGCAAGAGTATGATCTGCTTTGATAGCATTACCTTGAATCCCACCAGTATCACACAAAACACCTGTCGGAATATCAATTGCCACAATATGATGGGCCTGATCATTCACCATTTTGATAACATCATAAAGAAAATTTGGTAGTGGTAATCTTACTCCTGTACCAAAAATAGCATCAATGACATAGGCTTCAGGATTTTGGGTGAAATAACTTTCTAACTCTTGTAAATGTCCCATTGGCTGAATTTTTACGCCGTAAGCTTGTGCCATTTCCACTTGATTAGAAAGCTCTTTGGACCATTCTTTTTTATTAAAGAGCATGAACGCTCTTACTCGATGGTGATATTTCATTAAATGACGAGCAATGGCCAAACCATCAGCTCCATTACTACCATTCCCAACCAAAATAACCACTTCATGGTTAAAGTCAGTCAAAAAATGAGAATGCAAATAATCTGCTCCTCTCACTCCTACGTTTTCAATCACCAATGTTTCACTGAAATGATATTCTTTCTGAGCTAGAGATTCAATTTCTCTCATTTCTTGTTGGTTAACGATTCTCATGGAATAAACCTTTTAAATCTTTGACCACTTGGGAAAGACTTTTAAACACAGCTTCACAAATGATCCAATGACCTATGTTGTATTCTTCAAATAGACCTTGCTTTAAGAGTGGAATTACGTTTTTTTCGGTCAGTCCATGCCCAGCATGGTAGCCCCAGTTTTTAGTTTTAATAATACGATGGCCATCCTGATACATTTTTAAAAATGAGTCGATATCTTCACCCTCATTAAAAGCATGGGCAAAGTCACCGGTATGAATTTCTACTGCATCAGCAGCTAACTTAATCGCTTGGTTTAAAGTCTCTGCATCAGCTTCCACAAAAAGGGAAATCTTCACATGGGGTATTCCCGCTTTCAACTTCTCACAAGTCATTTTTACTTTTTGAAAATTAGCTTCAGTTTTAAGATCAAGGCCACCCTCTGTGGTTCTTTCTTCTCTTTTTTCTGGTACCAAACAAACCCAATCAGGTTTGGTTGAGAGAGCTATTTGTAAAATATCATCACTGCAACCCATTTCTAGATTCAGCGGCTTCTTAAATTCTTCAGTTACAAGCTTGATACTCCCCACGTCAGTATCTTGAATGTGACGACGATCTTCACGTAAATGAATCGTGATTTGCTCTGCCCCTTCGGTTAAACAAATCTTCGCTGCCTGAACCAAACTTGGATAATTTTCTCCCCGGGCTTGGCGTAAAGTCGCGACATGGTCTATATTGACACCTAAACGAGGAATCATCCAATTTCCTTTTCCAACACTTTGCAAAGAGTGTCACAGATTTCGGCCACCATCGCCTTATCTTTTCCTTCTACCATCACGCGGGCTAAGTTTTCAGTTCCAGAATAACGTAAGAGAACACGACCTGTTTTTCCTAGCTGATTTTCTGCTTTTTTTACTTCCGCTTGAATATGAGCATTCTCTTCAAAAGGAACCTTGTTTTTGACTTTGACGTTTTTTAATAATTGCGGAAATAACTCCACTTCAGCCGCCAATTCAGACAGAGATTTACCAAAATACTTCATGCATTCAATCACCTTAAGTGCAGCCAAAATACCATCACCAGTTGTTGAATACTTTTTGAAAATAATATGTCCTGAAGGTTCGCCCCCCAGTAAACTGGCTGAGTTCAGCATATGCTCAACAATATAACGGTCGCCCACTTGAGTTCGGGTAAACTTAATTCCCAGTTGACTTAAAAAATACTCCAGCCCTGCGTTGCTCATCACGGTCCCAACAACTTCATCAGGTCCTAGTTCTCCTGTAACCTTCAAAAATTTAGCACAGACTCCAATCAAGGCATCACCATCAATGACATGACCTTTATTATCAATCACAACTAAACGGTCGGCATCTCCATCCAAACATACACCAATGTCAGCCCGATACTTAATGACATTTTCAGCACAGGATTCAGGATGAAGGGCGCCACACTTGGAATTAATATTTGTTCCATTAGGAGTCGTTCCCAAGGAAATAACTTCTGCTCCAAGTTCCTCAAATATAGCTGGCCCTAGCTTATAAGCGGCACCGTTAGCGCAATCAATAACGATTCTCATGCCATCTAAACTATAGTTTGGATTAAAAGCTGATTTAGCCTTCACCACATAACGTCCAATGACTTCATCTAATCGTTTTGCATTACCTAATTCCGCATCTAACTTGACGGGAATGAGACTTGGATCCAAAATCATTTTTTCTAATTGAATTTCCACGGCATCGGGAAGTTTGTGACCAGTACTATCAAAAATTTTAATTCCATTATCTTGAAAAGCATTGTGACTGGCGGATATCATGACACCGGCATCAGCACGTAAAGATTGAGTTACAAAAGCCACCCCAGGAGTCGGCAGTGGTCCAGTTAAAATCGCTCTACCACCCTGTGAACATACTCCTGCAGAAAAAGCCTGTTCCAGCATGTAGCAAGAAAGACGCGTGTCTTTTCCAATAATAATTAAGGGTTTTTTACCTTTATTTTTTCCTTGGAAGTAACTTGTGACGGCCCTCCCTAAAGAAAAAGCTACCTCCCCTGTCATAGGGAAAATATTAGCTTGACCACGAATACCGTCAGTACCAAACAAACTTCTTTTTTTCATAATTTACTCAACTGTTACCTTTATCGCTTCTGGCTCGACTTTAAATAAGTCAGCTCTATCACTTAATTTAACTTTAAGAGGCACTAAATGTTCCCCTGCCGTCGGGGGAATATCAAAATAAACCTTCACATCTTTTTTAGTTAATTTCTCTTCATCTGGATCAACATAGATCATGAGTAATACTTTTGAGACATTCATTTTTAAAACTTTTTTGTTTCCCACTTTTTGAATCGCAATATCACGTAGAAGATAATTGGCCTTTAAAGGCTTAATCTCATAAATGAATTCAGGCAAAGTATCACTGGTTAAACCAATACGCTCAGACAGCCCAACCACTGGTAGAGAACGTCTACCCGTTCCTCTCATCGCTGACATATCCAATGGGCCAACCATAACTTCTTTAATATTTGTAATTTCCTTTTTCGGTCCATAAACTTCGAGATGAGTCGGCGATAATCGAGAGCTAATCATCTTATAATGAGCAGGAAGTGATCCTACCGTTTGTAAATTAATCGGCAAGCTCTTACGCATTTTTTCATCAAAAGAGAGTTCAATATTACTTGGGAGTATTTTTAAAACCTGAACACCAATAGGAAGATCAATATCAGAAGACTTAAAATTAAAAAAATGACGATGATGTGAATCCACTTTTTGTCCACGTAAATCGATGGTTATCTTTTCTTCCCGATCTAAAATCAATCGCACGATCGCTCTCGGCCCCTTTAGTGAATAAACGATTTCTTTGGGAATTTCATTGGTTAAAGATACGTTACTGGGATAAAGCACTTCTAGTTCTATATTTTTATCAATCGAAATATGTTCCGAGTTAGAAACATAGACCCATAACAAAAGAGAAATTAGAACCGAAAGAATCTTTAATAGAAAGCGTGAATTGGTGGTGCGCTTGATAACCATAAGCTACCCCTGCACCTTCGATTCCACTGGAACCAGTTTTGTTTCTTCTAACAAAAACTTTTTCAGGAATCGTCTCAGTTTTTCTTCATTTTCCATTAAGGTAAAAGTTCCGTTATAACAAACATTAATTTTTGATGTCTCTTCTGAAACAATAACCACCACGGCGTCGGAAACTTCCGTAATTCCAAGCGCAGCCCGGTGACGAGTTCCATAGTGACGATCAATCTCTACATTTTTTGATAATGGCAAAAAACAACCCGCTGCCTGTATACGCCCGTCTACAATTATCATTGCCCCGTCATGCAAAGGAGAAATTTTTTGGAAGATAGAATAAATAATATCTGAATGAATTTTACAAACCAAAGTTGTTCCTGTAGCGGAGAATGTCGCCAGACCATTATCTTTTTCGAATACAATTAAGGCACCGGTTTTCTCACGAGACAAAGCTCCACAAGCCAACACTACTTCTTCAATTGCTCTTTCATACTTAGATAAATCTTTCTTGCTAAACAAACTTGTTCCACCAAACGAAGCGAGGGCATTTTTAATTTGATCTTGAAAAAGAACAATTAAAATAAAAATTGAATAATCAAAGAAATGAGAAAGAATCCAGTTAACAGCGTAGAGTTTGTAATAAATCGACAACCAGAAAAGAACCGCGAGAATAATAATACCAGAAATGATTTGAACAGCTCGTGTTCCGCGGATGATCAGTAAAGTATTATACGTAATCAAACTGACGATAGTGATATCCACCATATCAGAAAGAGTCATATGCTCAAAAAAAAGCCAAAGATTACGCAAAAGCCTATCCTGTTTATTTTATACTTATTTATCGTCTAAATTCTTGATTTCTTTAAAGATATTAGAGCAAATTGTGATGTGTTCGTAAATGAAAAAGGGCAGGCCTTTGCAGACCTGCCCTGTGTTTTAAAATATAATATTAAGCAGCGATTTTGATATTAGCGTCTTTTTTCACTAAAACTTCTATGATTTCATCACTCATAAGAAGTTTTTTACGAAGAGCTTCACGGCTCATGCCCATTGCCTTCGCTGCTTTAGACTTATTCCCATTGTGACGTTTAATTTCGCTTAAAATCATTTCACGTTCAATCAAGGCCACACGATCTTTCAATGGAACTTCCGAGTCATTCGCATGAGGAATATCCGAAAGCACCTTAAGTCCAGAAGCATTTTTATTAATAATCGGAATCACTGAACTCGAAATCGAGTTAATCACATGACTCTTTGGATTATATAGCACTGCTTTTTCAATGGAGCGCTTCAATTCATGAATATTTCCTGGCCAGTCATGCTTCCCAAACTCTTCTAACACCTGTGGTGAGAAAACTTTCAATAGGAAGCCTTGTTTCTTACACTCTTTATTTAAAAAGTAGTTAATTAGATCTGGTAAATCCATTGCACGCTTTCTAAGAGCAGGAACGGCCAATACAGTTGCCCCGATAAAATCGAGCAACTCACGGTTAAACTTCCCTTCCTCCACCATTTCATCTAGATCTAAAGAAGCAGAAGTAATCAGACGAACATCGATGGCCGTTTTAGATCCTTCGATACGTTTGTTTTTGAGAACATCAAGTAGTTTTACTTGAAAATCGAGTGGAAGATGGCAAATCTCGCGTAAGAACACTGTTCCACCAACACATTTTTCTAACTTACTCACATGACCTTCACCACCGAAAAGTTCAAGTGATAAAGTATGGGGATCATTACCAGCACAATGAATAATTTCAAATAAATTCAGGCCACGCTTTCCTTCATTATGAATAACTTTGGCCATAAGAGACTTTCCAGTCCCTAACTCACCTGTCACTAATAAAGGAGTGTCCACATCTTTCAATTTCACAATGGAAGAACGTAATTCTGTCGCGACTGGTGATTTACCAATGAGTGCATATTCACGATCTTTAGGGGCACTAAAACGACGAATCGCCGATTTCTCGGAGATCGGATTATAATTATGAAATACAGAAGAGAAAACCAAAGCCAAAACTTTCATCGTTTTTTCATCTTCAATGGTAAAACGATCTTCATTTCGTTTATTTAAAATTTCCACCACTCCAATAATCTTATCTTCACGGTTAAAAATAGGAGAACAGAGAATGGACTTAGTTACAAAACCTGTAATCTTATCTATGTCCTCTGAGAAGCGAATTTTATCAGTCTTGGCATCAATATTCAGCGAGACACCTGTGGTAAACACAGATCCAGCAATTCCTTTACGGTAGTCGAATTTTAACAAATCTTTCTCTACACCTAAAGCTGCTACAGCTTCTAGTTCATTAGTATTAGGGTTGATCAAAAAAATACTCGCGCGTTGTGCGTTCATGATGCGAGTTACTTCTTCTAACATCGTAGCGGTAAACTCTTCACGGTTACCAAATTTCGTCATGTCTTTAAATAAAGAAAGGAGAAGAGAGAACATTTCAAATCCTTCAGTTGGATTTGTATAGCGTTCCATTAGTGCTGATTGCACTAAGCAATCTCTCATTCTTTCAGGACTAAAACTAAAAATATAATTTTCAATAAATTTGCGCATTTGTTGCAAATCTTCTTCATCGATCTCTGAACCATAAATGATATCATCTTCTGCAACACCAGCACTAAAAGCTCTCACAATGTGGGCAGTAATATCCAGATGCATTCTTTTAAATTGAAGAGAGATGGTAAGATCTTTACCCACAGAAAGTCTTTCTTTGGTTTTAAATCCAAGGCCAGTCACACTGAGGTCAATCAGTTTGGCATCCTCGATGTAAATTTTCTTATTCTCGGATTCAATTTCAACTAAGAAACGTAAATCATCTTTCGACTCTACCGGAATTCGAAACGACTGGTAGAATTTCAATTCTGATAAACTATTATGCATACAAAACTCCTTATAAACCGGAACTAAACTCATGGTTCTTCTCGGCTAAAAGAAATTTTTTATTAGGGAAATGACAAGAAAGAATGGCAGTAAAGTACCTGACTAAAAAATTTGTTCCAGAACTTTACGAGCAAAATTAATGCGTGTAACCTGTTCGAATTGTTCGAATCCTGTGACCGAGTTCACTTCCAACAACTGGGGCCCTGCCAAAGTAATAAGGATATCAATGCTGCCATAATAAAGACCCGAAACTTGAATGGTTTTCTCCACCACTCTTCTCACTTCACTATCCAAATTTGAAATCAAATACGCTTTCGAATCTTGTGCAAAGTTCGCCTTAAACCCACCTTCTTTACAATGACGTTCCATAACTCCGACAATTTCCCCTTTGACAAAATAAACCCGCAGTTCTCGTTTATCTTTGATATAAGGTTGGATCATCACATTATGAATTTGCACCATGTGAAAGGTTTCTAGTAAAGAATAAAGCGCCTCTTTCGTATGTAAAAGGTTTACTCCGTAACCTTGATTGCCTTTCTCAAGTTTTACCACGTAGACATCAGTACCTAATTCTTCGATGGCCTGATCCAGATGATTACGTCCTGGAACACCTCGAAAAGCAATGGTAGGAACCAAAGGGAGATTATTGCGTTTAAAGTATAAAAATTGCCTCACTTTATCTCGATGGGCATTGAGGGATTCAAGACTATTAATGACCTTACAGCCAGGGTGCGAGAGTGACTCTGTTACACGTAAATCAAAGTCATCCATTCTGGCCCCTGTGATGCGATGGAGAATACAATCAAAGCGTGGCCACAAGTCAGTTAAATGGTGCAGCGGCATGACAGAATTAAGTGGATTGAGCAGGCTTACCTGATGGCCAAGTAAGTTCGCTTCTTCTACAAAACGGGTAATAGAATAATATTTAGGCTGTGTGGTGGTAATCACTAACTTCACAAAGACAAATCCCCAAAAATTGACTATGATTATTTTTATGTTTTTAAGTAAATTTACTCTCCTATTATTTATACTGAATTTTGTAACTACTAGTCTAGTCCTAGCTCAAGATACAACGCCCACACCTGTTCCCACAGGAACTCCCGAGGTCCTGGGAACACCTACGACTCTAAGTAATGCCTTAAAAAAATACTGTTCTAAAATTGATGATCAATTTAAAAAATATCGTTGGGGCGATAGTGGCTGTAATCATGTTCCATGGCAACATGTCAGAAATTCAGTGAGGGGCGATCCTCTAATGTGGATTAGTTTTGGTGATGAATCTTTTAAAAAGAATCCAGAAAAAAACATCACAATGATTATGTGCGGAGTTCACGGAGATGAGATTACTCCGGTGAAGTTCTGCTTTGATATTATTCACGAACTTCGTAACACCCCCAGTGTTTCTCAGGACAAACTCATTGTCGTCGCTCCAATCGTGAACCCTGATTCCTTCTTTATCAAAAAACCCAGTCGTACAAATGCTCAAGGGGTGGATGTGAATCGTAACTTCCCGACGGAAGACTGGAAAAAATTAGCGCAACATCTTTGGAAAAGAAACTATAAATCAGACCCGCGCCGGAATCCAGGGACAAAGGCTAACTCTGAACCTGAAGTTATTTTTCAAGTGAATTTGATAAAACTCTATGCTCCAGGAAAAATTATTTCTGTGCATGCTCCCCTCACTCTCCTAGACTACGATGGACCAGATGATTTAAAACAAATCAAAAATGCGGAAGGGAAAGGCTATGAACTTTTAGTTCAGATGAGCCAAAAAGCTTCCAGTTACCAAGTTAAAAAGTTTCCTTATTACCCAGGCTCATTGGGAAACTATGCAGGCCAAGAACGTAAAATCCCAACTTATACCGTGGAACTTCCTTCTACTGACCCTGCTCAATCAAAGAACTATTGGTCACTTTTCCGCGAAGCCATTCTCCATGCCATTGAATCTTCCCTAACCCCTGATAACTCCGGAAAAACCGAGCAAAAAACTCAAGAATAAACCTACGCTATCCGAAAAGGTTACGATCACTTTTCAATAAAAGAAGATCGCATAAATTATAAACCCCAGGAGGTAGGCATGCTATTTAGAACGTACGCTCGTTTCCTGTCCATTGCCCTTTCGGTGTGTCTGATTACGACCACCACCCCCGCAGTGGCCAGCTCCCCGGACCTGAACATTTTAGATGAAGAAGAACTATCTGATCACCTCGATCTCGCGGAGAAACACTTGTCTGATGTCGAAAAAGACAAAGCTTCGAAAATGGACATTAAAATTTTCGAGAAAAATCTGGATCGAACACTGGAACAAATGCATAAACGAACCGAACGAAAAATTCATCGCGCCAGTGAGAAAAAGCTAGAAGAAGAATACAGGAGAATGAAAGAGCTATATTTAAATAGCGCTGATGCTCCAACCAAGGCGCGCATCTTAGAAATTGATGATAAAGATATTTCGACAAAAGAAAAGCTCATCCTACTAAACGGTGAAGAGAATAAATTGGCGATCAAAGGCCATATTATGACTCAAGTAAAAGAAGCCGGATCAGTACGAGCTTTTGTAAAAGAAATACGCGCCTCTCTAAAAGAACAGCGTCGTATTTACAAAGAAAATAAACGATTAGAAAAAGAAGGCTCACAAGCTTCTTTAAAAATTAAAACCAATTCTGCTTCTAAAGAAGCCAAACGCCTACCTGCTCAAGATGGTGCGCAAGCTGGTGGGATTAGTTTAGGTTCCCTACTCCTCATCACAGGAATTATTCTCGTGGTCCTAGGCCCAGCAGTAGTTGGTGCAACTTGGGTAACGGTAGGATGGGTTTTCATTGCCGTCTTTGGTATTGTTCCGCTCGCGATTTTACTGATCATTGGTATTATTGCTCTAGTGGCGATCATTGTCGCAGCAGAAGTGAAAATCAAAGCTCCAGAACATAAACCGTTTGAGCTATTACCACCTCAATTGAATACTTAAAGTGAGTTTAATTTAATGAGTGAAAGCAAACTGAAACTGGAAACTTTTATGGTCGGATCGTTTGGATGTAATTGTACCATCCTCTCTAATCCGCAAACCAAAGAAGCCATTATTGTTGATCCAGGAAACGATGCTTCAGCACTCATGAAAAAAATTAATGAGCAGGAGTTGAAAGTAAAACTCCTGCTTCATACTCACGCTCATTTTGATCATATTGGACAATCAAAGGAAATTCATGAAAAGACTGGCGCACCAATTTGTTTACACCACGACGATAAATTTCTTTACGATGCTCTACAAGAACAAGGAGCTTGGTTCGGAATGAGATTATCCGCTCCCGGAAAAATTAATCATTACCTTAACCATGAAGAAGAATTTGGTTTACAAGATTCAGGTCTAACCAAAATGTTAAAAACGCTCCATACTCCGGGTCATACTCCTGGTTCATGTTGCTTTCATTTAAGTTTGCCAGATCAGACCATTCTTTTTAGTGGGGACACATTATTTAAAAGCTCCATCGGCAGAACCGATCTGCCCGGTGGAGATTTTAATGAAATAAAAAAATCGATTAAAGAAAGAGTTTACACATTACCCGAAGAGACTGTTGTCGTTTCGGGTCATGGCCCCAACACCATGCTAGGAATTGAGATGAGAACTAATCCGTTCGTGAAGAAATAAACTAATCTCGTCCAGAAACTGCACCTGCATCAAGCAGAATTCGGTACGCACCCGCTCCTAACCAAGCATAATCCAGGGCCGTATCACCATCATTATCTTTCAGGTTTATCTCTGCTCCATCGGCAATTAAGGCCTCCACCACATATAAGGCCCAGCTGTTATAAGTGGTGCGGCTAGCAGCATACATTAAAGGAGTTCTCCCCTCGTTATCACGAGAATTTAAGTTTGCCCCGTGTTTCACCAGACTTTTATAAAAGCCAAAGTTAGTTGAATCAGAGATTACATGATGAAGTGCTGTTAGATTTTTATAATCACCCATTTGAACAGCACCATTGTTGGAAATATCTAAAAGGTAGTCCATCCATTTTTCGGCCGCAGCATCGCTTGAAAGACATTGGGAAGCGAGATGATGAACAACATTTTTCCCTTGCTGGTCCGCTAAAAATTTAGGTTTTTGGTAAGCCACCATTAATTTTAAGTATTCAAATAAATCTTTTTCTTTATGGGGAATCTGATTGTCACAAAATGAAAAGCCATTCATGAAGGCACCGTAAGCATCCTCTCCATTGTAGTCGTTGCGGAAGTCTAACTTCGCACCATGTTTGAAGAAAAATTTGAGTTCATTTTGAGCTGCGAGGGGATTTTTCCAAGGTGCCCAATACAAAGCACTATGAAGAATACGTCCATTATAGGCCATAACATTGGCGCCAGAAGCAAGTAAAAGCTCCTCAACTTGGGAAAAGTCTCTATGGGATTGTCTTACAGTATAATAAAGAGCTGAATTAAGATCAGCCCCTGCCTTAATAAACATCTTCACTTGTGCTAATAAGACGTCTTCACTTAACCAGTCACTTCTATTTTCAACAATACCATCAAAGGCAGTGTCTCCATAACGATCTAACAGTTTGGGGTTTGCTCCCAGTTTAAAAAATTCGTCCAACATGACTACTGAAGTAACAGAGGAGTCTGTTAGTACATGTAAAGGAGTTTTTTGATCTTTATCTGGCTGATTAATATCAATGTCGAGTTTTAAGCGGCGATTTAGCTCACCTAAAGCTTTAACGTTAGAAGCGAGAGAGTCCCAACCCAGACGAG
>JBEIOQ010000023.1:0-22966 GCA_040377495.1 Halobacteriovoraceae bacterium
AATTCCTTGGTATGTATCGGCCATAACATTACAGTTAAAAATAAAAAGCAAAGGAATGAGATTTTTCACAGGGTAGGCTCCTTTTAAATGAATGACAAAATTATCTGAAGCAACGGATGCTTCGTCAACGACAGGAGAGAAATGCTCAAGTATTAACTTAATTGCTGATGTTTTATGAGCAAGATAGAATAAGTTATGTTTTTCTTACGTTTAATTTTTCTCAGCTTACTGTGTGTGGGGTGTTCATCTTGGATGAATAATAGCACCCGCAAAATTTATACGACGCCTGATCGATTTGGTTATAATTGGGAAGAGGTGACGATTCCTCTTAATCAGGAACAATTTTTAAAGGCATGGAAAATCAACGCTATAAATCCTGATACGTTGCTTGTTTTTTTTCATGGAAATTCGGAAAATCGTAGTTCTCATTTTTTCCATGTGGCATGGCTTGCTGATTATGGGATAGATGTTCTGAGTGTCGATTATCGCGGATTTGGCGATTCAAGTCACGTGCTGGGTGGTGCTTCAGGAGCGGATGATGTCAAACATACCTTAAATTTTGTGCAAAAGAATTTAGCTAGTCGCTATAAAAAGGTTATTCTGTACGGTCAAAGTATTGGTGGGTACTATCTAGTACAGGCACTGAAAAATTGGACACAAGATACTTATGCTTGGCTCATACTAGATTGTACTTTTGCTGAGATTCCAAGCCTACTTAAGACCAAAGCCCAAATTAAATCCCTGACATTGTCTCCACTTTCTTTACCAGCAAAGAACACGCTCATTATCCATGGTCGTGAAGATAGAGTGATTCCTATTGCACTGGGAGAAAATCTTAGACAAAGAATGCAAGGGAGTCTTTTTTGGGAAATACCATCAGGAAAACATTTGGATGTGTTTATTGCCCATGATAAAATTTATCGCAGTCAACTTTTAAATCTTTTAGGACAAGGTTCTGTCACAAAGAAACAAAATGTTTTGTCAGAAATCGAATTATTGGCTTTAAAAGAGCAGTTTTCTTCAGTGGTCTGTCCAAAATTAGATAATCTTGTGTATCAAGCTTCCCTGATTTTTCCTCAAGACTGTTCTCGAAATTGCAGTTGTGATTGGTTAGCGCGCTATTTTAACCAAGCAGGTTCAAAGAAATTGGCGCAGATGATGTACCGCCAGATGGGAAGTAAGGCGGAAGAACAAAAGTTAATCTGCCTAAAAACATATCAAGATTATTGTGCTCGATAGGATGGAGTCTCCGTGTTCAAAATTATTTTAGTGTTTTTTATTACTTTTAATTCATATGCTTTGGAAAAAGTCATATTGAAAGGAGAAGGACACTCTTCACGTCAACTCACCAGAGCTGCTTATGAAAAAAAGCTGACTCCCTATCTATGGAAAAACGAAACCCATGGTTCCTATGAACTTGAGACTGTAAAAAATAAGAACTCACTCGTAGCAGAATCAACACTTACTCTTGATGCAGAAGAAAATCAAAAACCATGGACAATGACGGATGAACAAAGAAAGTTTCGTACTAATATGGCCATGCTGGCAGGACCTGCTTTTATTACTGCCTACGGTGTAGCTTTTTGGGATTGGGGACGCAAAGGTTTAAAGTTTCGTACTCGTGATGAAGGCTGGTTCGGGCGTCATACTTATGCGGGTGGGGCTGATAAGTTGGCCCACGGTTGGTCCCATTTTATGATCACTCGCGGTTACTACAATCTTTTTCAGGAAATGGGATGGTCACCGACTGAAGCGAATTTACGTGCGATGATGGGAGCAGCCGCCACAGGTCTATTCATCGAAATAGGTGATGGACTTAGTCATTATGGATTTTCGACGAACGATTTAATTGTAGATTTACTAGGAGTCGGCTTAGCTGGTCTTCTACAGGCATATCCTTATTTGGATGAACTGATCGGTTTTCAAATTAACTACTGGAACAACACTGAATATCCTGATGGGCAACGTTTGCACGTGCGTGACCCCATTGATGATTATAATAATCAGAAATATGTTCTCAATCTTCGCATGAGTGGGATTCCCGTCATGAAAGATCATTGGTATACACGTTATTTCAATTTAGATATGGGATATTATTCTCGAGGTTACGATGATGACATTCATAACCCAACCAATGACCCTACATTATTTAAACGTTATATGTTCGTTGGAATGTCCTTAAATCTTTGGAAATTGATCGAAGATCCAAACCCACGTGGAAAATGGAACACCATTTTTGGTTCTTTGTTTAAATATGCTCAAACACCGTATAATGCAATTGAATTCCACGCCGATGAAACTGCTGGTAAGAACTTAGAGCGCTTGACTCAATAAATGGTGGCAAAGGAATTATGTCGATAACAACTAAAACCAAAGTTCTCGTTTATGTCCACCGTGATTGTAATGCTAAGCTTGAAGTTTTAGTTTTCGATCAAGTAGATCCTAAGGCCGGAACTCAAATCATCGGTGGAACGGTAGAAGCAGGGGAAGATCTTAGTGAGGCCCTTCATCGTGAACTTTTTGAAGAGGCAGGAATCACTTGTCACATCGTCGATCTTATTCCTGTGGGACAAACCCAGTATCAAAGAAAAGACAAACCAGAACTCAATTTACGCCATTACTACAAACTGGAAGGATCCCATCTTGAAGATGAATGGGAACATACCGTTGAATCAAATGGCAGTGACGATGGATTGGTGTTTAAGTTTTACTGGTTAGATATCCCCGCGGCCAGATTAAAGCTCGCGGGGAATATGGGTGAGTTACTCGATCTTATCTGATCTGTTTTTTTAGTTCTTTATTTGGCTTAGGGCCACGCATTTTATTTATTCTTTCTTTCCCTCTGACTTTTTCTTCTGCTTCCTTTTCTGCTTTAGACAATTTCGGAGCAACGTGACGGAATTTAATCGAGTCTTTAACCTTTAATTGAAGATTGGCACGTCCATTTCCATCAGAGGCAAAACGAACATATTGAAGATCATCAAAACCTAGATTGGTTAATTCTGGAATTGGGATCGCGATTTGAGTCCCTACGGCCAGAAGAATTTCTGTTCTAGAGGATTTCACCACTGCTTTCTTAAGACGTTTGACTGTCTGAATTTCACTTGGAACTCCCCATTCTGGAACACCATAGATAATAGTTTTATCGCTGGCATCAGCACCCGTCATGGTGACAAGTAGGTGAGGAATATCGTCTTTCTTGGCAATCTCAATTGCCACATCATATTTTAAAGCAACACGAATACGTTTTTTTCCAACAGCAACAGCTTCAACTTTATTTAAACCCACATAGTCCACATCCATTACTAATGTACCTAGCGCACCTTTACGATCTAGGGCCATAAACATGAAATTGGGGTTAATGTCGTCATTCATTTCAATTGGCTGTCCAGAAAGAGCATCTTTCCACATACCAGCATTATACGTTGTTCGGAGAATGTGTGAAATATAGGATTCGCTTAATGAGACAACCAAGTCCGCTTCATTGTCTTTAATTGATTGAGTAATTTCATCTAGCGAGTTATGCATTTGACTTTCAGATAACTCTCTCACTGGTTTGGTGAACTTGATACACTCTTTCACATTATCTTTAAAGTCTTTACCTGTGCAAAAACCACTAGAAAGTTGAACATGCACTTGGCTTTCTTCATTGGTGGTAATTTTTTCGATACCCATTTTTCCTACGATATCTCCACCGTTAATAGTTTGATTGCCATCGATACGGAAGTTTTCCAGATTCGCGAGGAGTTTATCTCCAGTACCATTACTAAGAGTATTGAACATCTCCGTTAATAACATCGCCTTAATATCATCTTGGTGTTTATTAAAGTAACCAGTCATGTCCACAAAACGAACTTCCAGTCTTTTTAATTCTGGTTTGGTGATTCCAAAGTTGGCAGGATCCATCAAAAAGCGATTCAGATCAAATTCTTTTTTTGCCATTTTATCTTTGATCGTTTTTTCATCGCGGACTAAAATCCACACCACGTTTCCTAATCGCAGAAGTGGAAACGGAGTAGGGTTCACATCCATATTAGGTGCCAGTTTAATATCTTTCCCATATTTCTCAATAAAAGTTCCGACATCATTGAAGGAAGCGCGGGAAAGGGAAAACTTGAATTGGTCTTCAATTTTTTGCGCTTTTAAATTGAAATTGAAGGTGATATCACTTGGAGCAATCCCGTTTTCATCCGCATATGAAGACGGTGTTTTGATAAAGGGACGAGTTAGTTTGAACTCGATAAAGTTTTTGTATTCACCACGTACAGGAAGCATGATTGCCACAGAGATATCTTCTGCTTTAACTAGAATATTTCCTACGTGAACTTTCATTAAGGCACCAAAGTTATCGTAGCTTTCTTTATCTGCGGTAATACCAAAACCAACGCGGTTAATTTTGTACCCTAATTTATTAATGACAACACGAATTTTGGCTTTATTTATATTCTTATTTTCCATTAGACGGGCCATGATATTTTTCCCGCCACCTTCATTCAGTGCTTCTTCATTGGCCGTCTCAGGGACCATTGTCGTCTCAAGTTCTGTATGCATGGAGCGGAGAAGTTTATCTGTAGACTTTTCCGCTTGTGGACCACTACTTCTCATATGGTCATTTTTTTGAAATATAAATTCTTCGATAATAATTGGTTCTTCCAGCACTCGGTCACGCGGGTCTCCAATTTCAGATTTGGCCAGGAAGTTGCTGATCTTTTGCACTAAGAAACTACTCCAATGGTAGTTAAATTGTGTCTGGATCACGATATCTGGATGATTGTCTTGATGAAATGCTTGCGCGTTCACCACGAAGAGTAAAAGAAAAAGAATACTTTTTAAGTTTTTTCTTTTCATTATTTTCTACCTTGAACAAGTGGTTTTAAATCCAGCTTATTAATTTTACCGTAAACCACAATATGTCCTGATGTTTCCATACCAATCGACGTCACTTTAAAGTCTGCTGGTAATGATCCTAATAGTTCGTTCACATCAAACTCTTTTGTCTGCAGATACATTCTTCCCGTCGTGTAATCTTTTCGATCAGGAGAGACGATGTCCACTAGACCTTCGCGGATTTGATCTTCAATCTTTTCTTGAATATCGGCCACCCAAGTATCAGCGGCACCGTCAATATTTGAAAAATAACCAAAAGTGTTCACTAAGTGACCGTTAGCACCAAAAGGAGATAAACCTTCCATTACAATTTTTTGTCCTTCAGCCGTTTCTTTTACAGAAAACTTCACAGGGATTTCTAGAGGGAATTTAACAACTCCACCAGTTGATCCCCACCACTTTTCAATCCATCCACCAACGTTACGATCGATCCAACTAGGCTGTTCACTTAGTTTAATTTTCATATTTACGATCAAGTATAAGTAGGTTTTTCCTTGTGGATTTTTATAGACGTGAACACGAATACCTTCATCACCAATATAAACACCAGGTTTATTTAAGGCCACTTTGACTAATTTTTTTATGATGCCCTGTTTGTCGGCTAGCTTAAGCACACTGTTGATGTACGATTCACTAACTGCAAACGCCATGTTGTGGACCGGAACAGCTTTATTAGCTTCAGCGAATGCGATTGAACCCAATGGCTTGGCGCAATTGGCGTAAACCTTCGGTTTAAATATCATTGCCGTTGAAGGAGCCACGTAAGTATTATCTCTCGGCATAGGTTCTGGAATATATCCACCATATGTCGGAGCTGCTGTTGGCGTTGGCTCAGGTAACTTCGGTATTGCACATTGACCGTATCCTTTGGTATCGAGTAGTTTCATCAGTTCACCGTTAAGGAATAAATCGGTATCTACCATTACATTGAAGTATTGTTTTTTATTAATTTCAGGAAGATTTAATGTGTTTAGTTTAATCCCGTAAGTTAGATGGTGAATCATGCTGGATAGATATTCCAGAATAGTTGGTTCTTGTTTTATCATTATTGGTGCACGATAAACGTAAGTATTATCAATCTTGGCCACATATTCATTTTTAGGATCGGGCGATGTTTTTGTAATAAAGATTGGCTTTTTGACTTCTAATGGCTTTCCTGTGTAGTTGACCCAGAAATCACTGGAGAACTCTCTGTCTTCCAGAACGTTATTTAAAAATTTGATCATGTCTTTCGCGATGAAGTCATGTCCTGCGGCTACAATCTGTTTACCTAAATCGTTTTTATAAAGTTCAATTTCAGCCTTTAAATCTTTTGACGTGATGGAAAGTCCAAACTCTGCTGGGCCAACTTGGTTAGCAGAAACTTGCGGATACTCAATTCCACTTCTGATTCCTTTGAAGTAATTTAAATAAATACGCGGAGAGGTTTTTGTTTCAAGGTTAGAACTTGATTTTTTAGCAACGAGCGAGATAGATTTTGTTAAGACTTTTACTCCGTTCACCATTTTATAAACTGGAGTTAAAGAGAATTCTAGATCAACTTTTATGACCAGAGGATTTCCTTTGGGATCCAGACCAACAGCGATGTCTTTGAATTTAACAAAGTTACCACCTTGGCATTGTTTGTACTTAATGTCGGTACAAATGGTCAGAGTGGGAAGTGTTACCCCTAATTCTTTTACAGTGGCACTCAAGCTAATATTGAATTTTTCTTCTGAAACCTTTTTTATGACATATTTAATGTCATTTGGGCCAATGAATCCTTTTACTTTTGAATCACTGTAATTGACGTTAACCGTGAGTCCTTTTTCTGCTGAAAGAGCAAAAAGCTCATTGATAGCACCTACCATCTTGGCGTATTTTTCATTTTCTAATTTAAAATTTTTAGAAATTCTTCCGCCTTCAATATCAATTTGAGCGTTCTCTTTACCACCATACATTAAGTCTAGAGCTGATTTGAGAGCGACGTGGACTGCATCACTGGATATTTGTAATCCTAGATGTTGTGCTCCTGCAAAACTCGACTTTGTAGACAATAAGAGACCCAGAGTGAGGATAGCGCTCCAATTTTTCATAATACACCTTAAAAAAATTGCGTTTGTGATCAATCGCTTATCGGGTAATTCTTTGGAATACTTGAGTGTAAAGCTTTGAGAGCTAGGGTTTTCAAGTGTTTAGATTGTTCTTTTGTATTTTCCCTGAACGGTGAAGATCATTTTGACTATTTTATTTTATCCCTTCAATCCAAAATTATCTTTATTAATTTATGACTTGATTTTGATAAAATTAAATTTATACCCAGCCTTTGCCCATTTTTAGAGGCAAGGATTTAGTATTCTTAAACCTAGTTTTCTATGAAATGCGTTCACTCTTCTTAGGGGGGATTTATATGTTACAATGGGAAAAATGCTCTTAAGTTGTAGTACGTGAGGTCCCAGTATGTTTACCTTTAAATCTAATCAAAGTGGTTTTTCTCTCGCAGAAGTTATGCTGGCCATGGCGATGGCCGGTGGTGTTGCTGTGTTGATGACTCAGATTTCTAAAACTGGGAATGAGGGGATCAAAAGAGTTGAAGCTAAGTCAGATCGTTTATCTGTGCAGAACCAAGTACAATCAGCTTTAGGACACCCAACTGGTTGTTTTGAAACTTTAGATACGATTGTGACTTCAGCAAACCATGTGAACAACGCTCTTCCAGCAACAACTGGGACCGCAGTCACACAAATTCGAAATCACCTTAATAACGTGACCATGACTTCTACTACCAAGGTGGGAGATGTGACTTTAACTTCAATTACATACAGCCGTTACAATTCAAGTACCCAGCAAGCTTTACTTACGATTAAAGGCTCTTTCAAAGTAGGTAAAGTAACACAGAAAATGAAAGATATTCTTATTCCTATCAACGTTAGTTTAGATGCCTCTAATAATTTAACCAATTGTGCTGCTGCCTCGAGCAGTGATGTAAGTGAGATTTGGCAGCTAATGACTGGTGGTGCTTTTGGTATTTATTATAATGGTGGTTCTGTTTTAGTTGGTTCGGGGGCCGTGGATACTGGTTCATCTAATGCTGCCTTTGCAGCTGGTAGTAATAACACTGTTCAAGCAAATTCAGCAGCAGCTTTAGGTTATAACAATACACTTAACTCTGGCGCAGTTTATTCTGTCGCCGCCGGTGGTTCCAATACTATCTCTAGTACTTATTCTTTTATTGGTGGTCATGCTAATACTGTGAATATTACGACTGGTTCGGTGGGGGCTTCAGGGCCGATTGCCAGTATCGCTTTAGGTCGCTCCAATAACGTAACAGGTTCAGAAGCAGTTGCTCTTGGATACGGGAACACAGTTCAAAACCGTTTCTCTGTTGCCATTGGAGCAGTTAATAATATTTCAGGAAGTGGATCTGTGGCCATCGGTACTTGGAACGTAGTCACAGGAACCAATGCCAATGTTATGGGACAATACGCTGAAGGGAACGGACAAAATTCTCAGGCGATAGGAAATTATGTCAAATCAAATGGAACGGGTTCCATGACCTTAGGAGATAATTCAACGGGGACCTATCTTGTGAATGCAACTAACCATGCTTTTATGGCCCGCTTCGATGGTGGCTATACTTGGTACTCGGATAGCGCTTTAGGTTCCTTTGATACGATGGTGTGGAAAGATGGATTTTTGGGAATTGGTACGACCACCCCAAGTATTGCAACTAACAAATTAGAAGTGGTGGGTGGTACAACCACATTAGAACAAGAAGCACAAGTTGCCCCAGCACTGGCGAATAACTGGAAATCTTATCCTGGTTTGGATGTCAAATATTATAAAGATAGTACTGGGCGTGTTTGGTTATCTGGAGGGATTTGTAACTGGAACTCTGCTGGTGCGACTTGTACGACCCCTGCCGCTACAGACCGACACACCAGTGTAGGAGCTTCTCGTTGGGAGCTTAACGCTGCTACCAGTACATTTACAAGTTACGCTACCTCCAACAATAACCCGAACGCATTTACTTTACCAGTCGGCTACAGACCGACATCTGCTGTCGCTCATATTTATAAATGTGTACACCGTTTTGGGACTCATCCAAGCCCAGATCAGTGTACCGTCTTTATTTGGAGTTCAGGAGTTGTCTCAGTCTACTCAACCCATACAGAACGTATTCCGATGTTAGATGGGATAAGTTTTAAGCCATAAAAAGTTGGCATATATTGAGTCAAGTTTAGTCAGTTTAGTGTCAGAGATTGCTCTATTTTGTAATGGGGCAGATTAAGGATAAAATGAGAGTAATCTCTCGAGCTTTGATGGAGGAACGTTTTATGAAAAAGCTATTAATTGTTGCCCTTGCCTTGGTGGCCACCACAGTGTCGGCCCAGGTAACAAAAACTAATGAATCAAGTGCATCCGTAAAAACAACTGGAACAGCAGCGGCTATTCCTAGTGCGACGATCACTGCTGCCAAAACAGGAGCAGCCTCGATTGCTTCATCTACAGTATTGGCCACTGAGACTTCTGCCATTGTAATAGCAGCACCGGCTGCGACTGCGGCGAGAACGTCATCGATCCAATCTGTTTCTGTCGCTCCAACCAGTGGTTCAATTTCTGCTCCGGCGACTACATCAACTGTGATCAGTGTGAACTCTTTAGCATTACCTCCTGCGCTTCCAAGTTTATAAAATGTGTCTAAAATATTTTTGGCGAGATCACTTTCTGGTGATCTCGCTTTTTTCAATTTTTGTTTCTTTCAACCTGTATGCTTCAACTAATTTCTCTCGATGTCAGAAAGGGATCAATGTCATTGACCCAGAACCAACATTAGAACAATTACGTTGTGATAAAAACTCAGACTGTGAGTTGCTCAATACTGTATGCCAAAACTGTCTTATTTCAGTGAATAAAATAGGCGCAAAAGAGCTTAAAGTAAGAATCGATCTGGTGAATGGGGCATTATCCTGTCATCCTCATAAAAAAACGATTAAGGGAAAAGCTGTTTGTTCTAAGCAAAAACTATGTCAGCTTCATTAACTCAAAATTAATTGTGGCAAAACGCCAAACAAGATCAGCATGACAAAAATAGGAATAAGACTTGTAAACTCTCTGCGGTTTAAGTCAATGATGTAGCGATAGTTTTCATTCGTACCATGGAACAAATAAGAGAAGGTTTTGTAGATCGTCATGGCGTTGAGGGAGACCGTGGCAATAACGCCAATTCCAATCCAAGGAAAGTGTTCGATAATTGTATGGAAGAGAATATCTTCACCAATAAAAGGCATTCCTCCAGGCAGACCGACAGTTATAAAACCAAAAATAAAAAAGAAGGCGCCAAGCTTTGGCGCCTTATGAGAAAGACCAAAAAATGTTTTTAAGCTTCGAATATCGGTTCTATTTTCCACAAACATAAGAGTTAGGCCAAAGCCCGCAATGGAAAGGATGAGTGCCAACCATTGGTAAAAACTTCCAAATTTTCCCACTAAGTTTCCTAGCTCAAATCCAGTAAAGATTAAAGCGGTTTGAGAACTTAAAATCATGGCAAAAATGTTCCGTAGATTTTTTTCAGATAAAGCAATGAAAGACCAGTAAAAGGCGGAGAAAATAGTCACGATGGTAATCACAGGTAAGATGACTTGTTTTTCCAGATAAAGCAGGGGAAGAACAATCTTATAAAGAACGCCAAAACTTGCAAAATTGAGTAGAAAAACCATAGAAACACTGAGGTCTACTTTTTTGATATAGTCTCTAATCCAGCTATGATAAGGGAAAATCGCCTGATTAATGAAAACTGACATAAGAATAAGAAGACCGGCCAGAGCGGTCTCTGTATTATGAGCATAGTGTCCTTCATAGATGGCCTTGACGGTCGGTGAAATTCCTTGATATTGTAAAAGTGTAATCGCAATTAAAAAATAAAAAATTCCTAGTAGTTGATAAATGCCAAAAATTCCAATTTTCTTTAAATTAAGTTTTTCTCCCTGAGAGAGTGCCACTAAAGAGGGAAAAATTTGAAAAATCATAAAAGTAACAGTCCAATACAAATTATCTGAAGCTAAAATTCCAAGGGTCGATCCATAAGTAATTAAATGGTAAAAATTTCGATTGTATTCGACAGAAGGACTGGGACTAGAGTAAATGATGCCCCAGAAAACAAGTGAGTAGAGGAGAATGACGTAAAAGAATTCTGTCTGTAAATCAAAGGAACGACTGAGTGTTAAGGAAGTAGAAAAACTATAATGGGTAAAAAAATAGTCAAATAATGTGATCGCGATTATAAAAACCGGTGCAAGTAAGGTGAGACGACCTTTCACCCTTTGATCTTTAAAGAACCTCACTGGAATGCTTAAAAGAAAAGGAATCAGAATCATGAACTCGGTGAAGTAAAAGTGCATATCAGTGTTGGTGTTCATTTAAAACATTTCCTTCGTGTCCATAGGATGTTTTTCTTGTTCTTCTGTTTTTTCTGATCCACAGTAGCGCTCCTCCATTGTATTTAGAAATGAAGAAACTTTTAATGTCGGCAGGAGAATGTAGCGAGTAATGATGGTGTCCAGGTAAAAATTATCTAAGGAAAAATAGTATAACCAGTTTTTAAGACGTGGCCCCATCATTTTTTCATAATGATCACCGGTATGCACGACACTATTTTCATAAATGAGTGGATTGTCTAAAAAATCTTGCATCAAGGAAGAGGAACGTAAGAATTGAAACGTTCTAATGATGGCATGAGAAAAGATATGGATTAAAGCAACGATATCCCACCCCATGGCAATTTCGATCATAATAATTCCCACTTGGGCCATAGAAGCATAGGCAAGAGTTGTTTTAGTATCAGCTCTCGTTCTTCCTACCATTGTTCCGTAAATAGCGGTTATGAAGCCGATCAAGGCCACCAGTAGAGAAAGTGGAGTGGAAGAAAGAATAAAAGGAGTACAACGTAAGAGAAGAAAGCATCCTAAATGGATAGAGATTCCTCCGTAAAAAATGGCACTTGAAGGAGTTGGTCCCTCCATCGCTTTGGATAGCCAACCACAAAAGGGAAATTGAGATGACTTTGCTAAGCTGGCCCAAATGAGGGATAGACCAATTAAAATCACTCCTGCTTCATGACTTGGGCCTAAAGCTAAATGGGGCCAACTGGAGCCTTTGAAAATGGTATGAAAAGATGGAGAGTGAAAAATTTTATGAAAAAGAACCGCTGCGGTCAATAGACCGACATCGCAAATGCGGTAGCTGACAAAAGCGTACATACTATGTTTGACGGGGAAATTTCGATTACTGAAAAACGCAATCAGAAGTACTGAAGTAAAGCCCACCCATTCCCATCCTATGAGTAAAAGATCGATGGTGCCAGAGAGAATGATCAACATATTTCCGGCACAGAAAAGTAGCATGAGCATAAAGAAACGGTGGTATCCCCGTTCTCCCAGAAGATAAGTTGAGGAGAATTTGGAAATCACAATGGAAAGTGTGCAAACTAAAAAGCAATACACTAAAGATAACATATCAAACTGAAACTCAAGTTCAAACTGATAATCTGCTACATGAAACCAGTGACGAAGTGAGGTATAAATCGTTGCCCCATCATTTTGAATATAGTTGTAGGTGGTAAAACAAACGGCCAGCAGCGCCAAATACATCGTACTACGAGCAAAACGATAAACGGTTCTTTCTTCCCAATAAAAATTAAATAACAAACTTAAAGCTAAAACTCCAAAAGCTGCTAGGGGGAGAAGGAAGATAGAAAGAAGAGCAATATTTAAGTATTGATTAAGCATTGCCCACTCCATTTTGGGTAAACACGAATTCAAGTGCTCCTTTTTTATTTACCACATAGTCATGGGAACTATTTACGGTTTTGATGATGGTATCAAGCGGATCTTGATAAGGTACAAACTTACCATTTAAAAATTGAAAAATCTCTTTGGTCGTGGGGTGAATTGAGAAAACAAACAACCACTCATTCTTTATCAGATTCAATTGGCGTGGAGATTGAGAAACGAGTTGCAGCAGGAGTTCATTTTCGGCTTCAATTAAAACGGTTAAACGAACTGGTTCATGAATGTCTACCGCCTGCTTGGGAAGGCCAAGACGTAAATCCGAGCTTGCCCCCGAAATGACTCCAATCATACTGGAAAGATTGAGAGGGAGTTTCGAGCCACATCCATAACGGTCAGAATCAATATGAGAGAAAAAATAATCTAAACTAATTCCGGCGCCGACCGGGACTGAACCATTTAGTAATCCTTGTAAAATAGAACCATCGTGATCAATACTTGGTTCATAGGAAACTAAAAATACACGTCGATCAAGAAATAATCCTTTGGTTAGCTCACGACGACCTATGACTGCCAAGGAGACATTGGAGTGACCATATTCAGGACGTGGCTCTGCTAAGCTTAAAGAGCGAGATTTGACATGATTAAGAGCTATGAGCGGGGTTAATTTTAAAGGAACATTTTTAAACCATCTCACTCTTTCATAGGCATTGAGCTCCAGCGCTTTCTGCATTATGGACGAGAGCTTTTTAAAATCATCGGTATGAGTTGCTGGTATTTTGTCCACATCGTGATAAGTAACTTCATCGCTACACGTATTATGAAAGCCACCAATGAAATAGGTATCATCAGGAATATTTATCCCCGTTTCGCGAATAAGTTCTCGAACTTCTTTCATATTGGCCATTTTGGCAAAAGCGCGCGCATTAGGAGAGCCGGGGTTACCACCACAAGCACCACAACCATAGGCCATAATGTGGGCATTATTAACACTGGAAGAACCATGTCCTAAGGAGACAATAATTTTGGCAAAATTTTTGGTGAGGCCAGCGCCTTTTAAGATAACCAGCACAATGTCACGCATTTCTTCGTAACTATAGCCTAGATCACTTTGTTCTTCGGTATAGTCTTTTTTATGAATAGCAATATCTGTATCAATATGAGTGATGAAAAAATGAGCAAAGTAATCATCAAGTTTTTTTGCTTTGGATGGAGAGAGAATACGCAAGGAAAGAGGAATGAGACTGGGGATTCCCAGAAACAGAGTGCTGAATAAACCTCGAATGAGCGTTCGGCCGGAATAATAATTCATTAATTGAGCGCGGCCGACATTAATGGTCGCCTTCTGTGCCTTTTGATAGAGAGATTTAAATTCAGGCTTAGGAACTTCTCTGACTACCTTACGGGGTTTAATTACGACTGGGCACTGAGGAATTTTTCGGGGATGATTGATTTTAACATAATTCATATCCACTCCAAAGAAACCCAGTGTTCCAAAAGTTTCAATGCTAGGATCTATTTCCTCTAGATAGCGACGTAAAGCTTCTTCGCGATCGTCCATGCAATGGAGAATTTGAAATTGAGCAGGAGGTTTAGGTAAAGTCCTCTTACTTGCAATTTTTAAGGTGTGAATTGTTTTTGCTATTAAATGGTGTTCAAAAGCGTTGTGGTAAAAAACTTGGCGTTTTTCCTCAGCGAACTCTAATAGAAATTCAGCAGTATAATTCAAATGCATTTCTTTCATTTGAAAAATTTCTTCAGCACCTAATTCAAAAGAAAGAATCGTTTCTAAAAAAAGAAAAGCATTTTCATACACTGAATACGGAGATCTTTTAGCTGTAAGTAGACTGCGGTCATTGAAATGTAGATGATGTTTTTTTAGATAATACTCTACGCTAGATCTTTCTAGGATTAAACGTATCGCAGTGAATTCCTCTAAGTTTAATTTGGGTGATTTTACCGGAGCTAGATGAGGTTCTTTATCCAGTTTTTGAATCATCCCTGCCCAGCCACGAAGGTCCATCATAAGTTCTGTTAAATAGCTCTGCCACTTATGTTCTGTGTAGGGGGTTTTTTCCAATTCACTTTGAATGATTTCAAGAAAGGAAAGTCCTTTATTATTATATTCCGCGATTGCTTGTTTAGCCGATTCATAATAAGGGGGAAGAATTCTGGCCGAGCTTAAGAAGTAAGCTTCGAAGTGCTTCCATAGTCCTGCTTCTTTTAAGGGGCTTGGCCAATAAGAGAGGCCTTGGTCCATATAGGAAGAGAGCATACGAATAATAAAAGGATTGAGGAAGTCATCATAATTTTCAGCATAATTTTCGATAATATAGTTGCGAAAACGCAGGCTTTTAATTTTTTCCTTGTGAGAAATAAAATTTTTAGGTGTTTTCTCTAAATGATAAATACAAAAGGCCCATAGTACGGTGAACATGAAACGGTGGGGATTGGTCTCTATCATTTCCCGATAGTTTTCTCCGGCAGAGAATAGTTTTTC
Source organism: Halobacteriovoraceae bacterium (assembly GCA_040377495.1). GTDB lineage: Bacteria > Bdellovibrionota > Bacteriovoracia > Bacteriovoracales > Bacteriovoracaceae > JBEIOQ01. The sequence continues at coordinate 15,154 of JBEIOQ010000023.1, forward strand.
AAAATACTCCCTTTGTGTTTCGGTTAAATGATGGGAGCTCAGCCAGGGAGACATTAACTCTTGCATTTTATGAAAGCCAAGCGCGGTGAAATACTCCTGCAATTTCTTTTCCATCTCTTTAATATGGATTTTATCGGCTTTGTGATTGAGTACTTCTTGATCTGACTCGTGTCCAACTAACCATTGGATATTAATTTGAGGAAGAAACTTCGGAGGGGCAAGTAATAAATTTAAAAATAGGTCGAGGGCACTCTTCTGATGAAAAGGAGTGGGAGTATTTAAGGCCTGAGCATGAATTTTTCTTTTGAGAACAAAAATAAGATCATCGACTGTGATTCGCCCATCTTCAATCGCTTGGAGATAAAAATCTTCATCCATGAAAGCTTTCGCGTGATAAATTTCCTGTGCCTTAAATACTCCTTCTTCAAAAGGAAGATGCTCGAAGGCCTGTAAAATATTATTGTGAACAAAAGAAGGGAGAGGAGCTTGGATCGGTAAAAGTTGTTGAATGTGAGTTAAGATTTTTTTTATCTTTTCTTCGTTGAATGCACTCACGAAAGACTCCCCCAATGGCCATCCACCCTAAATTGTGAAGGGGCCAGAATTATGCTCAATTTGGTGAAGACTCTTTAACTTTAGGCCTGAAAGGGATGCTCGTCAAGAACTTGATTTTATAACAGAATTAAAGCAAAAAACTCAAGTATTTGGGTTTTTCTGTCGAAGAGAGCAATGGTAAAAAATGGGGTCTTTTATAGATTGAGGTTACTTGTGAAGAATCATCTTAAACATGTATTTCGTTGCAGCCTTTTAGCAGGAATGACTTTTCCTCTTTTATTCATCGGTTGTGCTCAAATGAGTGAAAAAAAGGTGATGAAGGAAGTTAAGCAAAGGTTACCTGCATCTGAAACTGAATTTTTTAAAGACTACAGGCTTTATAGTGTTACTGAGTATCTTCCTCGTGAGATGCAAATTTATCAGCGTTCCTTACCCATGGAACTCAATTTAACCGCCAAACTCCATGAGAGTTCCCGTGATATTGATCTTATTCAATGCCGTATTTATGAAGAAGAGGTCAAGGGTTTCGCCAGCGAAAACTTTATTAAAGAATTTCAAATTACTAAAAACTCCACCGTTATGGAGCTCTCTGATTTTACTCGCAGTATCTTTTGCCAGTATCGGGGGATCGCTCGCCATATCGATTTTACGGTAGGCTATTCCGTAAAGCCCCATCGGCCATCTCCTTATGAATATGGTGGTGAGGAATTAGAAAAAGTAGTGCAGGAAAAACTTGGTCTGGTCGCTCTCAAAACGAGTTTAGATCTGGCCATTCAAAATCAAAAATTTGATCGTGATTTGATTAGTAAGTTAGAGTCACGAAGTTTACTAAAGAGCTTGAAGAAGAGAGTGAATGCTTCCATTATTTATAATACGGTAATAGAGCTGGAGCTTAATGATTATATTGAACATGTTTCTAGTACTGGACTGGCCAGTCCCGGTGGCATGGCCGGTAGTAGTTATGGCCCGATAGGGCTTAATGGTTCTTTTTCTCTGGTAAAAAAAGAGAAACTTCTAGTTCCTAATGCCGAACCTTTTAGTTTGATTTGTGGGTTTAAAGGTCAGGGTACTTATCAAAAACTTATATTTCAAGGTCTAAGTACCGTAGGAAAAGGTCGAACTGGTAATCAGGGAACTTTAGTTTGTTCCTTTAACACCAAAGCCGCTAGTTTTTCTGAAGCAACTGGCTCTTTTGAGATTTCACTTAAGCACTTAAGGCCGATAGAAGCTCAGGCTTCTTTGCAGGAAAGTTTAATAGAGATTGAGCAAAAAATTGTAGCTTTTGAAGAGAAGAAAAAAGAAGTCATCATCAAAGAGACTTTGAGTAAAGGTAAGACCTTATCGTTTTATTTGAATAAAGTAGAGGCGCTAGATAAAAATCTACGCCAGATGGAACCTCCTAAATATTGTAAAGTGACTGAATCCTCGCCAGCTTTTGCTTTAACCGAAGGTCTTCGTATGTCGACCAATGCAGTGGGAGAGTTTTGCGGGAATCCAGCGAAGGCGAGCACGACACTTTTTATGGCCGCTTGTGATGGATTAAAAGGGCCAGGAGCGATCAATGGTCGTCTCTATTTATTCAACGATAAAATGCAAGTCGTGAAGAAAGTGACGATCCCAAGTTTGCGTCCAGATGATTCGATAACATCTGTCGATTCTTCGCGTATTCCTGTGGTTCTTTATGATGAAAAAAATGCGGCCAAAGGTTTTGCCGTTTCAACCTACGATGCACGAATTTTATTCTACGACTTAAGTTTAAGAGAAAAAAATGTGATCAAACTGGATGACGCTTATGTGATCAATGATCTGCATAAAATTGGTAACGATAAGATTGTCGTCTTAGTAGACTATGAGGAAGGCCCTCCACTACGACAAATTTCGAAACTAGTGTTCATTGAAAATGCGAAAGTGGTCAATTTGGTAGAAATTCCGAATGATGACTTAATTTTCTTTTCTCAGACTTTTATCTATAACGAAAAACTCTATGTCTCCACTGATCAAGGGAAGATTTTAATTTACGACCTAGAAGGAAATTTACTCAAGAAAGTTATGGTGGAAGCGAAAACTCGTTTAAGTAAAGTCAATGTTAGTGGTTCACGTATTTATGTTGGATCTCAATCGGGAAAAGTTTATACCATTGACTGGTCAGATACTGAAGAGATGAAACCGAATTTGATTGCCCAATTACCTTATTCAGGTGAAACCCAATTAAATCATACAAATCGTGAATCATTTCCTATTCCTCCGATCGTGGCCCATCAACCGATGTTGGTTGGAGAAGATGGATTGGTGGTGGCGTCTGTGCAGGATGGGCGACTCTACTTTATGAATCGTTCAGGACAAATACAGAAAATTGTTCAAACGAATTATGTGCGTGAGCTTTTTGATTTTGGTCAGATGGTTTTAAATCAGCAGAATTTTATTGTGGCCACCAGTATTAGTTATATTAATGTTTATCTTCCAACGGGTGAAAAAGTGGCGACTTATTCCAATACGGGAGCAGAAAACTTCTTTACTCCGATGTGGATGTCTGGAAACTCCTTTGCTGCTGGTATGTATCGAGGAGTTTTCCAATTCAAACTGAAAAGGCTAGAAGGGACCAATGAGAGCGAGCATTTGAAGGTTTGTGAGTAGGCATTAGAGTTTTTTGTACACCAGACTTGGTTTAATAATTTCTCTAAAAAATCTTGTATTTGCGAGATTGAAAGAGAAAGCATAGATTCCTGTTAAATTATCTGCCGTGAGAGCGAAATTCTCCACCTTCTTAAATGCAACTTGGTGATAAAATTCCGGTTTTCCGCTGAGCAATTTAAATCCTACTGCATAGGCGTAAGGATATTGTTTTAGTACTTCAATCACTTCCGATTTCATTATAAATGAGCTGAAAAAAATGGTTTCCTTTAAAGGTGACTCAATTTTAGCAAATTGAGCTGAGCCAGCAGCATCAATAGGGCGTTTTTCAATATCGATGAAGACAAAGATTCCTCCAGAGGTAATTCTAAAACCTTCAAACTGATTGAGATTGGGAATTAATTGGCAAAGCTTTGCTTCTTCTGCGGTTGCACAAGGAGCTTGTTGAGCAATTTTTGCCAAGTTGTTATTAGGAACTTCAAAAGAGAAGTCACCCTTTTTCTTTTTGGCGGTGTTATCTTGGATCACTGTTACATTTGAATCGTCAGCTGGCTTTACGGCTTCGTAATAAAAGTAAAAACCAACGAGCACCATAAGACCTAAAACGATGGTGGGGACTTTACTTGCAGGTTTAACTTTATCGGCACTGATTTTGCTGTATTTTGAGCGGGGGCGATTGGATTTTCCACCTGGTTCGTCGTCCACTGGAATTATAGTATTGAGTGTGGAAGTTTTTTGTTCTTCATCAAAAGACCAATCATCTGGATAAATAGAAATCGTAACGTGATCACCGACTTTAATCGGGAAAAAATCAAAGTAAGGTGTTTTTTTGCCCGCGGGAATTTTTTCTCCATTAATGATTAGGCCATTGGTGCTGTTAAGATCGGTGACAAAGAAATGTTTGCCATCGGTCTCGATTTCCATATGTTTACGAGAGAGACCTTCAAAATCTAGCTGCAAGTCAGCCTTATTGGACCTTCCAACAATACATTTCTCACCTTTAAAGTTCAGACGCTGTTTTCCACGTCCTTCAATCAAAACTTCTAAGATCATTGTTTCAGTGCTCTACATTTCAAAATAGACATATCATCGACATTAGAATCTACAATCAAACACTGTACTTCCATTTGCCCACCAGTTTCTTCCGCACAATCATCCGTTAAATCATTACAAGTAGAAGTCGCTTCTAAGGTTGTTGGATCGACTACAAATCCACCCGCATTATGACATTGAGTTTTAGCATCTACCGCAGTCATATCTGTTTTAGGCTCAAGTTTTCCCATAATCACTGGAATGGTAAAGATTTTCTGGGTGACTTGAGCACCGATTCCACCTCTCGCCCCACGATTAAATTTCACGCGGAATTGAATATCGGCATGACCTAGATTGGCCTGGGCAGTGGAAGGTGCAACAGCACTAAGACCAGGATATTTTCCAGAGGCCATGAGCTCATTGATTTCAACATTACTGAGCACTTTCATTTCTTCAATATAAACCTTCAGTGCCTGGAAAGGTTCTCCCACTTGAGCAAAAGGAGGTTGATCGTATTGAATTTCAGCCACTCGAAATTCATTTAAAGTTTCACCCATTTTTACATAAGCAAAAGTTGCATCACAGGCAGTTTGTCCTGAATACATGCCGACAAATTTTTGTTGGATTTCTGTTAACTCGATATTTCTCATGGCCGATTTTTGTTGGTCGGTTTGTTGTTTACTTAGTTGCATTAAAACGACAACGAGTACTCCAGAAAGACCTAGTGCCACGACGACTTCCATGAGCCCCATACCAGCTTGATCTAATTTTTTCTGACGAAACATATGCAGTCCTTTTGATTCGAAAAATGGAAAGAATATAACCATTATAAAGGAAAATGCTCTCCACACAACCACTTGATTTGTGGTTAGTGCCACCTTTTTTTGACAGGCACCTAACCACCTACGGGATAGGGGTAATACATTGAAAGACCGACGAAGTATCTCGGTCTTTCAGGGAGTTAAGTATGCTTAGAATGTGTGCAGAGGGATTTTTTTAACAGAAAAAGGAAATTGCCCTTAGAATAGAGATACTAAAAGTTTTAGCTACTTTTAAAAAGTATAAATATCTTCAGGAGGGGAACGTATGCGAAACATGAAAACATGCTTAATCGTCGGAACAATGCTTACTTCGATTCAAGCTTTTGCGATTGGTGCATTAGGTGAGTCAGCTTCAGCAACTTTGTCACCGTCAACTGCCATCTCAGCAGGCGCAGTATCGGCTGTATCAGCGACAGCAGCAACTGACATTCAACCGGTGGCCAATTCATGGAATCTAGCTGCTTATAAAGATAAATTACTCAATGTTTATCCGCAAAAAGACATTCTACGTATTGCCCTCACTTTAGGTTTTGGACAATGTAAATTAGTACCTTTAAATATTGGTTCAATTCAGACTTACAAACTAGTAACTGCAAAAGTTGCAGGAATTAGAGGAGACGGCCTTTATCCAGTGACTCTGCTTAATCCAATTGCTTCACAGCCGGGCATCTCATTGGCCCATGGTGTGATTTTCGCTGAAGGATTAGTTTCCCCTGCTGCTCAGGCCAGAGTATTTGCCAACCACCCGGTAAATGTTTTAACCAGTAACGTTGAGGCGAATGCGGTGAAATCTTTTCAAGCTGCTATTGCCGCCAACCGTTGTGGAACAGCGACGTTACCGAGCATTGGTGGAGTTAACTATGCTTCAATGTCGGCCAGTGCTTTAAAATCAGCTTTTACTTTCTATGCAGTCCCTAAAGGTCCTATTCAATGTACAACCATTATTAATGGACCAAGTGTTTTTGATCCTAAGACGTGTAAATATGTTGTGAAACCGATTGCTCTAAAACAAAAAATTTGTGAGCGAGTGTTCAAGCGTATTGCAGTCTCAGAAAGAGCGATTGTCGGTAGTAAGACAAATACAGTTGTAGCCTCAGGAACAATCGCGAATCCACTTTCTCAACCTGTGGCTTCGTTGCCAGTGGTTCATGAGTTAACTCCGGCGATCCAGGCAGAACTTGTTGCTTCTCAATTACCACATAAGACATTAGTACAAGCAAACTATGCCGCCATGGCACCATCAGTGCTTGCTTCATTTCCACTTGAACACATGGTTCCGGATTTAAATGCGGCTGTTGCTGGTGATGCTAATGCATCTATCGCTGCAGCAAAATTCGTTTCCTATGCTACTAGCTATGCTTCAGCTTCCAATGTTGGTTATGACAGTTCTTTTAAATCGGAGTTAATTGCCATTTCAAACTCAATTAAATTGAAACCTTATGTGACAGCAAACATCGCGACAGCGAATACATTTGTAGCATCGAACCCAGGTAGACCAATCGCTCAAATCTTAGCGGCTAATCAAGAGCTAGTGAAGCCAATTAAACCTTGGATTGGTAACGTAAATATTTCACAGTATGCTTGTCCAATGGAAGCAAACTTTCAGGCCATGAGTGCTCTTTAGGAAAAAGTTATAAATTGCAAAAGAAAAACCCCACTTCGGTGGGGTTTTTTTATGGAATGATATTTAACAATTATTTGGGAATCCCTAAACGCAGACTATCTAAGCGCAAATCAAGATTCTTCACCCCTTCCAGCAGTTCTTTTTTCTTTGTTTGTAAAAAGACCAGTTCGTTATCACGAATATTAGGGTTCTTTGCCTTGAGGTTTTCTAAACGTGAAATATCATCGTCCAAACTTTTCGTCATCAAAGTTAATTTTTCTGCCTTGATTTTTTCTAGCTGAGGAAGGGCGAGTTTTTTGGCCAACGCAATGATATTTTTAAGCGATGACCTTGGTAGTCCCTGAATTTTTTGCATATCTTTGGCATCGGCCTGAACTGATTCCTGGTTCATTTGATCAAAACTTAGTTTGGCACTGACATCCTTTCCATCCAAAGTAATCAAGACCCGGATGACTTCAGTTGAAAAGTAGCGGGCCGGCTCAAATTGGCTTTGCCCCATAAGGTTGGCAACAAAGATACATTCGAGTGCTGGAATATTGCGCGGTCCGGTCCATTTGACAACACTGACGTTCCCAATTCCTTGAGACAAAATCAGATCAATCAAATCATTCACCATCGGATGATCAATGGTCATTAAGTCAATTTTTTCTGTCGTCGTCGCCACTTTACGATCATAGGTAATCAAAAGACCGTCACTGTTTAGACTAGGGAAGTAGGGCAGAGACATAGTTTCAGTGGGACATAAAAAATATTGTTCGGTTTTCGCTTCTTCATGAGTGACACCAAATTCATCAAAAGAATGATTTAAGAACTGACGAACTTGGCTTGAGTCTTCCAAACTTTGAATGTCTTTTACGATTTGAATCGCTTCATCTTTATGAAAAGAATTCAGGGCAATTAGGCGATTTCGTCCGGAATTCAAAAGCTTTTTCACTTCTTTATAAGTTTCTTTTGTTTGTCCCACCAGATCTTTAAGAACTTTCTGATTATTTTCCAAAAATGCATCGGGGTCTTTCTTCGCTTCTTTTAAGTATTTTTCAAATGTCATGAGCATATAGCTGGAAGCTTGCATATAAGAATTAAAAGCATCCATACCTTCGTGAAACCAACGGAACAGAATTTCTTCAAAACTTCCCAACTCATAGGGAAT